>CANHPZ010000080.1 GCA_947462725.1 Flavobacteriales bacterium
CTAGCTTGAAGCAAGACACCAAAACCAGCATTTAGCCTATGTTCTTTCATACTCATGTGGGCGGTTGGATGATTTGCAAATATGCAGAATCTTCGCGGGGTATGGGATTCATCCATCGTAAAAAAAAACACGTGATTCAGAAATGCCGTAAGTCATTTTTATGAATCTGTGAATACCTTCGCCAACGAAGTATTTACGTCTAAACCTACCCCATGCAAAACGCTGCCTTCAGCAAATCAAGCTTAAAATCTGATCTTATTGGGGTAATCCGATTTTGCAGAACTTTAGAACGCTCTATTGACAGTAAATCTTCTAGCAAAGAGTCCAAATTAGCGGGTATCAATCTATTTCAGACATCGAGTTTTCGTTTGAATGTGAGCGAAGACAAAAATGCGCTTATTGGGTTATCCATGATAAAATCGGCGATTCGTCGCAGTAGGATAACACCGACAGCGGCCATTCCATGGGGAACCTCGGATGCCATAATCATCAGTTCCTCTTCATGCGATCACAACAACGTGCAGAAGTACATCGGGAACATGGCAAGCCGCGCGGATTTAACCTATGCTATCAAAGACCAACTTTCATTCAAGGGAGAATTCAGCCTGATGGAATGGGCGTATTGGCTTGTATTTGCCATTACGCAGACTATTCGATCAGCATTCAGCAAGCAGCGACGCAACATTGCCCTCACGGTGATTGAAGTCTTGGAAGTTGCAGTTTTGCTGAAAAAAATCAAACAGCACCGCATTGTTAGGATATACGACTTCGTGCCCTTCGAAGTTGACAGCAACTTCCTTTACCTGTGCACGCGTTCGTATGATGTGCATACCACCAAAGTTCCATCACCCGGTCCTCTTTCGGCTCACAATGCCATTGTGCTTTCCGATGCATTGGTTCTTTCCAGCGGCTATCACTTCGATGAATTGCCGCTGCTCGCAGAGAATTTCATTGTAACCGAATTCCTGACTTGGCCTCCGGAACGAGCACACACCTACTATGATCTGTATACACGTGGTGGTCTGAATATCGGCAAACAAAAACTTGGCTTCTACTCTCATGGAGAGTGGGTAAGAAAAAAACTCGGCTTGGTCAAGAAGGCATCCACCGTTGCTGAAGCCGAAGAGCAAACATTGCGCATGCTCGGTCGTTTTTTAAATGAGAATCCCGAATATTCGCTTGTCATTTATCCGCATCCCAAAGAGCGCAAAAACGTGAGCGCAGATGATCTCATCGCATACTACACAGACATCATTGGTTCAAGCGCTTTCACAATCGCAGCAGCGGACAAGGGCACCACATTTCGTTTTCATGAAACAGACATTGCGGTGACATGTTATTCAACCATCATTTTCGAGCGACTGTACTGCGGCTTTAAAACCATCATCAAGCGCATTCCTGAACATGCATTCCCCAAGTCCAACAGTCCACTCACTGCGATTTGCTTTGAAACCTATGATGAATTGGCGGCTTTGATTGGAGCCTCCGCCCGAATGAGTAGCACTGCTTTTTTCGAGCAGCACCATTTGACAAAGTATCTGCATAATCACTTTCCCAATCCTTTGCAATCATGAGTGAGCACATACTACTAATCAATTTCGACTTCCCTCCCAACCAAGGCATAGGAGGCCGCCGGTGGGGCAAGCTCGCGAAAGGCCTTGCCAACGAGGGTTACAAAGTACACGTCATTAAAGCTGACCCCATTCCCGGTAACAAGCCCTCCATTTGGACAGACGATGTGAAGCATCCCAACATCGAGGTCACAAGTATTCGCCGCACCTACCCATCTATCCTATCACATCCAGGATCAAGTATTATCGACAAACTGCGCTACAGATTGGAGTTAATTCGCCTCAAGCGCCAAGTGAAGGGGACTATCTATGACCTCTCCGCGACTTGGGACAAATTCCTCATTCCCGCATGCGAACGTATTTGTTCCGATTTTCCCATCAGTCGGATCATTGCAACAGGCGCTCCGTGGCATCTGCTATTTTCCATTGGCGAATGGAATGCGGCCAATCGCAACCTCCAATATATTGTAGACTTTCGTGACCCTTGGTTGTATGCCAAAAACTACGGCATGGCTTCGCTTGACGCCAAAAGAAAAGCATATGAAACACTCAAGCAAGCGCGTGTTCTTGAACTCGCAGACGTCATTCTATCACCGGCGAGTGGTATAGTACAAGAGTTGATTCAGTTTGCATCCGAGCGATCTATTCAAACGGGAAGAATGTTCACCCTTCATCATTTTTTCGATGAAGATGATTTCAAGAATCTCGCGCTGTCGAAGCACAGCTCGTCAAAAGAATTTCGTATCGTGTATGGAGGAGATTTGTACCTGGACCTTGAGCCGGAACTGCGCAAGGTTGTGGCTTTTTTCCTAGAACATAATCATGGCGAATACAAGGTTCACCTCGATATATATACTGATGCCAGCGTTCCAGTATTCATGCGCGATGTTCCCTCGATTAGCATTCACCCCACTGCGGGTAAATCATTTTACACAATAGCTTCACAAGCGGATGCCTTTCTAATTTTGCTGCCCGAGCACAAGAAGAACGAGTTCACCACTAAGTTTTATGACAATCTGCCATTTCAAAAGCCATATCTAGTTGCAACCCATGGCGGAGAAGTGGCTCAATTCGTTGAGCAGAATGAAATGGGCTATGTTTGGAAGTCTCAAGATGTATACCCGTGGTATGAGCATATTAAAAACAACACGTTTAATTTTTCGCCCCACAACGATATTGGCGCATACAGCTTAACCGCTGCAACAAAACAACTCATTACTCTATTTCGATGAAGATAATTTACCTCAGTCCACACCCACACATCAGCATGCACGACATCAGCGGACCCGGCGTACACATTCGTGAAGTGATGCATGGCTTTGAAGAGAAAGGACATCAGGTGATTTGGGCGTCGCCTAATAAAAATCAAGACAATTACAAACCGGCTCCAACCGGCTCCTTCAAAAACAGCATCCGCAAAGGCATTAAGGCCATCCTGCCTAAAATTATTTGGGAATCCTTGCGTGATATCCAACTCATGTGGATCGACAAATCTTTTGAAAAAGAACTCGCCGCATTAATAGAGGAGCACAAACCCGATTTCATTTACGAAAGGGTATATTACATTATGGGTTGCGGCTACCGAGTTGCAAAGGCAAAGGGGGTAAAATACATGGTTGAAATCAATTCGCCATACACCATAGAAAAACCACTAATGAGCTACAAGAGTCTCTTTAGTGGCAGAGCAGAGCGCAACGAACGCAAGCAAATGGAGGCGGTGCATCAAGCCTTTGTTGTAGCCAGCAGCTTGAAAGATTACTTCATCAAAAAATATCCTTTCACAGTAGAGCGTATCACCGTTACTCCAAATGCAGCGCGCAAAGAATTCACATTGCCGGCAAGCGAGGATGTGATGCTCACAGCGCGCAAAGAATTGAATCTTTCAACGGATGAGATTCTCATCACCTTCGTTGGATCCATATTCCCTTATCATGGTGTCGACATTCTGATTCAAGCATACAACGCCGTTCGGAGCCGAAGCAATAAAAACATTCGATTGCTCATCATGGGTGATGGAGAAATTTTGGAAGACCTCAAGTTGCTCACGAAAAAATTAGGTATTGATAACGAGGTCATATTCACCGGCAAGGCGCCGGGGGATAAAGTGAGGGAATATCTCACAGTCACAGATATTGCCGTTTTGGCGAATTGCAATTGGTATAGTTCACCTATCAAACTATTTGAATACGGATCAAAGAAATTGGCCATCATAGCTCCGAAATATGCGGGTGTTAAAGACGTCATGACCGGTGAGGTTGACGGCATTCTCGTTGACCCGGATCAGCATAGTTTATTGACCGCCATTGAGACGCTCGTTGAAGACCCTGTCATTCGCGTGCGCTATGCTGAATCGTTTCACGAGCGTGTTAAAGCCAATTACACCTGGGATAAAATCGCTGAAAAAATTCTGGAATTCGCCTGATGCGCTTGCTACTATTAACCGATGGCATCATGCCCTTCACCGTTGGAGGCATGCAAAAGCACAGTCAATTGCTGGCTTTGAACCTAGCCAAGCTCGGCCACTCCATTACACTTGTGCATTGTATATATGGCGGAAAACCGTTGCCCACACCAACAGAAATTTCCCATGTATTCGGTGAGGAAGCAATGAAAAACTTGGAAGTCATTACGCTGCGCTTCCCTCAACGCTCTTGGTTTCCGGGGCATTATCTCTATGAGTCTTACGGATATTCGAAGAGCATTTTCGAACGACTCAAATCAAGACTGAATGAATTTGACTTCATCTATGCGAAGGGATTTGCAGGTTGGTATTTTCTGGAACAGAAAAAAAAGATGAAACAGATGCCACCTATTGGCGTCAAATTTCACGGCTATGAAATGTTCCAGAAGCCGGCAAACTTCAAAATGTGGCTTCAGAACAAATTGCTTCAAAAGCCCGTGCTATGGAATAACACTCATGCTGATTTCGTATTTTCATATGGCGGAGGTATTACTCAGCTCATCGAAAAAATCGGAATTAGCGCAGATAAAATCATTGAAGTACCCACCGGAATCGATGCATCATGGTGTGTTACAAAACCATCGCATAAAGCCACAGAAACTATACAGTTCTGCTTTGTAGGCCGTTTTGAACGCCGCAAAGGCATTGAGGAAATACAAGCGGCCCTGAGCAACCTGAGCACTACAAAGGGTTTCCATTTTCATTTCGCAGGACCCATCCCTCAATCAAAGCAACTACAATCGAATTCAGTAACCTATCATGGATCGATTGGTGAAAGCGCTAAGATGATGGCGTTGCTTGATCAATGCGATATTCTGGTTGCGCCTTCGCATTCCGAAGGCATGCCCAATGTAATTATGGAAGCTATGGCGCGCGGGCTAGCGGTTGTGACCACTCGAGTAGGAGCCATCGAAAGTGTAGTGGACGAACATAATGGCTGGTTTGTGAAGCCTGGCAACTCCTCAGAACTACGCGACCTGCTGCAGCGCATCATTGAAGCAGAGCCATCTGAAATTGAAGCAAAAAAACATGTTTCTGCTCAGCGCATTCAAGATTTCACCTGGGACAAAATTGCAGCGCTCACCGCAACGAAACTATCTGAAAAGCTTCGCCTCTAGTTATATTCGCACCTCACTTATGGAGGCGAAAAGAACATACTTCCCGGGCTTAAATTCTCTGCGATTTTTTGCGGCAATGGCAGTAGTCTTAACGCACATTGAACTTACCAAGAAACTGCTCTTTCACAAATGCCACCTGTGGCTGAAAACCGATGACTGGTTTATTGGTAATGCGTGGCAATCGATTTGGCGTCAAGGGCCTCCGCAGCCCATTCCATGGCAGAGTCCTTTTGTAACCTTTGGCGGTTACTTCGGAGTTATTTTCTTTTTCGTTCTTAGTGGGTTTCTGATTACCTACCTCCTCTTACGCGAAAAGGAGGAGCATCAGAGCATTGATGTGCGCAAGTTCTATGTGCGCCGGATTTTAAGGATTTGGCCACTGTATTTCCTGCTCATCATCCTTGGCTTCTTCGTGTTGCCGCACCTGTCTTGGTTTGTGATACCATCGCAGCAGCGTTTACTCAATGAACATTTTTGGTTTAATCTAATAACCTACTCGTTGATGGTGCCCAACTTCGGTTTTGCATACCTCATGGAGTCAGTGCCCAATCTTGGTCAATTGTGGAGCATTGGTGTTGAAGAGCAATTCTATCTGTTTTGGCCGTTATTCATTTTGTTTTCAAAAAAACATCTCCGCAACATTGTTATTTTTCTAGTGGTGCTTACTGCCATCAAAGCCGGTGCTTTTATCTATTTCCATTTTTTATCGCCTGCTATTAAGGGCGATGCCGACCTCCTGCAGTTTAGTACTGCCGACATTTTCAAGCGACTGCTCAGTACACTCAAATTCGAATCCATGGCTTTGGGAGGCATTGGTGCTTGCATTGTTTACTATCAAAAGAGCCGAGCGCTAAAACTCATTTATCATCCGTTTACTCAAGTTGCTTCATTGCTCGCTTTGCCGGCTATTATCCTTTTCACTCCAACTTCACTCTACAATGCCTTGTATTTATTGCTTAGTGTGCCCTGCCTTATCATTATCATGAACGTTGGCTGCAATGAGAACTGCCTATATCGCCTGCGCCATGCCTGGTTCAATTACTTGGGCAAAATTTCATACGGCATATACATGTACCACCTCATTTGCATCACGTTCACGTTCCAAATGATGGATGCCTGTTTTGACATGCCATACGAAATCACATGGGTCCAGAATCTGGCTATTTATTGCATATCCATTGCCCTAACTTTGCTAACATCAGCTCTTAGCTACCAATATATCGAGAAACCATTCATTCAGCGTAAGGCCAACTATGCCATTGTGCAGAGCGGAGAAAAAGAATCATAACAGAAAGTGTTCAGAAAATTTTCCATATTCCTGATTTTCGCCAGCCTCTACGCCTATTCGTATTTGTTGTCAAAGAACGTATTCGAGTTCTACCTCGCTTATCTGATATTCATTGCATACTTTCCATTCTTTCTTGTAAAATTCGGATTGCCTCGATGGCCTGTGCTGGTTTTTGTTCCGCTGCTTCTTTCCGGCCTGCTTTACTGCGCAATTGACCTCAATACGACTCAACAGTTCTTTAAAACCTTCATCGGTTTCTTCGCCGCCTGTCTGTTCTACCATTTCGTAGTGCAGAGTTACGATTTCGACATCAAGGAACTCTACAGGCTTTATATGAAATCCGCCTTTATTGTATCCGCTTTGGGGCTGTTTCAATTGACCTCCTATTTTGCAGGTTTCACCCCCGGCTATAACTGGAAGTGGATTCTCAACAAATGGGGTCCTACCTATGGAGGTTTAGGTATACGTATGAACTCCGTGCTATCGGAGCCCGCTTATTTTGCAGCCGTAATTTCGCCGGCGTTTTTCACTTCACTCTACAATTCCACCAAAAGAAATCCGCTCTTCATTAGCAAATTTCAGAGTTTATTTATCGTTGCTGTATTCCCGCTTACCTTCTCCAGTTTGGGGATATTGGCCATATTCATTTCGATCATTTTGCTACTCATCAATTTGGGGTTCTTCCGCTATTTCTTCATCTTCTTACCCATTTTCATTGTCTCATTCTCATATGCGTATAACAACGTTGAAGAATTTCGAGAGAGATACGACAGTACATTCGAAATCTACAACACTGAAAACATCTATGACTATTCGATTCACGGAAGCAGTTTCGTGCTCTACAACAATTCACACGTAGCTTGGGAAAACTTCAAATCACACCCCATTTTCGGCACCGGCCTAGGCTCACATCCTACTGCTTTCGATAAATACTCTTTGACCAATATTCAAGGAGCAGTGCAAATCGACTTCAATAAAATGGATGCCAATTCTATGTTCCTGAGATTGATGTCTGAGACGGGCATATACGGACTGGGTGTAATGATGATGTTATTATTCCGATGCTGGATTTACAAAGGCAATGCAATGGATGATGCTACGTGGGTTATTTCAAACAGTCTAACCATCATTATCGTCATCTACCTCGTAAGACAGGGCCACTATTTCATCAATGGATTCCCTCTTTTTCTTTGGCTATACTACTACCTGTATGTGCAGAATAAAGAAACAATGGCCATTCGAAAGGCAGAAACTAAAGCTGCCGATAACGCTCTATTTCGCGATTCCAACGCCCGAGGTCGGCTTTCCCAAGCGCATATTTGATTTTGCCCAATGACCAATTGACTTCAATGTTTCTTCGATAAACCAATGCTGGGTCTTTCTGCTCCGTGTGCAACCCCGGAAACGTAGTGAAATGAAACGTGTAGTTCTTCTCTATACTACGCTTCGATGATTGACTGATGGAAAAATTAGTGTTGATGGGAGAGCAAAATGAATCAACATCTGTATTCAATTTTTCATTGAGCCATTTCTTGCTGCTAGCTACTTCGCGCTCTATCATGTCGGCGTCACTCGAGGCGCGCAACAAGTGACTCATACTATGTGAGCCAATCCTATGTCCTTGGCTCATCAATGCTTGCAATTCGGGTATCGAAAGGGCTGTAAAATCCTCTTCTTCCTTATCGAAATTGGAGTCAATTGTTTTTCTGATATGTGCGCGGTAGTATGCTGTCTGATCTGATGCTTCAACAAAATCCGGAACCACAAAAAACAAGGCATTCAATCCATGAGCATTGAGCACCTGCGCTGCGTAAAGATTATTCTTTAGACCATCATCAAAGGTGAAAAGCACGTAGGGGCCGGCACTGATTTTTCCTTCGAAATAATCCGCCAATTCTGCTGGCGCCAATGGCTTGAAATGTTGCAGTAAAAACTTTACAATGCTATCGAACGCCGCACTATGGCTCTTTGGAGTGGAGTGCATGCAGAGCACCACCAACTCATCAGCGGCATAATGCCATGGAGATAAACTATACTCGAGCGAACCCGCCCAAGCCTTTGCCATATTTATAAGTTTTGCTTTCATTACCACGTATCTATATCACCTCGGAAAATCCACCACGAACCCCAATCCTTCGCATCGTCTGCACATTTTCCTTTCGCAATGAAATAGATCTGCTTCTCGATGCGACGAAACCCGACACGAACAGCGGCCTGCTGCTGAGCAGAACTCTGATTGTTTAATGCTATCGACAGCAACGTGAAATTGGCGTGCTTGCGAACTTCCTTTGCCAATGCTTCAAGTGCCCGCTCCATAAAATCTTGATCGACCTCACTCAATAGCATCTTTCCAATAACCAGCTCGCGTATTATCTTTTTTCGGCGCTGAGCCTTCATCTCGAAATAGGCCTTGCGACCATTTTCTTCGAATGTAAATCGATAGAAATCTCCCGTTTCGTAGGCCATGCGATAATCATCAAAGTCTGCTCGCTGTGCAACGGCTGAGCAATTTTGGTCAGGCTTAAAATCCAACATCTTTCGTTCGCCCCACGCCTTGCGCAATTGCTTTTCCGGATTCGAAAAAAGAGCGAGAATAGGATTCATGGGCTTAACGAACCACTGCAAATTGAAGGGGTTGTGCCACTTGTTGCGGATGAATGAATTGTATGAGGCTTCAACAGGGAAGCCCATCAACAACTCACAATCAAATCCACTTCCCGGCTCATGAATAAAGTTGAGCATCTTGCCAAACAAGCCCTTCCCACGGTAGTCGGGATGCACCAGTGAATTGCCACTTTGGTATGAACGAATTTCACGACCATCCAACACCACAGGCCAGTAAAAAAATGACTGAAATCCGGCCACTCGCTCACCGTCCACCGCTACAATGCGAATGCAATTGCTACGTTGAAATTCATGCTCGTAAAAAAGTCCAAACAACCGATCAAAAGCTGCCTCACCTGTGCCGTATTCCATATCGAACAAGCGCACCACCTGCGGACGCATCCAATCTTCATACTTTTGAATCGTCATACTTTGCTGTTAATTTGTGGCGAAGATGAAAAGAATTCTTGTTCTTTATAAAGAATTGGCCGGATACTTTGTGGCTTGCCTCGACCATTTGTGTCAGGCCCACGACGTGCAAGCCGATGTGGTGGCCTATCCTGTAAACAGTGATGCGCCATTTCAATTCCAGCACTCCTCACGCATACACATCCATTCGCGTAAGGATTTCACGACAGATCAATTGTGCAAGCTTGTAAGTGATGGTAATTATGACCTGGTCTTTGTTGGGGGTTGGTTTGATAAAGACTATCTCACAGCAATACAAGGCCGCAAATGCCCTGCACTACTTGGCTTCGACAACCAGTGGAACGGTTCCATGAAACATCAATTATCAGCTCTTTACGGCCGGTTTTTCATTCAACCAAAATTCGATTATGCTTTCGTTCCCGGCGCAAAACAAGTGCAATTCGCCAAGCATCTCGGTTTTAACAGAGAGCATATTATCACCGGCGCCTATTCTTCGGATGTTCCCAAGTTCCTTTCTATATCCCGACAATCGGCTGCGCCCAAGCGGCTCATCTATGCCGGGCGATATGCAACGGAAAAATTCGTAACTCCACTTTTTGAATCCTTCCTCGAGCTAAAAGCTGAGCTACAAAGCAATTGGGAATTGCACGCCATCGGCACAGGACCACTTTGGCAACAGCGCGTAGTTCATGAAAATATTCACCATCACGGATTTATGCAGCCCGACGATCTGCTACAGTTCATGGCTAAGGGTGATGCGTTC
>CANHPZ010000081.1 GCA_947462725.1 Flavobacteriales bacterium
AACGGCCTGGTCTTCTGGTACGTTTTTCTTGACCACGTTTTTCTCTTTGTAGAGGGTGATTTTACCGGGACCTGTGCCGACATAGCCATAATCGGCGTCGGCCATTTCGCCCGGACCATTCACGATGCAGCCCATGATGCCAATCTTCAAGCCCTTCAAATGCGAGGTGCGTGAACGAATCTTGGCCGTGGTTTCTTGCAAATCGAAAAGCGTGCGTCCGCAGCTCGGACAAGAGATGTATTCTGTTTTGGAAATGCGGGTACGTGTAGCCTGAAGTATTCCAAAGGCTGTGCTGTTCACGCGCTGCATGGGGATTTCCGGTGCGCTAATGAATATACCGTCCCCCAATCCGTCGATGAGCAATGCTCCCAAATCGGTTGCGCTATACAACATGAATTGATCTTCGTTGAGTGCGCTATAGCTGCGCCACGCCATCACAGGGATGTCGCATCCTGCATTCATCAGCGTAAAAAACGCGGCACGTTGTTCTGCCATGCCATGCGCATGCGAAGTAGTGATGACCAACACAAGGTTGCTGTGTATCTTGATTGTCGCGATGCGTTCTTCTGTGAGATCACTCAACGAAGCACGCACAAACACAGCTTCGGCTTGGGGCAGGTTGTGCAACTCATCGATAGCGATGAGCGGATAGCAGCGGTCTTTCGTGGAGTGCTTTTCCCAGGTTGCACGATTGAAAATGAGCCCCAGTGTGCCGGGAATTTCGAAGTCAACGCTGTTCGAACCGCAATAGATATAGTCACACGCCATATCGGTGAGGTTCCACTTGTCGAGCGGCACCGAGTAGTTGCAGCCAACAGCGAATAAACTCGCGGCAGTGATTTCAGCCCGGTGCGAAAAATCCATGATGACACGCGGAACATTTTTACCTCCGATGTTGAGCACGGTGGCGCTGTGTCGGCGTGTGTATTCAAACGGATTGATGGGCACGGGCACTTCGTGAATGGGCGCATGTCCTGCGCGTTTTTCGTAGTGCTCGGCAAGCATGCGAGCCACGGGAATCTCTGCTTCCGGCGCTTCGGTGAGCGATACGCGAATGGTATCACCCAATCCATCTTCGAGCAAAGTGCCAATGCCGACAGCGCTTTTGATACGGCCGTCTTCACCATCGCCGGCCTCGGTAACTCCGAGGTGCAGCGGGTAGTTCATGCCTTCGCTCATCATGTGATTGACAAGCAAACGGTAGGCTTGCACCATGACTTGCGTGTTGCTGGCCTTCATCGAAATCACGATTTCGTGAAAATCGTGATCGCGGCATATGCGCAAAAACTCCATGGCGCTTTCCACCATGCCCAGCGGTGTGTCGCCATAGCGTGATAGGATGCGATCGCTCAGGGAACCATGGTTGGTGCCGATACGCATCGCGGTTTTATTTTTCTTACACAATAGCACCAACGGAGTGAAGCGCTCACGGATGCGCGCCAACTCGGCGGTGTAGGTTTCGTCGGTGTAGTCTATTTCTTCGAACTTCTTCTTGTCGGCATAATTGCCCGGATTCACACGCACTTTTTCGACAATGCCAGCTGCAATTTCTGCAGCGTTGGGGGTGAAGTGGATGTCGGCAACGATTGGAGTTGCATATCCTTTTTCCCGCAGTCCCGCTTTGATCTGAGCAAGATTTTCCGCTTCCTTCTTGCTGGGCGCGGTGATGCGCACCAACTCACAACCCGCGTCGATCATGCGGATACTCTCAGCTATGGTAGCTTCCGTATCCATCGTATCAGTAGTCGTCATGCTTTGCAGACGAATGGGGTTGTCGCCACCAAAGCCCACTTCACCCACCATCACCTGGCGGGTGCGAAAACGCTGGTAGTTGAATAGGGAAGGGCAGTAGCGGGTCGAGTTCATGCGCTTATAACAGCTAACCGGGCTTTTAGTTTATTCAAGTGACTAGTGGCAAATGACGAATGAAGAGTGAATAGCGGCTGCCAATCACTAGTCATTTGTCACTCGTCATTGATCACTTATTTGAGTCGTACTTCTGGCCAACAATATCCCAGTTGATCACGTTGAAAAACGCTGTGATGTAGTCGGGACGTCGGTTTTGGTAGTGCAGATAGTATGCGTGTTCCCATACGTCCATACCGAGAATAGGGAATCCTCCGCAGCCGATACCAGGCATGAGAGGCACGTCTTGGTTGGCCGTTGAGCAAACTTCAACTTTACCGCCTTTGTGCACGCACAACCAAGCCCAGCCTGAACCGAAGCGCGTAGTGCCGGCCTTGGCAAACTCTTCTTTGAACTTCTCAAAGCTGCCGAAAGCCTCGTCAATAGCGGCTGCAAGAGCACCTGTTGGAGCGTTTGATCCACCCGGAGTCATGATTTCCCAAAACAGGTTGTGGTTATAGAAACCGCCACCATTGTTTCGCACAGGCATCTTGTCAAAGCCTTTCACCAAGATTTCTTCGATGCTAAGGTTTTCGAGGTCGGTACCGGCGATGGCAGCGTTAAGATTGTTGGTGTAAGCCGCGTGGTGTTTATCATGGTGAATTTCCATGGTGCGCGCGTCGATATGGGGTTCCAAAGCATCAAATGCATATGGAAGGGGTGCAAGAGTAAATGACATAGTTGTAAAATTTTGATTGCGAAAATAGGAAGATAGTGACCAGTGATTAATGACTAGTGATGAATGCTGCCCACTAGTCATTGGTCACTGGTCATTGGTCACTGCGTAGTTAATAACTCGCGTTTTTTCCGTGGATAACCGCCACAATTGCCGTGTTTGAGAAGATATATTTGAGCCGAGAAAGTGTGCGCTGTAGGATGTCTTGTGGCATTCCGATATTGCACGACTCAAAACCACCGGAAAACACAATTTCAAGAAGTAACCACGTATGGGCTTATTCAGCTTCTTAACACAGGAGATTGCCATTGACCTTGGCACTGCCAATACCATCATTATTCAAAACGACAAAGTCGTTGTGGATGAGCCGAGCATCATTGCTCGCGATCGCCAAACCAATAAAACGGTAGCGGTAGGACGCACTGCCCAGCAGATGCATGGCAAGACCCATGAGAACATCAAGACCATTCGTCCATTGAAGGACGGTGTAATTGCAGACTTCCACGCAGCGGAAGACATGATCAAGGGCATGATTAAAATGATTGCCAAGGGTCGTGGATTGTTTCAACCGTCATTGCGCATGGTGATTTGCATTCCATCCGGTATTACTGAGGTGGAAAAGCGCGCGGTAAAGGATAGCGCCGAGCATGCAGGTGCGAAAGAGGTGTATCTCATTCACGAGCCGATGGCTGCTGCAATCGGAATAGGCATTGACGTAGAAGAGCCAATGGGCAACATGGTTATCGACATCGGAGGTGGTACTTCTGAAATCGCAGTAATTGCATTGGGTGGAATTGTAACCGATAAAAACATTCGTGTCGCTGGTGACGAACTCACACAGGATATTGAAGAATATATGCGCCGTCAGCACAACATTTTGATTGGTGAGCGCACAGCAGAGCAAATCAAAATTGAAGTGGGTGCGGCATTGCCCGAGCTCGACAATCCGCCTGCAGACTACAATGTGCGCGGTCGCGATTTGATGACCGGTATTCCAAAGGAGATTGCCGTATCGTATTCAGAAATTGCTCATGCATTGGACAAGTCAATTTCGAAAATTGAAGAAGCCATTATGAGTTGTTTGGAAAACACTCCTCCGGAACTTTCAGCCGATATTTTTAAAACGGGTATTTACCTGGCAGGCGGTGGCGCATTGCTGCGCGGACTCGACAAGCGTATCAGTCAGAAAACGAAATTGCCCGTGCACGTTGCCGACGACCCGTTGCGCGCCGTGGCCCGCGGAACAGGAATCGCGTTGAAGAACATCAACAAGTTCCAGTTCTTGATGCGTGAATAATGTGACGCAAGTGCATTGAATTAATTTTTTCTTGAATTTTACCTAAGCAGCGAAGCGAATAGATGAAGAATATTCTGGCCCTACTCCGTCGGTTTTACATCTTCCTTCTTTTCCTTGGCTTGCAAGCTTTGGCTCTCACTTTTCTTGTTCGCAACAATAGATTTCATACGTCTGAATTTATACAGCACAGCAGCGATTGGGTAGGTGGAATTTATTCTCAGCGCGCGCAACTTTCCGAATATTTGCGATTGGGTGAAATCAACGATCAGCTTTCATTGGAGAATGCATTGCTTCGCAGCGCAACACCCGAAAACTACTGGCATTTGCGCACGGATGTAGATACTCTGCGTGATACCACCACCCTACAACGCTACTACTACCGCACGGCCAAAGTGGTGAATGCGTCAGTAAATCGCGAGAAGAATTACATCACTATCGACCGTGGTACATTGGGTGATGTTCGCGCGGACATGGGCGTGATAGCGGGCGGCAACATCGTTGGTGTGGTGCGCAGCGCCAGTGAACATTTTGCGATAGTAATGCCCGTCATTCACTCCGATTTTAAAGCGAGCGTTCGATTGAAGCGTTCAGGTGCGTTTGGCTCGCTGGTTTGGGCGGGAGGCGATGCGCAGTTGGCTGATGTGATAGACATACCGAAGAACATACCCGTAGCGCAGGGTGATACAATTGTGACCAGCGGTTATTCAACATTTTTTCCGGCTAATGTGCATGTTGGAATTGTGGATTGGGTGGATGATAGCGACAATGATTATCATCTCATCAAAGTGCGAATGGGTGTCGATTTCCGTAGGTTGGATCACGTGCTCGTCGTGAGTGATATTTTCAAAGAAGAACAAGATACATTATTGAACAAAGTCGAACAACAAGATGCTGCAAACGGTAAGCGTTAATATCATCCGCATACTCTTCCTGGTTTTACTGCAAGCGCTTGTGGTAAGCAGGGTGCAGCTATTTGATGGATTGATCTTCCCATGGGTTTACATCTTCGCCATCTTGATGCTCCCATTTGAAACGCCGCGTTGGATGGTGATGTTCATTGCATTTTTCGTGGGCTTGTTAATGGATTATTTCTCAGGCCCTATTGGCTTGCATACATCATCATGCGTATTCTTGGGTTATTTGCAGCCCATCGTTCAGAAGATACTGGCTCCACGCGAAGGTTACGACCTAACCCAGCGGCCCACTGTGCAGCGCATGGGGCTTGCCTGGTACGTAACTTATGCTGGCGTGTTAACGCTGGCACATCACAGCTGGTTTTTCTTTATGGAGGTATTTCGCTTTTCCGATTTTTTGTATCAGGTATTTCATATTCTGCTGAGCACATTCGCGACCTTAGTGCTCATGACCATTGGTCAATATCTCATCTACAACTCTAAAAGCTCGCAGTTGTGAATCAATACGACGGACGAAAGATTACTATCATTCTCATCGTTTGCGTAATTGCAATCATTTACATCATTCGTTTGTTCTTTTTGCAAGTGGTCAATTCAACTTGGAAGGAGCAAGCCACAGCCCTCACTGAAGAGGAAATCCCTCTGTATCCGCCGCGTGGCATCATATACGATCGCACGGGAAAAATGCTGGTGACCAACCAAACGGTGTACAATCTGATGGTAGTGCCCAAGAAGGTTGGTGCGTTTGACACCACTTCGATATGTCAGTTATTGCGGATCAAAAAGGAAGACATCGATAATCTGTTTGCGAAGTCGCGTGCCCGTGGAGAGTTTCATCGGCCGCAACTGCTCGTAGAACAAATCACTCCAAGTGATTACGCTGCGATGTCGGAGCAGCTCTATAAATACAAAGGCTTCTATGCTGAATCGCGCACGCTGCGTGTATATCCGCAAAGTGTGGGAGCATTGTTTCTGGGTGATGTGGGTAAAATTTCTCCGCAGGAGTACAAGAAAAATCCCTACTACACCAAGCAAGAGTATTTGGGTAAAAGCGGTATCGAGAAAGCTTATGAAACAGAGCTTCGCGGGGTGAAGGGCATCAACTATGCGTTTCGTGACAATGTGGGGAACATTAAAGAGCATGCAGGGAATAAGGAAGACATGCCAGCCACTCCGGGAACCGATTTGGTGTGCACCATGGATGCCGATCTGCAGGCATATGGCGAGAAGTTGATGCAAAACAAGCGTGGCTGTATCGTCGCGATTGAACCATCAACCGGTGAAATTCTTGCCATGATTTCTGCGCCTACTTACGACCCCAATTTGCTTGTCGGACGCGTGCGCGGACACAACTTCAATGTGCTGTTGAACGATGTGCAAAAACCCCTGTTTAATCGCGCCACACAAGCGCAATATCGTCCGGGTTCAATCTTCAAACTCGCGCAATCACTCACGGCCTTGCAGATTGGAGCTATTACGCCGGAAACGCACATCCATTGCAATCGCGGTATAATTGGATGTCACGGCAATCATAGCAACGACGATTTGGAAATGGCCATCGTTCACTCGTGCAATCCATATTTCCGCGAAGTAATGCATCGCATGGTAGAAGCCGACCGCGACAAGAGCAGTCGATTTAAGGATGCGCGATTAGGCTTGGAAATTTGGCAGAGCTATATCACACAGTTTGGTTTTGGCACTGATGTGCACAGCGATATTCCGGGTGTAAAAACGGGTAGTGTTCCCGGGGTAGCTTTCTATGACAAGTGGTACGGCAAAGAGCAATGGGCATTTAGCACGATCTACTCGCTCAGTATTGGTGAAGGCGAAATGTTGGTGACACCGCTGCAGATGTGCAACATGGCATGCGTGATTGCCAATAAAGGATGGTATGTAGGGCCTCATACAGTGAAACAAATTGGTTTGGGTGGATCGCCCCGTGAGGAATACATGAAGCGCTATCAGCTGGGAATCGACTCCTCTCACTTCAGCACGGTAATCAACGCCATGGAGAAGGTGCTTCAGCCGGGAGGAACAGCAGCGCGTGCAGCATTAAAAGATATTGTTGTATGCGGAAAAACAGGCACGGTGCAGAATGCAGGCGGCAAGGAAGACCATGCTGTGTTCATTTGTTTTGCTCCGAAGGAGAATCCGAAAATTGCGATTGCGGTATATACTGAAAATGCTGGATTTGGCGGTACATGGAGCGCACCGGTGGCAACGTTAATGATTGAGCAATACCTCAACGATTCGATTGCCGAAAGCAGTAAGCCACGAGAGAAAACCATACTAGAAGCAAATTTCCTCGACCGATGAGTGCACCCCGTCAACACCCCCTTGCCAATGTCGATTGGTTGACCGTAATCGTGTACGGCATCTTCGTGATTTTCGGTTGGATGAATATCTACAGCGCCGCCGTTGTTGATGCCAATCCGAGTCCATTCGACATCAGTCAAGAGTACGGCAAGCAATTCATGTTCATCGTCATCAGTAGCTTCCTGGCTTTCCTTGTGCTGTATATGGAGGGCGAGTTCTTCAACAAGTTTGCGATACTTATTTATGGCGTATTCATATTGCTTTTAGGACTTGTGCTGGCCGTGGGTACCACGGTAAATGGCGCCAAGGCATGGATACAAATCGGCGGTTTCGCGCTGCAGCCGGCGGAGTTTGCCAAAATTGGCGTTGGTCTGATGTTGGCGAAGTATATCTCCAACACAAAAACGCGATTCAACAGTTGGAAGCCGCGTTTGATGGCCGGTCTCATCATCGGATTGCCAGCCGCACTTATATTGCTTCAGCCCGACGTAGGATCGCTGCTCACTTTTGTTGCTTTCATTTTGGCGCTCTATCGTGAGGGCTTGTCGGGTAATATTCTTATCATCGGTTTGGGTGCAATTGTATTTGGAGTATTGAGTATCATCACAGGTTTCAACCGCATCGACTATCCCTACTTCGGCGTGCAAAGTGGCGTATACATTCTGATGTCGATTGTGTTTGTGATTGGATTCATCTTCATGATTCTTATTCGCAACTTCGTAGTGCCTCGCAATCGTAAGAAACTTTTTCTAATCACATTTCTATCTACTGTTGCCGCAATCGGATTTAGTTACTCTGTGAATTTTTTGGTCGATGGTGTACTGCAGAAACACCAGAAGACTCGCATTTATGTGACGCTCGGTTTGGAGGAAAAGGAGGAGGATCGTGAGGCTATGCTTTCGGATACGGAAACGGCGGAAGCGGCGGCTGTGAGCTCAAAGAAGAGTGACGATCCCGGATACAACGCGCGCATGGCCAAAATTGCGGTTGGCAATGGTGGGTTGATTGGTCAGGGTTATATGAAGGGTCCAATGACGAAAAACAAGTACGTGCCTGAGCGATGGACCGACTTCATTTTTAGTGTAATCTCAGAGGAATGGGGCTTTTTAGGAAGCTTTGCCGTAGTAGCATTGTTTGTGTTTCTCATCGTTCGCATCATCAATATGGCCGAGCGCCAGCGATCGCAGTTCTCCAGGTTTTATGGTTATTGCGTGGCGTCTATTTTCTTTCTGCACCTGCTTATTAATGTGGGTATGGTTATCGGACTTGCTCCGATCATTGGTATTCCATTGCCATTCATGAGTTATGGTGGTTCTTCACTGATAGGATTTACACTCTTGCTGTTTATCTTCTTGCGATTGGATGCGGAGCGATTGAGTGTGTTTAGGTAATCACCTGAATTTCGAGCAAAGCGCGCCATTAGAATTGCCGCTAAGCGCAGGAAGTGTGTGCAGTAATAATAACTTTCTTTGAATTAATCTTCGCGGACTTTGCGTGAAAAAAATGCTGGAGACGAATAACCCCTCGAAACGTTATCCCTTCAACTTCTCGCGGATTTGCTGCATAAACTTCGATGGGAAAACGAAGTTATTGAGCGCCTCGTTTTCGGTATGCAGGATTTCTTGTTTATTGCCTTTCCAGCTGAGTTCACCTTGATAGATGAAGTTGATGTGGTCACCGGTTTCAAGCACAGAGTTCATGTCGTGACTAATCACAACCGTGGTAGAGTTGAACTCGTAGGTGATTTCGCGAATGAGATTGTCGATTACGATGGCGGTTTGTGGATCAAGACCGGAGTTTGGCTCATCACAAAACAGATAGCGCGGATTTAGGGCAATGGCTCGTGCGATGCCGGTGCGTTTTTGCATGCCGCCTGAAAGTTCGCTTGGATAGAGCTTGTTTTTCCCTTCCAGATTTACGCGCTTTAGACAAACGTTGACCCGGTCGAGCATTTCACTTTTGGCCATCGAGCTGAACATTTGCAATGGAAATAGAATGTTCTCTTCAACGGTGAGTGAGCTGAACAAAGCGCTTCCTTGAAAGAGCATGCCCATTTCCTGACGAATATCTTTTCTGTCCCAACGATCTAGAATAGTGAAGTTGCGTTCGTCAAAAAAGATTTCTCCTTCATCTACCTCCATCAATCCCACAATACACTTGGTGAGCACTGATTTTCCCGATCCGCTGCGCCCGATGATGAAGTTGACTTTTCCCGGATGAAAATTGACGCTCACGTTTTTGAGAACGGCATTGCCGGCAAAGCTCTTCGATATGTTTTTGACTTCAATCACAGCAGCAGCAGTTGTGTGAGCACATAGTTGGCGATGAGAATGAGCACCATGCTATAAACGACGGCGCGTGTGCTGCTGGCACCTACCTCGCGTGGTCCGCCATTGGTGTAAAAACCATGGAAGGCGCTAACGCTAGTAATGATGAAGGCAAAGAAAAACGATTTGACCAGCGAATAACTCACTTGCCACATTTCGAAATCATATTGCAGTCCGTATTCGAAATCATTGAGTGAAGTGACCCCAGCAGTATAGCCAACAAATGCACCGGCAGATATGCCAATGAACATTGATAGCACCACCAAGAAGGGGAAGATGAACATGGCCGCTACGATTTTCGGAAGTATGAGGTAGCTCGCAGAATTGATGCCCATGATTTCCATAGCATCGATTTGTTCCGTGATGCGCATCGTGCCAATTTCGGATGCGATATTTCCTCCCACTTTGCCCGAAAGAATAAGACAAACGATCGTGGAAGAAAACTCGAGTATCATCGTTTGTCGGGTGGTATAGCCAATGGTCCAACGCGGAATCCAGCCGCTGTCGATGTTGGCAGCCGTTTGTAAAGTCACAACGGCCCCCATGAAGAGTGAAAGCAGTGCAACTATGCCCAACGATTGCAACCCGATTTTATCGATTTCCTGCACGATGAGCTTCCAATAAATCCTGCGCTTTTCCGGCTTGGTAAAGGTGCTTACCATGAGCAGAAAATATTTGCCGATATGAAAATAGACAGACAACATCTGAAGCAAACATAGCAACTGAATCCACACTCAAATGATTGCCTGCAGCATGCTATGCACAATGCATGGTGAATGGCGATTCGGGAGGCTATGG
>CANHPZ010000082.1 GCA_947462725.1 Flavobacteriales bacterium
CCATTCCGCTTGGTATGCAAGGAAAATGGCGTGGATATGATGTATACGGAGTTCATCAGCAGCGAAGGATTGATTCGCGATGCAGCTAAGAGCCGCATGAAGCTCGACATCTTTGAATACGAGCGCCCTATTGGTGTTCAGATTTTCGGCAGTGATACTGAAACAATGGTGAAATGTGCGCAGATTATTGAAGCTACCAACCCTGATTTGCTCGACATCAATTACGGTTGCCCGGTAAGTAAGGTCACATGCAAAGGCGCAGGAGCCGGAATTCTTAAGGACATACCCAAGATGGTAGCCATGACGGAGGCCATTGTGAAAGCGACCAAGCTACCTGTAACCGTGAAGACTCGCTTGGGTTGGGATGACGAAAGCAAAAACGTAGTTGAAGTAGCTGAGCGCCTGCAAGACATAGGCATACAGGCATTGACCATTCATGGTCGCACGCGCGTGCAGATGTACAAGGGAGTAGCCGATTGGACGCTCATTGCCAAAATCAAGGAGAACTCGCGCATGCACATACCGGTGTTTGGTAACGGTGATATCGACTCACCTGAAAAGGCGCTAGAGTACAAGAACAAATACGGCGTGGATGGTATTATGATAGGCCGTGCTAGCATTGGATATCCGTGGATCTTCAACGAGATTAAGCACTATGTGAAAACGGGGACTAAACTTCCTCCGCCAACCATTGCCATGCGTGTAGAGGCGTGCCGCAAACATTTTGAATTTTCCATGAAATGGAAGGGGCAGGTGCTTGGTGTGCTCGAAATGCGCCGTCACTATAGCAATTACTTCAAAGGACTTCCTCACTTCAAGGAAGATCGCATGGAGCTTGTAACCACAAGCGACCCCGAATTGATATTCCGCAAGCTCGACGAGATTGTGAAGAAGTATGATGGCGTTGATTTTCTGATCGCATAAGGTGGGGTTTATTGTTTAAAAAATAACCTCAACTGCCGTGGTAAACACATGAAATTTGCCGCAAAATTTTCAGCATGAATGTTCTGATTCTTGGTTTAGGTGGTCGCGAGCACGCGATGGCTTGGAAGATTGCACAAAGTCCAATTCTTACACAATTGTTTGTAGCACCCGGAAATCCGGGCACAGCAGAGGTGGCCACGAATCTCAACTGTTCGCTCAGCGATTTTTCTACGATCAAGAAAATAGTACTGGAACACCGCATCGAGCTAGTGGTGGTGGGTCCTGAAGTGCCCTTGGTAGAAGGGCTTGCTGATTATTTTTTCCACGACCCGATGCTTTCTGAAGTAAAGTTTGTTGGCCCTGATAAGCATGCCGCGCAAATGGAAGGCAGTAAAGATTTTGCTAAGCAATTCATGATGCGTCATGGAATTCCTACTGCTCGCTATGCCACATTTCATGCGCATGAAGTGGAGGCAGGACAAGCTTATCTCGCATCATTGCATGCACCCTATGTGCTCAAGGCAGATGGTCTGGCGGCAGGAAAAGGCGTACTCATTTTGGATTCGTTGACGGAAGCACAGGAAGCACTGAAAACATTGCTGTCGGGGCAGTTTGGAGAGGCAAGTGCACGTGTTGTAATCGAGGAGTTTTTGACGGGGGTGGAACTATCTGTATTCGCGCTAACCGATGGCAAGCATTATGTGCTATTGCCTGAAGCCAAGGATTACAAGCGTATTGGCGAAGGTGATACAGGCTTGAATACGGGAGGAATGGGCGCTGTAAGTCCGGTTCCATTTGCTGATGCCGACTTCATGAGAAAAGTGGAAGAACAAGTTGTTGCACCCACCATGAAAGGAATTCAGGCTGAAGGCATGCGCTACACCGGCTTTGTGTTTTTCGGATTGATTAACGTGAATGGCAATCCATTCGTGATTGAATACAATTGTCGCATGGGTGATCCGGAAACGGAGGTGGTGATGCCACGCATTGCTGAGGATGTGTTGCCATTATTGGTTGCTGCAGCTACCGGTGGATTGGAGGGCAAGACTTTACGATTCGATGAGCGAGCCGCGGCCACTGTAATGCTTGTAGCGGGCGGCTATCCGGAAGAATATGTGAAGGGTGATGTGATCACAGGTGCCGGTGATACGAGCGGCAGTATAGTATTTCATGCGGGAACAAAACTTCACGACGGCACGCTCCAAACCAATGGTGGTCGAGTCATTGCGGTTACTTCTTATGGAAGCACCATTCATGATGCGCTTGAAATGTCTTATTGTAATGCGGAGAAGATTGATTGGCGCGGTAAGTACTATCGACGTGATTTGGGCATGGACTTGAAATAAGTAGAATGACACTGCACGATTGCGGATTCTCTTTGCAATCCTGAATCCAACAAAAAACCCCGCCTTTGAAGACGGGGTGTATGGTTTTCGCAATAAAACAGCTTAAATCGTCGTGCCGTCTTTAAGTGCTTTCTGCGTATAGTTCTTTTGACGTCTCAACCAGTAAGCAATAGCTACAAATGCGAACACAATACAAATCCAGTTCATGGTTGGACCAATAGGTTCTATGATGTGTTTGAACGACCACTGAGCGGCGTCTGCAATCGGTCTAAGGATGCTTTGAAGGTTCATGGTTGAAAAATTGTGATGCAAATCTAATCGACCTTGTTCAAACCACCTACGGTTACCATCATTTTTGTTGCCACCTTTCTGTTGATATGATTTTACGCACTTACGCCTCCAATCAGCCGCTTTCGTTGGTCTTCATTCCGATTACGGTTGTAGCTGTAGTTTTTGCCGCGGTATGGAAAGGTGCGTTGGTACCCATGGACCTTGGTTTCCCAACCGATTTTATGCTGAGCGCCATTTACACTCAACCCTGGTCATTGGGTATGGTGGTCGTAGCGGTTATTCTTGCAGGAGCATTTTTGGCCAATCTGGTTTTTAATCGCCATGAGTTTTTTAATACTCCGGTTTTTGTACCTGCCTTGATGTATGCGCTAATCGCCACTACCATGGCGCTCGTTCAATTGTCATTGCCTGTGCTTATTGCCAATGTGTTTGTGTTGCTGGGGCTTAATCGCCATCTGAAAATCTTTTTGCAACCGCATGTGCTCGCCGAGTATTTCGAGGCCGGTTTTTGGTATGGCATGGCGGCCGTTTTCTTCCCCCCATATCTTGTGTTGGCCATAGGCATCTGGCTTTGCACCATCATTACACGCGCATTTCATTGGCGAGAATATGTGTTGCCTATCATGGCTTTCGCTGTGCCATTCTGCTATTGGCTATCCTGGTTGTTCTTCCGTGATCATATGGATCAGGCTATCTTGTTTCGCAAGGTGCTCAGCTTTGATGTGTATGCCTATTTTTCTCAATGGCATTGGACAACCCGAACGTTTGTCTTCATTGCGCTTGCGGCTCTAATCTTTGCTTTGCCGCGCTATTTGTTTCTCTCTGATCGATCGTCAAACAAGTCGAAGGGAATACGCACGGTATTCATGATTATGGCCCTGAGCATGGTCGGCTCATATTTCACAGCCTTTGCTCTTGTGCTGAAGTGGATTGTTAGCGCGCTTCTTTTACCGGTTGCATTTCTGCTTGGCTATTGGTTTGCCAATTATCGCGTTTCTCTTATGGCTCCATTCTTCTTTTATGGTTTGGCTATAAGCTCTATTCTTTGCGTGGTGCACGCATTGGGAGGAATCTAGGCTTACTGATTTTTTCGTTTTTGTGTTCGTGATTTGCTGTCGATATTTGATTAGCTATTCTGAGCAATAGCTCGCTTCTAATGCTATTGAAGATAAACGCTTTCTGTTTTTCATTCGTGCTGCTTACCTCTTTGGTGAGGGCGCAGCCTGAATTTGTGGAGAACAAAGGACAGTGGCCTTCTCAAGTGCTGTTTAAAACTGAGTTGGGTGCGGGTACAATGTGGACCGAACAGCAAGGTCTGACGTATCAGATTTTTGACCCTGCTGAATTGCAACGCATGCATGTGTCTGAGCAAGCTCCTGTATTGGATGGCCTGCATGGACACGCATACAAAATTCTTTTCGTGGGAGCACTCGACGCTGCCGGTGTAGGAAGGGAAAAGAAGCCGCAGTATCACAATTATTATTTATCCAACAATCCGGAACAACATGCTGCGAATTGTGGCGTGTATGAGCGCGCGCAATTGCAACACGTATATGCCGGTATTGATGTGCAGGTATATGCAGCAGGTGGTCATCTGAAATACGATTGGATTGTGCAGCCGGGAAGTGATCCGCGTACAATTCGTTTGCAAATCGATGGAGCAGAATGGTCGCTCAAGAAGAGTACTGAAGGAATCGAGGTTTGCATTGAAACCTCCCTGCAAAAGATTATAGAAAAGCAACCCGTAGCATATCAAATCATCGGTGGTCGAATGGTGGATGTGGAGTGCAACTATGTGATGCGCGAGGGAATGCTGTCGTATGCGGTTGGAACGTACAACCACGATTATACTTTGGTGATCGATCCCGAGGTGGCGTTCTCAACATTCATCGGCTCGCCTGCCAATAGCTGGGGCTTCACCGCATGCGATGACTCTCAAGGTAATTTGATTGCCGGTGCTGCTGTGTTTGCAAATAACTACCCCACTACGACGGGCGCTTTTTATACTCAATTCAATTCGGCGTCTACCAATCACATTGACATTGGCCTTTCCAAGTTTTCACAGGATGGAACTCAATTGCTCTACAGCACATACATCGGTGGCGACATGCAGGAAACGCCGCACAGCGTGGTGGTCGACAGTCAGGATCGGATCATACTTTTTGGCGTTACCGGCAGTGCCAATTATCCAACCCAACCCGGTGCATATCAATTCGATTTTGTTGGGGGTCCATACCTGTCGATGTCATCGTTTTTTACAAGTACACACCCCAATGGCACTGATTTATTTGTAACGAAATTTGATAGTAACGGAGCCCTCTTGGCCTCCACGTTTATTGGTGGAACCGATAACGATGGACTGCTCAATATCGACCAGCTTTTCTACAATTACGGTGATACGTTTCGGGGTGAAGTAAATGTGGACGCGAGCGACAACGTGTATGTGTCAACTGTAACACGCAGCCAGGATTTCCCCGTCACTTCAGGTGCGTTCGGAGGTGGCTTGTGTGATGGCGTGTTGTTTAAACTTTCGCCCAGCCTCAATAGCTTGATGCGAAGCATCTATGTGGGTGGTAACGGCTCAGATGCTTGCTACGTGGTGGAGCTGAATGATGCCGGACAGATCATCATTGCCGGAGGCACGCAAAGTTCTAATTTCCCTTTGGTGCCAGCCACTGCTGCCGACGCCACTTGGAATGGAGAAACCGACGGATTCATTGCCCTGCTCAATCCAACAACTTTTGCAGTTCAAGGGGGAACTTTTGTGGGCACATCGGTTTACGATCAGGTCTATTTCGCACAAAGCGATAATTCAGGTAACATCTATGCCTATGGTCAAACTGAAGGCGATATGCCCATCACAGCAGGTTTGTATGGCCAACCCAATAGCGGACAATTCATCTCTAAGTTCAATCCACAGTTGAGCGCGATGCTTTGGAATACCACAGTGGGCACGAGTAGTGGCGCTATTGATATTTCGCCTACAGCTTTTATGGTGAGCGATTGTGAGCAGATATATTTCAGCGGTTGGGGCGGTGATGTCAACACGAATTTCTGTTCAGGCAACATCGGAGATTGCTATGCAACGCAAAGCACAACCTTCGGCCTTCCCATCACTTCAGATGCATTTCAATCGGTGACCGATGGAAGTGATTTTTACTTGGGTGTGCTGCAACCCAATGCCAGTGGTTTGCTTTATGGTTCTTATTTGGGAGGTCCTGAAAGCAACGAGCACGTGGATGGCGGCACATCACGTTTTGATAAGAATGGATCGGTATATCACGCGGTGTGTGCAGGCTGTCAAAACAATGATGACTTTCCTACTACACCCGGGGCATGGAGCAATACCAATGAAAGCACGGGATGCAATCTCGCTGTGTTTCGCTTCGACTTAAGTGCCATTCAGGCCCAAGTCGAAATCGATGGTCCCGATCAAGTTTGTGTTGGCGAAACAGTGGCATTCAATAATCTGACAATAGGTGCGACTACTTATCAGTGGAACTTTGGTGATGGAACAACGAGCGATTTAATGGAGCCCGATCATCAGTATACGGATGGCGGCCTTTACACGATAGAACTGATCGGCTCGGATAATGCGCTTTGTGTGACTTCGGATACAGCCACAGTTCAGGTTGAAGTTATACCTAACGTGGAGCCTACTGTTCAAGACAGCGCCGTCATTTGCGTTGGTGAGAACACACAGCTGCAAGCATCAGGAAGCGCCAATTTGCATTGGCTCGCCAATAGTTCGCTTTCCGCTCTCAATGTGCCCAACCCTGTGGCAACCCCGGCGACAACTACCACCTATTACGTAGTGGATGAGAATGTTTGTTATGCCGAAACACTCAGCGTAGTTGTTGAGGTGAGTAGCGTTGACATTTCTATTTCGAATGACACAACTTTATGCGTAGGACAATCCACGCAACTCGAAGCGAGCGGCGGCGCAACGTACCTCTGGTCGCCTGCAACATATTTGAATGACGCCACACTTGCGGCTCCATCGTGTGCTCCATTGGCCAGTATTGATTACTCCGTAACGGTGACCAATGAGCATGGCTGTGTTGACCAGACCACGCTTTCCATTTCTGTTTTTGACACGGCCCCGGGTGGACAAGCCTATACAGATGTGACGCTCTGTGAAGGTGAGTCGGTGCAATTGATGGCACTTGCGGGCAGCGCGTGGAGTTGGTCGCCGGCATTTTCGCTCAACAACTCCGCCGTGCAAGCGCCCATGGCAAGCCCTGCGGATACTACGCGTTATTCCGTCGCCATTACCAATGCATGCGGTCAGGGCGTGGATGAGGTAATAGTCAATGTAATCCACCCGCGTGTGGAAGCTTCGGATGGTGGCAGCATTTGCACAGGCGACTCTATTGCGGCAAGCGCAACCGGTGCAAGCACTTATGCATGGCGACCGGCAGCTTCGGCATCACCGAATGATGGCGCTACCGTAATTCTTACACCGACATCTACAACTACGTTTGAAGTTACCGGCACTGATGCATTCAATTGCAACAGCACGGATACGGTGTTGGTGTTTGTATATCCCACTGCGGATATTGAAGCCGGACCGGATGCTTATTTCAATGCGCCCGATAGCGTGAGGCTCTATGGCAATGCCCTCGGTTTCCAATGCTACTGGTGGCCTAGCGACGGTCTGAGTTGCGACTCGTGCGAACAACCCATGGCTTCACCTATTATACCTACCGTTTATCATCTTGCTATTGTCGATGACTTCGGTTGCGTGAATGATGATTCGGTGTACGTGCAGCCCTATTATCCTGTTTATGTTCCCAATGCTTTTACTCCGAATGATGATGGTATCAATGATGTTTTCATGGTTCGGGGCAACGATATTACCGGGTTTCATCTCATGATTTTTAATCGCTGGGGATTACTCGTTTTTGAATCGTTTGACATTACGAAGCCTTGGGTTGGAGATGCGGTTGATGCGTATTACGCGCCGAATGACGTATACAATTGGGTGTTGGAATTTGATTCGCTAGACCGCACGACTTTGCTGAAGGGTCATGTGACGCTGGCGCGCTGAATCTTGATGGAATTAACCCGGATACATGTTTCGCTGAATATCTTAGCACCGCTTTAAAATCCCCACAAGTATGGCTTACGAAAATCTCCTGATTCAAACAGAAAATTCTGTAATGACGATTACGATCAATCGTCCATCGCAACTCAACGCCCTGAACAGTGCAACTATCAACGAACTGAACAAAGCGCTCGCATTGGCTGATGTGAATGCCGATGTGCGCGTGATTATCATTACAGGTAGTGGCGAAAAGGCATTTGTTGCGGGTGCCGACATCAAGGAGTTTGCAGAATACAGTGTTGAGCAAGGTCGCTTGCTCAGCGCGCTCGGTCACAAACTGCTATTTGATTTTGTAGAAAATATGTCGAAGCCTGTGATTGCCGCGGTCAATGGATTTGCGCTTGGCGGCGGATTGGAATTGGCCATGTCATGTCACATGCGCATTGCTTCTGACAATGCTAAAATGGGATTACCTGAAGTTACTTTGGGTGTTATTCCCGGCTATGGCGGTACACAGCGGCTCGCTCAGTTGGTAGGAAAGGGTAAGGCCATGGAAATGATTACCAGCGCCGCGATGGTTTCGGCAGAGGAGGCCTTGCGCTGGGGGTTGGTCAATGATGTTGTTGCCCAAGCTGATCTGCTTTCGAAGGCCAACGAGCTAGCGGCCAAGATTGCCAAGAACTCTCCTACTGCGGTAAGCGCGGCCATTCGCTCGGTGAATGCCGGCTATCGTGATGGCACCAACGGTTACAATGAAGAAATTCGCGAATTCGGCCGCTGCTTTGGCACCGGTGATTTCCGTGAGGGAACTACTGCATTTTTGGAGAAACGCAAACCGTCATTTCAAGGAAATTAATTGACCATGCAAATCGAAATCATCAATCGCTCAAAACACGCATTACCTGCCTATGAAACAGCGCAGGCAGCCGGCATGGATTTGCGCGCCAATATCGATGAAACAATTAACCTGGGGCCGCTCGAAAGAGCACTTGTGCCAACGGGTTTGTATATGGCGTTGCCTGTGGGTTACGAAGCGCAGGTGCGACCGCGCAGCGGATTGGCCGCCAAACAAGGCGTAACCGTGCTTAACTCTCCAGGGACTATTGATGCCGACTACCGCGGTGAGATCAAAGTCATCCTCGTAAATCTATCCAACACCACCGTGCATATTCAAGATGGCGATCGCATTGCTCAAATGGTTGTTGCGCGCTACGTGCAGGCGGAGTGGCTCGAGGTTGAAATACTGGAGACAACCGAGCGCGGAGCGGGTGGATTTGGCAGCACCGGCAACTAAAGACTTGGCAGCATCATTCGCGCAGAGCCGAAATGTTTCTTATCTCGAATGAACCTAAATTGTGGAAGTCGGTTTCTACTTTGCTTTGTGAGGCATAAATTCGCACAACATTTTCAACCCCAACACCACGCTTTATGGCAAAAGGTATTTTTGGAAGCTCGTTGATGAAAAAGTTCTGGATGTCACTAACCGGTCTTTTTCTTATCTCATTTCTCGTAGTCCACTGTGCATTGAACGCTTTGATTTTCGCCAATGATGGCGGTATGATGTTCAACGAGGGAGCACATTTTATGGGCACAAACATCATCATTAGAACCATGGAAATCGTGCTGTTCGCGGGATTGCTCATGCACGTTGTAGATGGATTGATGCTCTATTTTCAAAACCGTGCTGCACGTCCGGTGAAGTACGCCAAGGAAAAAGCATCGGCCAGCAGTCAATGGTACTCACGTAGCATGGCGTTGCTCGGCACGCTCATTCTGCTCTTCCTCATTCTGCACCTCTACCATTTCTGGTTGAAGACACGCATCACCGGATTATCGGTTGAGCCTTCGCATGTGTATTTCCAAGGTCACAAGTATGAAGACCTGTTTGGCGAAATGAAGTTTGTGTTCAGTCACCTTTGGGTTGTAGTAATTTATGTTCTCGGATGCTTCTCTTTGTTTTGGCATCTGTTGCACGGATTCCGCAGCGCCTTCCAATCGCTTGGTTTGAACTATACCAAATACAAGGGCGGTATTGCATTCGTTGGCGACTTGTTCAGCGTAGTTATTCCAACCGTGTTTGCAGCTATGCCTGTAAGCATGTACATGGAGTGGGTTCATTAATCATTAACTGAAGTTTAAAGCACCAATTCAATTATGGAGCTCAATTCTAAAATTCCCGATGGAGCACTTGATCAGAAGTGGACCAAATACAAGGGAAACGTACGCCTGGTAAATCCGGCCAACAAACGAAGCATTGATGTGATTGTAGTGGGAACCGGTCTTGCCGGAGCTTCTGCTGCCGCGTCGCTCGCTGAAATGGGCTACAGTGTGAAAGCATTGTGTTTTCAGGATTCGCCGCGTCGCGCTCACAGTATTGCCGCTCAAGGCGGTATCAATGCGGCTAAGAACTATATGAACGATGGTGATTCCACCTTTCGTTTGTTTTACGATACCATCAAGGGCGGCGACTACCGCGC
>CANHPZ010000083.1 GCA_947462725.1 Flavobacteriales bacterium
AAAGGCATAACCGGCGAAGACGACGAGTTTGACTTGGTAGTATGCAATCCGCCCTTCTATGCCAATGAGGCAGAGGCCTTGGAAGCTTCCGGTCGTAAGTGGAAAAACCTGGGCAAGTCAAAAACCATGGGCACTACGCGCAATTTCGGTGGTAATTCGGGTGAGCTCTTTTGCGAGGGCGGCGAATTGCAATTTATTCAAAAGATGATCGCTGAGAGTTTCTTTTATGCACGCAAGTGTTATTGGTTTACTGCGCTGGTTTCGCGTCAGGAGCACATACACAGTCTGCGCCGAGCATTGCAACGCGTAAAAGCAACTGAGGTGGAAGTGATACACATGTCGCAAGGCCAGAAGAGCAGTCGCTTATTGGCCTGGACGTTCATGAATCCTGTTCAACAACGCAATTGGCGCGACCGTCGCTTTTGGGCATAGTTGCACCCGAGGAAATTATTCATCCTCACTCCAATCTCCATTCAAATCGTTTCCAGCATTCCCTGTTTCAGCCATTGTGTTTGTCAGGCGCATTTTGTTAGTGCCACACCTCATGAAAACCCGATAAACCGCTCCGTTTTTCAGGAGGAAACGCCTTCAAGCACGAGAGGCCAGTGTTCTGTAATGGATTTATTAATCACGGCAAGTGTTGACTTTTCTTGTTAGTCAATAGGAGCAATGCATGCAGCTTGCTTCAAATCTCTAAATTAAAACACATGAAAAGAAACATTCTGCTGTTAGCCATCTTCGGCTTTATGGCGACCTCCTTTACCAACCAACCCATTTCATATGCGTGGGAATCTAGATCCGGCACTGTCCTAAACAGCGATTATAAAGAGTGCATTAAGGATTGTAATGCCTGCATATCTGCAAGCGCCGCGTGTAAGATGGCTTGCTCTAAAATGAAAGATTCCAAAATGGATAAGTGCATTCAACTATGCAAAGAGAGCATTGCTACTTGCACTGCGTCCATTGAGTTAATGCAATTAAACAGTGAAAGCGCTCAAGACATGTGCTTAACCTGCTCGAAGGTGTGCGATCGCTGCGCTGCCGAATGCGACAAGTTCGACATGAAGGAATGCAAGAAATGCGCAGAGGTGTGTCGCAAGACCTCTAACTCGTGCAAGTATTCCATGAAATAATGATCGTATATAAGCTAGGCTTCTCAACAAAGACTAGAGCAAATAAAAATCCCGCCGAAGCGGGATTTTTGATTGAAGTACCCGGGACGGGAATCGAACCCGTACAGCCGTAATGGCCGCAGGATTTTCTTACCACTATGGCTTTCGCCACTCACATCCTTGGATGCGTTTGTGGTCTGGACTTTCTCTTCATCCGAACGATCGGATGTCGCCTGTTAAGTCTCTACACCTTCACACGTATTACCGTGTGCTTGGCTCGGGATTGCCACGTCATTGACAGAGGTTTCCCCGAGTTTAAGCGATTCTACATCCTTCATTACTGAAGGTGCACTCAAATTTTTCTTTGATTTATTCTTAGAACGATACGTTTCCGTTTGAGAATGGCAGTTGGGGCAAAGCAACCGTAGATTTTCTATTCTATGATTGAATCGATTACCATCTTTATGATCCAATTCCAAATTGATCTGAAACCCATTCCATGAAGTTAATCCACACATTTCACAGGAAGCAATCAATAGCCCACTGCGAAGAAGCTTTTGCTTCAATTTGAACGTTTGAAAATGTGGATGAGATCCGTTCAAGATTTCTTCTAATGAAATTTTGTCCTTTCGAATTTTAACACAGCCTGCGCCACTTTGATTTGTGTTGTAGCAACCCAATTCAATTGCCCGCTTCTTAAATGAGTTAAAATGCAACCCTAAATCAGCAGCAGCTTGTGCCATTGATTTAGCGGATTTGCAGACTGCAATAAATTCTTCATTTGGAATTCGATTCCTAATTAACCAAGTCATTGGGAAATTATCGTTTTAAAAATGTCAAAGAACTTCTAAGTCCTGTGCGTCTACCGGTTCCGCCACCCGGGCAGAAGAAAACACATTAAAAAAAAATCCCGACCTGACAATCAGATCGGGATTTTGAGCGGGAGACGAGACTCGAACTCGCGACCCTAACCTTGGCAAGGTTATGCTCTACCAACTGAGCTACTCCCGCTTGATAAACTACTTGAGGGGCGCAAATTTATACACACATTCTCTTTAGGCAAATTCTGAGGCGACTTTTTATCGAAAAAATTTCATTTAATTGCTAACCGACTCAAAATGTTATCGGTAGCACCGCAACCTTGTTGCACGAAAAGACCAGCAGCGGCGCCCATAGCCTGAATAGCGGCCTCGTTTGAGGTCAAATCGTTGAGCACGTCAACTATTTCCGCTGCATTTGAGCCCGATTTCGCAGCGCCGCAAACCAATAAACCTCGGGCTTCATCAAACTTCGCATACCGAGGTCCAAACAGAACCGGCTTGCCCCAGGCGGCTGCTTCCAGCGTGTTGTGAATACCCGCACCAAAACCACCACCTATCCAACAAACATCAGCATAAGCATAAGCAGCAGACAACACACCGATAGTGTCGATCACCAACACAGATGCTGCACTTACTGAGTCTGCGCTCGCTGTGCTCCATCGTTCAGCCGCGGGAAAGCGCTGCATGATTTCAAGGATGTGGCCCTCGCCTACCTCATGCGGAACAAGCACGAGTTTCCAACCAGCCTCGCATTGGGCGAACCACTGCTGCAACACGATCTCATCCGCTGGCCATGTGCTGCCGGCAATTAGCACGTGATATCCCAGAGAAAAACTATGCAGCATAGGCAGTTCTTGCGCGTTCTCTTTGGACTGAATTACACGATCGAATCGCGTATCTCCCGTAAGTGTAACACAATCGATCCCAATGGCATGAAGCAACTTCAACGATTCTTCGTTCTGAACAAAAAAGTGAGACACACACTGCAGAACATTGCGCCAAAAGCCGCCCATCCATCCAAAAAAACGTTGATTCGGGCGCAGAATCGCCGAGACCATATAAAGCGGAATGCCGCGTTCTCTGCATGCGAAAAAATAGTTGGGCCAATATTCATACTTCACCACAAGCGCGACTGAAGGTTGCAGGACATCAAGAAAGTCGTTGGCATCGCGCGATGTATCCAGCGGCAAATAAAAGACGCCGTCAACGCCTTCAAAATTCTTGCGCACTTCATATCCGGAAGGAGAGAAAAACGTGAGCATCAATTTCTTTTGCGGATGTCTTATCCGGAAGGCCTCCAACAGCGGTCGCCCCTGTTCGAATTCTCCCAAACTAGCACAGTGCATCCAAATGACATCTCCCGTGTTAGCAGCTCGCCATATCTCCAACCGTGAGCGCCATTGCTTCCTCCCATTATGCCACAATTTCGCCTTACCATGAAACAAAGCCAAGACAGGCACAACGAGCTTAACAAGGCGCATCAAAAGAGAATAGAGGAAATGCACAGCCGACACGTTTAGTAATAGTAAAAATTATTCGACATGCGTTTGTACAAATGGAGCGTCCATCCGGCGCGCAGTCCAAGCAGTAAATCCTTGCGCTGACCACTCTCAGAAATTTGAGTATCGAAATTCATACTGCGCTGCGGCGATGTAAATCCGCGCCAACCTTCTACTCCAATGATGAAGTTAATCAGATGGTTATTGCTCATGTGGTAATAGCCAATGAAGCCTGTTGCGGCGGGGCCATTGGCCATGCGATCGTAACCTTTCAGGTAGTCGCCTTCCAACTGCTGGATGTGTGTTTCCTGGTGTTCGATACGAATGCGGTGCTGCAAAAATCCGAAACCCGATTTTACCAAGATTCCTGAATTGGGGTTTGGTCCTACACAAGTGAACAAGCGCCCAATGTCGGCTGATAAAGCAAAGCCACGCTCTTGCACGACCAACGTAGCCGGTGAACCATCGTTGTCGAGCACATAGCTGCCATCCACCATCAAGTTTTGTAAAAATCCTTCTTCCCGAATCACATGCGTACCAAATAAAAATTGCCCTTGAACGCCATAGTACCATTGCGTGCGTGATTTGATGTGAAAGCCCAAGCCCAAATTGCTGTTGTTGCCAAAACGGCTAGCCATATCGCCACCTGGCACCTGATAGGCAAAACTCATTGTGACGTGCGGATCAAATAACGAAGAATCGCGAACGGCATTTTGCGCTTGCACATGCAGCGAAATACATGACCATAACAACAGAATGTAAAGCCCTTTCATGAAGCGAATGTAATACGCAGGAATAAAATCAGGGCACGCATAATAGTAGCGATTTTATCCCGCTACATCAGATTCTGACAACGTTGGTTCTGTTGACCAATCGACACGATCCATAATCGAGCGAATAGCGCCTTCTTTCAAACTATAAGCAGAATGAATCAACTTACTAAATGGCTGCATTTGCAAAACAAAAAAGACCAAATGCGCTGCCAGCGGCATGTACTCGGCTCGAATACTCGGAATAGCCGGATGCTTCATACGATCTGAAAGAGAACTGGACAGCAGCCAATGATGTATTTGGTGAAAGCCCTTGAGCGGAATTTCCATGTGCAGTGCCGACTGTGCATTCGCAATGGCATCGCGGAAGTGCATAGCGCGCAGTGTATCAAAAGATCCCGAGGAACCGATTAGACGCTTCACAGGAAACTTTTCGAGTGCCGACTTCAGTTCAGCAAGCTCCGAATGCAATAACGACTCTAGAAAATGTAACTGTCCTTGCTCGATCCGCTCAGCGGGTTGTATGCGATCGCTCAGTCGGCTCACGCCCAACAGGAAGCTCTTCTTCCAAAAGATTTGGTTGGCATCAGCAATAACGAACTCCGTACTGCCACCTCCAATATCCATGATGAGTGAGGCCTCTGTGCCTAAATCCATGGAAGCACGCACACCATCGCAAATCAGTTCAGCTTCGCGATCGCCCGAAATAAGCTCAATATCGATACCGAATAATTCGCGCGCACGTTGTATGAACTGTTTTCCGTTTTGAGCTTCACGAAGTGCCGAAGTAGCAAACGCAAAGACTTCATCGCATTGCAAATTGTCGATGGCCATTTTATGCACCAGCAATGCATCGAGTCCACGGGCAAACCGATAGGGATGGATGATGGCATCATCAAATCCGCCTTCACCCAATTTCACAGCAACTTTATTTTGAAATAGCACGGACCATTGCGAAGGCGTCGCCTCCACCACCAACAGGTTAAATGTGTTGGTGCCGCAATCGATGACAGCAATCTTTTTCACAAGAAACAAATGTAAGTCTACCGACAGAAATTGTCAAGCAATTGAGTCAACTATACGATTACCAGCGATTAGAAATAGCGACAACCATTCAGCAGATAATGCTTCACATAATCTTGCACACCATCTTCCAGCGAGTGAAATGGCTTATCATATCCAATTCCCTTGAGCTTATTCATGTTGGCTTCTGTGAAATATTGGTACTTATCGCGTATGTCGGCCGGTGTATCAATAAAATCAATAACAGGCAGCACATCCATGGCCTGAAAAGTTGCATGCGCTAAATCCAGAAACGAACGAGCACGCCCTGAGCCAAGGTTATATATGCCGGAGTCTTTGCGGTGGTGCATCAAAAACATGCATACCTCCACAACATCTTTTACATAGACAAAATCGCGCATTTGTCCGCCGTTGGCATAATCGGGGCGATGCGATTTGAAGAGTTTCATACCGCCACCATCAGCGATCTGACGATGAGCATGAAAAATCACAGAAGCCATGCGGCTTTTATGGTATTCGTTTGGGCCATAGACATTGAAAAATTTCAAACCCGCCCAAAAAAATGGAGCGTTCTTTTGCTTCAAGGCCCAAATGTCGAAGTTGTTTTTGGATTCGCCATATGGGTTGAGCGGCTGCAGCTGAGGTATGATGGTGTGGTCATCATTGTATCCGTGCTCGCCGCCGCCATAAGTGGCCGCCGATGAAGCGTAAACAAGAGGAATAGCATATTCTGCACATATGTTCCAAAGCTCTTGTGTGTAGTGCAAATTGAGTTCGTCAAAAACAGCAATATCAAACTCGGTGGTATCCGTGCGAGCACCAATATGAAAGACAAACTGAACTTGATCTTCATTGCTGCGCAGCCACTGTGGAAAATCCGTGCGATCAACCTTAGCAATAAATTTCTTACCGGCAAGATTTACACCGGTGCGTTCATGCGATGGATGCTTGGATAAACCTTTGAAATCATCGACAACTACAATGTCATAAAAACGATCTGCATTCAACCGGCTAACCAAGCAGCTGCCAATAAAACCCGATGCCCCTGTAACAACAATCATTTGATTTAAGAATTATGGATTCGCGCCTACCAATTACCTTCACAAAGAAACCTTGTAGCGTGAACCAATGCGTGACTGCAATGTTAATACAGCGCAACGAATAACAGGGTATCAAACAGCAATAAGCCTGAAGAACCCCACAATAGACAGTACATGAAAACAGTATTTGTAACCCGTCGCGAGCGTTTCAACGCCGCTCACAAATTATGGAACCCCAAGTGGGATGAGACTACCAACCTCAAGATGTTTGGCAAATGTGCCAATCCGAATTGGCATGGTCACAACTACGATCTCTTCGTAACGGTGAAGGGTGAGCCGGAGGAAGACACAGGCTATTGCATCGACTTGAAATTCATGAGCGACATTATTGAAGAGCATATCTTATCGAAATTGGATCACCGCAATCTCAACTTGGACGTCCCTTTTCTCGAAGGCAAAATGACATCCTGCGAAATCGTAGTCATTGCCATATGGGAGCAGCTCGAGCCTCATCTCAGCAATGATAAACACCAGCTTCATAGCATTAAGCTGTACGAGACAGAGAACAACATCGTCGAGTATTTCGGCGACAAGTAACCTAAGCCATATGGCTTTAAGCATCAATTGAAGAATTACTTTTGCTGAACTAAAAGGATAGCGTATTGTTCTTAAACACTTACGCGCAAAGAACTACACAACAATGGAAAACGAAGCCCCTAAAGAACTATCGCCTGCAGAACTAAAAATCGCAGAGAACATACATGCCATTCTCGGTCACTTGGGTGAAGACCCTAATCGTCAGGGACTACTAAAAACACCAGAAAGAGTAGCGAAGGCTTACAGCTTCATTACACAGGGTTATAAGCAGGATGCGCGCAAGATTTTAAGCAGCGCCATGTTCGATGAGCATTACAATGAAATGGTATTGGTAAAAGACATCGAGCTTTATAGTTTGTGTGAACATCACATGCTTCCATTTTTTGGCAAGGCCCATATCGCGTACATCCCCAACGGTAAAATTGTTGGCCTAAGCAAACTGCCACGTATCGTTGATGTTTTCGCCCGCAGACTTCAAGTGCAAGAGCGCCTCACGATCGAAATCAAGGATTGTATACAAGAAACACTGCAACCTATTGGTGTAGCCGTTGTGATTGAAGCGCACCACTTGTGTATGCAAATGCGCGGCGTGAGCAAGCAAAACTCTGCTACGACTACCAGTGCATTCAGCGGTGCCTTCTTAGAAGATGTTAAAACGCGAAAGGAGTTTATCTCTCTTATTGGGTCCAAACTCTCGTAAAACCTCAGGATTATTGTATGAAATGAATATGGGAATGTAGGGTCCTCGAATTCTGCATGCGTTCATGCTAGTTATCCTATTCACTACATTCGCATTCATAACACGATTCACAATGAACAATTTGAACAACTACAACGATCAATCGATCAACATCGACAGCAGCGCCGTATCGCGCTCATTTGTTTCGAATGTATTTTCTTACATGACCCTGGCGCTGGTTATTTCCGGTGTAGCAGCATATTGGTTTGCGGCCAGCGGCAATATCCTTGCGCTGATGCAAGGTTCCTCCATTTTGCTTTGGACCATCATGCTCGCCCCTATCGGTATGGTACTCGTGATGAGCTTTGCATTTAACCGACTTTCTTTCGGTGCATTGATGGGATTATTTCTTGCCTACTCACTGGTGAACGGACTCAGTCTGAGTGTCATCTTCCTCATCTACTCCATGGCCGCAATCAGCAAAGTATTCTTCATCACAGCAGGATTGTTTGCTACCATGTCGATCGTTGGCTACACCACCAAAACAGACTTGACGAAACTTGGCTCTATCCTTATGATGGCCGTTATCGGTATTGTCATCGCTTCCTTGGTAAACTACTTTTTGGAAAGTGCGGCTTTCGACTACCTTATCAGCTGCGTGGGCGTTTTAGTATTCACCGGTTTGGTAGCCTACGACACACAAAAGATTAAGCGTATTGGTGCAGGCGTTGAATACGGCACGGCAACGGCAGGTAAATTGGCATTGATGGGAGCTTTGAGTTTGTATCTCGACTTCATCAACCTCTTCTTGTTTTTGTTGCGTGTGTTTGGCGGACGTCGCGACTAATCAATACTAGAATAAAAAAAAGGGTCGCAATGCGGCCCTTTTTTTTGTATCAGATAGTCAACCCGAACATCATAGGCCGGAAGTCAATACTCGGGCTTTTGTACCATTCATCACATAGCGCAGATTAAATTCAATAGCACCTCTTCCAGAGCTCGCACTGGCAAGCTTAGACACATTCAAATCATAGCTCATTCCAAATTGGTAGTTTCCATACTCCATCATTCCCGTCCAGATTAAAGCATCATGCAGGCGGTAATGAAAACCACCATACAACGCATAGGTTTTAACCAATGCTGTGTATTTCGAATTCCCTTTAATTCCCAATCGAACAAGCGCTCCTGCGTTCAACATTTCATGCGGCCCCTGTTTAGTAAACAGGAAGCTCGGGTTGAGAGCAAGTGATGAGTTGGGGATGCTCCAAAGCGCACTTCCAAATGCAGTCATTTTCACGTAAAGATGATCCTCAATGGTGCGTGTACCGAAAGCATAAGCAGGCATTGTCAAATGCTGAAACGCGAGGCCGGCCGTAATTTGACGGAAGTTGTTATTTTCAACATTGACTTCCGCAGCGGTATTATTGAGCGTGTATACCATTCCGGCATTCAAGTCCATATATCCGAACGACTGCGCGTATCCGTTTTCTCCCGTAGGAAGAGTGCTATTGTATACACTCCCATCGTATTGGCTTGCCCATTCAAACTTGGCCAAGTCAACAAAACGAGAAACATAACCGCTTTGCAATCCAAAACCCAGATGCTCGTAACGCGATAAGCGAATGTGATAGGCCAAATTGAGTAAAAGGGCATTCGTGGTTAGGTTGCCGTCACCCACTCTATCGTTGTAAGCCAATAAGCCGGCGCCCCAAAATCCGCGACGATCCTTATCAAGATCACCCAACCGTGTTGATGCGCCAAAAGCAAAGGTCTTAAACGGATTGCTAATCGAACTCCATTGATTGCGATGGCTAAGAGCAACCTCGCTAGAAATAATACCACCGGAAACCGCAGGATTCAATGCCAGCGCATTGGATGTAAACTGAGAAAAATGCAAGTCCTGCGCACGCATGAGTTGAGCTGCTAAACTCAGCAACACAGCACACAGCAGTATATCTAGTCGTTTCATGTTAGCGTATCAATGTTACGTTTCCTTTTCTATAGAACGGATCTCCGTTGACGAGCACAGCATCAAAATAATACACGAAAACTCCGGAGTTCGCTTTCTTGCCTTGATATGTGCCATCCCAACAAGCCCCAAAATCATCCGCTTCAAACACCATTTCTCCCCAACGATCGAATACACGCAGACGCATCGAAACAAAGCACTCCTCACCAAAAGCATGGAAGCAGTCGTTCATTTCATCGCCACCCTGCTCAGGCGCAAATGCATTAGGGATGAAGAATGTTTCACAATCCAAGCTCACCTCAATGCGCACGCAAGATGTATCCGAGCAGCCGCTTGCTGCAATGCCTTCTACGCAATAGGTTATCGATTCTGAAGGCGTCGACAACGGGTTAGCGCATAAAGTACACGACAAATCAGTAGCGGGAGACCAGCTGTAATTCACGCCACCGGTGGCATTCAATTGCACCTCACTACCCAATGAAATAATCGTGTCGTTGCCCGCATCAATTTGCGGCAGAGGAATCGCCTGTACCGT
>CANHPZ010000084.1 GCA_947462725.1 Flavobacteriales bacterium
CAATGGCCTTATCAATTGTTTAATCACACTTACTTTGGTCGCATAAACTATGAAAAGAACCTATGTCATTACGGGAGCAGGCTCAGGGATGGGCAGAGCTACTGCCATTGAACTGGCCGCCGACCCAAACAACCATCTATTGCTGGTAGGCCGCACCTTGCGGTCTTTGGAAGAAACATTAAACCTATGCGCACATAGCAGTCAGCATCACACAGCAGCGCTCGATGTGCGCGAGGCAAAGGCGTGGCAGACAGCCATAAGCGAGTCTTTTGACGCATCAACCAACCTTTGTGGAGTGTTCGCGAACGCAGGCGTTGGCGGCGAAAACCACTATGGCCCGGATGACCAATGGAGTGAAATAATCAGCATCAACCTCACCGGCACATATACGACCATCATGGAGTTGCTGCCTTGGCTTCAGAAATCGCAAGACACTTTCAAGCACATAGTGATTACGTCATCTTGTTTGGCGCGTTTTGGTGTACCGAATTACACGGCCTACTGCACGGCTAAAACAGGATTGCTAGGACTCACGCGATCGATGGCATTGCAATTCGCGGCCGATCGCATTCTAGTCAATGCGATATGTCCGGGGTGGGTTGAAACGGAAATGGCTAAGGCCAGCATTCAACGACTTGCAGACCGCACAGGTCAACTTTATGAGCAAGCCTTTGGCGAACAAATGGGCTATGTTCCGTTGCAACGTATTTCGCAACCGGCAGAAATTGCCCGCATGGTCAAGTTTCTATTTTCCAATGAGCAAACATCAATGACCGGTCAAGGCATTGATATCAATAACGGATCAGTCATGCTATGAGATATTTCCTTCAAACCATAGTGGCTGTGGGCCTTACGAGCGGCACATGCGCACAATCGACAGCCTCGGTTAACGACTCAACTATGCTTGCTTCTATCTACAGCGAAGTGATGCTCAATGCCGAATGCTACGAAAATCTGAGGTATTTGTGTAAGAACATCGGACATCGTCTTGCAGGATCTGAAAGTGCACAGCGCGCAATTGATTGGGGCAAGGAAGTGCTGGAAAAATCGTCGCCGGGACATGTATTGCTGATGCCTGTTGAAGTGCCTCATTGGACGCGCGGAGCGTATGAATTCGGTGGGTATAACATGCAAGGAGCAAACAAAGAAGTTGCTCTCACAGCATTGGGTGGATCTGTTGGAACCAATGACAAAAAACTAACGGCTGAGGTCATTGAAGTCAAGAACTTCGAAGAGCTTAAGGCGCTGGGTGAAGAAAAGGTGAAAGGCAAAATTGTATTTTTCAATAAACCGCTTGACGCCACGCTCATCAACACCGGTGCTGCCTATGGCGGCGGATACCCCATTCGCGGTCAAGGCCCAAGTGAAGCGGCCAAACTTGGAGCTGTGGGCTGTCTTATTCGCTCCTTGACTCTGGCTGATGATAATTTCCCTCACACCGGTGCCACTAATTATGAAAAAGACGTCACTCGTATTCCGGCGGCCGCATTGAGCGCAGTAGCTGCACGGCAGTTGAGTCAGGACTTAAAGAGTGACCCCACTTTGCAGTTCAGCATGCATCTTTCTTGCGAAGCCTTTGATCGCACCATGCAAGCCAATGTGATTGCCGAAATTCCAGGAACAGAATTTCCGAACGAATACATTACTGTAGGCGGACACCTCGACTCTTGGGACATTGGCGAGGGAGCGCATGACGACGGCACCGGCATCGTTCAATCGATTGAAATGATACGCACGCTGCAAGCCATCGGCTACAAGCCTAAGCGCACCATACGCGCTGTATTGTTTATCAATGAAGAATTCGGAAATGACGGTGGTGAAACATACGCCAAGCGCTGCAAAGAGGATGGTTTGGTTCACGTTGCGGCAATAGAAAGCGATGGCGGCGGCTTTACTCCTGTTGGATTCAATTGCGACTTAAGTGATGATCAATACGCTATAGCAGAATCTTGGCTTCCATTGCTCGAGCCATACAATTTATTTCGCTTTCGTCGCGGAGGCAGTGGTGTAGATATTCGTCCACTAAAAGATGACCGCATAGCATTATTTGGATTGAATGTGGATGGTCAACGCTACTTTGACTACCACCACACCAACAACGATCGTTTTGAGAACGTCAATAAACGGGAATTAGAACTTGGCGCAGCTGCAATGACAGCGTTGGTTTATTTACTCGACCAAACGGGCATCCCCGCTACTAAATAAAAAAATGGCCGCCCAATTGGACGGCCATTTTTTATGGGATTACAATCAAGAATTACTTCTGGATAGTCACACGGTGCGTCATAGCGCTTCCGTTGTGAACGAGTTGTACGTTGTACAATCCGTTAGGGTAAGCTTCAAGATTCAATGTTTGAACAGAATTGTTCATGAAGAATGACTCTACCAATTTACCAGTAGCATCGTACACTTTCACGTCTGTATCACGCTGACCATTGATAGTGATTACACCAGCAGATGGGTTTGGGTATACTGAAGATTCGAAAGTTTGCTTCACATCATTTATATTAGATGGGATAGCAGAGATGTTGATGTTGTCCAAGTGCAGCAGGTTACCATATCCACTTGTAGCGCGGAAAGCAACCAATACATCTGACTGACCAGCCCACTGAGAAAGGTCTGCAGATGCAGTAGCCCATACAGTAGTTGCAGTTGGAATGTAAGCAGAGTTTGTAGCAGGCTCAGTATCCAAAGCAGGACTAGTTTTGGTCCAAACTGTTGACCATGTAGCACCGCAGTTGGTTGAAACACGAACTTCAAGCTTATCAGCACCGGCGCCAGAAAGGTAGTTGGCCTTGCTGTAAGCGAAGTTGCAATATGCAGCAGTCAAACCTGTAAGGTCGATAGATGGAGAAATGAAATCATCAACTTCACCTGCTGGAGCATTGTAGTAATCGAACAAAGTAGCACCATCCAAACCGAACTGACCTTGATCGTTCCAATACCAGTTACCACCGTTGTTGGCTACGTCTGAAATCGCCCAACCATTGGCAGGGAAATTAGCATTTGTCAAACCTTCTATTACAGGTGCAGAAGTAACAACAGAACCGATTGCAGTAAATATGAAGTTTACCGGAGCCTCGTTGTTGTCGGCATTCAAATCATCACCATTTTCAACACGGCAAGTAACCACGTCAGTGGCACTTACAGTTACCGGCGACAATGTTACCCATGCAGATGCATAAGTAGCCAAGTTACCTGTCCAGTTGTTGGTGTTTACCAAAGTACCGTTTTTGTATGTCTTGATAGTAGCGCTAGTCAATGCTGAAGTAGCACCCAAGTTCATCAAGAAAGCTTGAGGTGTGATAGAACCAGTTGCTCCTACGCCACAAGCAGAAGTAGCTGGAGTATTGCACTGCAATACTGTTGGGTCTGTGTCAACTGTTGCTGAAGGGCAATCGCCGATTAGGGCATGCAAGCCCTCAGCAGTCCAATATGCAGAACCATCAGGAGATTGACCACATTCCCAAACAATACCTGATGGGCAAATGATGTAAATAGTTGGGAAATAGTTGATGGCATATGCAGTCGCAATTGCTGCGTCATCCAAAATTGGGTATGCGGTACCAGAAACCCAGTCACCCTGAGTATTGGTTCCTGTGCCATTCAGATCAGCATTAGTCGTTGTTGCATCACCTTCTACGTAGAACACCATCATCTCGTCGGTTCCAGCAGGGCCGTATGTATTGTATACATCTTCCAAAATACCTGCATTGTGGAAATTCCAGCATGGGCCGCACCATGTAGCGCTGACATCCATAATAACAGTCTTACCTGCATCCAAGTATGATTGCAGGTTGTGAGAAACACCGTTAAGATCGGTAGAAGTAAAATCAGGAGCAGTGCTGTAAGGAGCCAACTGCGCGTTGGCGTTGATAGCAACGACCCAACTGAGAATGAGTAAAAGTTTTTTCATTGGATTTGGATTATTTACTAGAATTAAAATTCGTGTCTGCAATATTCTTCAATTCTTCTCAAAAAAGTGCTTTTTTTTAGAAAAATCTATTTGCATCCTATGTTTCTAACCTCATGATGCCAATGAAAAATGTGTGCATTCGCCCTTGGCGATTTTGATTACACCGCGATCACAAACGGCAGAACACCGCGCTAGACATATACTTCAAGAAAAGTTGGAGTTCATCAGACAATGGATTTCATTCAATTATTTCGGACAAAAAATCGGATTCCAAATAAAAAAAGTGGACCGTAAAGTCCACTTTTCTTTGAGGTCCCGAGCGGATTCGAACCGCTGTAGCAGCTTTTGCAGAGCTGTGCCTAGCCGCTCGGCCACAGGACCCAATACGTTAAATCTCTTAACGCCATTCTTGAACGGGGCGCAAATATAAAAGGTTTCGCTAAAAATAGAAATGGAAAATAATGTTTTACCTAAAATCCAACAAACAAGGATTTAAAGACCGCCTAACAAATTAAACGATGCCCTTTTGATAAGTATCGGACAAAGTCATAGCTACCGACAAACAGATTTCTAATTTAGCCATTGAACATCGTAAAAACTATCGAAAAAATGAGCAACAAAGTTTACATCGCCATTATTGCTGTGCTTCTTGGGGCAGTAGGACTCATGGCCTACAACCTCAACAAAAAAGAAAAAGAGATTGTCTACATCTCTCAGGAATACGCAAACCTTGACACTGAGCGTCAGGATCTAGCCGTTGAGCTGGAGGGAATGAAAATGCAATATGACACCCTCACGTTCGCCAACAGCGAGATGCAGAGCAAGATAGATGAGCAAGAAAATGAATTGTCGGCATTGCTGAAGAAAGTCAAGAACAAAGACTACGACATCAAAAAACTGAAGGCTGAGGCAGAAACACTGCGCGGCATCATGAAGAATTACATTAAACAGATTGATTCGCTCAACAAAGCCAATGCTCAGCTCACAGCAGAGCGCAATGCCGAAGCCCAGCGCGCCAATAGTGCAGAGGCACGTGGCGAGGAGTTAGCAACAGAGCTTAGCACATCCAAAGAGATGAATGCCAAAGGTTCAATTCTATCTACCGGTGAGTTTCAAAATTTGGCTCTATTTGAGCGCAGCAATGGTAAGCAGGTTGACACCGACCGTGCGGCAAAAACAGAAATTATCAAGTCTTGCTTCAAGATTCGTAAGAACCCAATTGCTAAGCCCGGCACTCGCACACTTGACATGGCTGTTATAGGCCCTGATGGAAAAGTAATTACCGGTAAAAAGTCAGGAACTACCAAAGCGAATGGTGCTGATGTACAATACAGCGAGCGCCGCGAGGTGGAGTATCAGCAATCTGATACCGATGTATGTATCTACTTCAGCGCTAAAGAAGGCTTTGTGTTTCAAAAAGGAAACTACAAGATTTTCATCTACGAAGGTGGCAACATGATTGGCTCATCCAGCCTTACCCTGAAGTAAACAAAATTTATCCGCTAGAATAAAAGCCCTGCTGCATAAGCGGGGCTTTTTTTATGCGCTTATCCGGCGTGGATTTCAGACGAATTTATTCCCCATAGGAATATGAACGAATCAGCACTGCCATAAGCTTTGCAGAAAAAAGATGGACAAGCGAGAAAACAAGAAAAAAGGGAATTGGGGCGAATTGAAAGCTGCTGAATTTCTGCGAAGCCAAGGATACTACATTCGCGAAATGCAGTGGAAATCGCTTCGCTTTGAAATCGACATTATAGCTGAAAAAGACAATGACATCCTATTCGTGGAAGTGAAAACGCGTTTCAGTGATGCTTATGGCGACCCATGGGAAGCTGTGAACATGAGTAAGAGGAAGAAAATATGTACCAGTGCTGATCAGTACATTCGCACACATCATTGCGATCGAGAGCCGCGGTTCGATATTATTTCGGTATTGCATACAGACGGGACCACTAAAATCACCCATCTGAAAGGCGCATTCTACCCCATGCTATGATATAGCGTACCTTTGCGGCCTATTATAGCGATTGAAATGGCCAAATCAACAGGAAAACCAAGAACTAGCAGCGACAAAAAAACCGATCGCAAACCACGAACCACGGCCAAACCAGCCCCGAAAGGAGAAAAGGAGCGCGAATCAAAGCGCGGCACTCGTGGCTCGAGTCGAGCGGCCGATGAGAAACGTAAGTTTGCACCGAGAGTAGAAAAGGCTCCTGTAAAGCGTGCGCCCAAACCTTGGGAGCGCGAAGACTCCGATAAAGATAGCCGTGGTACGCGCTATGGTTCTAAGCCAGGATTCAAGGGTGGGAAATATATTCCCCGCAAACGTGAAGAAAGCGCCCCCAAGCGAGACGATGGTCTCATGCGTCTCAACCGCTTTCTTTCCAACGCAGGCATTGCATCGCGCCGCGATGCGGACAAACTTATCGAATTGGGCTTGGTGCAAGTGAACGGTAAAGTTGTTACCGAATTGGGCTTGCGTGTAGACCCGAAGATCGACGTGGTTAAATACGACGACAAGAGTTTGAAACCTGAAAAACAACAGTATGTATTGCTCAACAAGCCTAAGGATTATCTCACTACAATGGATGATCCGGGAGAACGTAAAACCGTTATGCATCTCATCACGGGTGCATGCAAAGAACGCGTTTACCCTGTAGGTCGTCTGGATAGAAATACCACAGGATTGCTGCTTTTCACCAACGATGGAGAAATGGCGCGTCGCCTCACCTCACCTAAAAATGGATTCCCAAAGATCTACCATGTTGAAACTATAGAGAAAATCAAGGGCGAACACATCGATGCCATTCGCGAAGGTGTGAAGCTTGAAGACGGTTTTGTGCAGGCAGAAGAGATAAGTCTTGTGGATGGAGACCCACGTCAAGTAGGCATCAAGCTCAACACGGGCAAAGACAAGATTATCCGCGCGCTTTTCGAACATTTCAAATACACCGTAAAAAAGCTCGATCGTGTCATGTACTCCAGCCTGACCAAGCGAGACTTGCCACGTGGTCGTTATCGTCATTTGACCGAGCAGGAAGTGAACTTCCTGCGCATGATCCGCTAATTTTCATGAACATTACGCTCAAAAAAGACCGGTAACAATTTCCCGGTTGTAGCGAAATCATAGTTGATTTGTAGCATGCCCGAGATTATTAATCGCCCCGACGTGAATATGGCCGAAGACTGGATGGTTCTGGTTTTCTTGTTCACGCTTGTAGCTTTGGCATATATGCGTCGTGTGCATCCAGCGCGCATCAGCAGGCTTTGGAATAGCTTATGGAACATTCGCACCATGAGGCAGGCCATAAGAGAAGAACCGAACACGCCAAGAGCAAATCTTCTGTTCAACATGTCGTTCTATTTGCAAGCAGCATTAGTCACGTATTGCGCAATTAAATTCACCGGCCGCACGTGGTTTTCGATGCACGGAGTGCTTTTTTATCTCATACTGGTTGCATCATTCTTTGGGATATACCTCATCAAGCGCATTGGTATTCGATTGGTCAAGCTCGTGGCCGATGGTGATTATGGATTGGGAGAGTACGAATACAGTGTATTCCTTATCAATCGCATGCTTGGTATACTCATGTTGCCGCTCAGTCTATTTGTGGTCTATGCCCCTATTTCCTTTCTATCATTCTTGATTTATAGCACAGCTGGAGTGGTACTCATGATGTTATTATACAGACTAATGCGCTCGCTTATGACCGCTTTAGAAACAGGTGTTACACCTTTTTACATTCTTTTCTACATTTGCACGCTCGAAATTTTACCTACAGCCATCGGATTACGATTGGTTTTGGGGTTTTGAGAAATGAACACAGAACTACAGGAGTATCTAACCCATGGCGGATAAAGTCAAGACAATACTGATTACCCAGCAGGATCCAGGCGCAGAGAAAAACCCCTATGTTGACCTTGCCAAGAAGAATAAGCTCAAGATTGACTATCGGCCGTTTATTCACGTTGAAGGCTTGGAAGCATTGGATTTCCGCCAACAACGTGTGGATGTGCTCGAACACACTGCTGTAATCTTTACCAGCCGCAATGCTGTGGATCATTATTTCCGTATTGCCAAGGAAATGCGCATATCCATTCCGGAAACGATGAAATACTTCTGTATGTCGGAGGCAATTGCCTACTATCTTCAGAAGTACATTCAGTTTCGCAAGCGCAAGATTTTCTTTGGACACAGTACGTTTCAGGAACTCATGGAACCCATTCGCAAGCATAAGACGGAAAAGTTTCTATTGCCTTGCAGCGATATCCTTAAGCCGAGCATTCCGGAAACATTAGAGAAGGAGAAGATTCAATATTCAAAGGCCATCATGTATCGCACAGTTTGCAGTGATTTATCAGATTTAGCCGACGTGAAATACGACATGTTAGTTTTCTTTTCGCCGACAGATATTGAGTCATTATTCAAGAACTTTCCGAATTTCAAACAAGATAAAACACGCATCGCAGCCTTCGGGCAGTCTACGGCCAAAGCCGTTGAAGATGCCAAGCTTCGCATTGATGTAATGGCACCTTCGCCTAAGGCTCCATCCATGAGTATGGCTATAGAGCAGTATATGCAGGCCAATAAGTAGATTTTATTCCATATTATTCGATAGAATTTAGCAGCCCACCATGAACACCAGTTCATCGTGGGCTGCGTTATGAATAATGAACTCTTCTATCTGATTTCTCTCACACAAGCCGCCGGCATAGGACCGACGAAAGCACGATTGCTATTGCGGCATTTCGGAAGTGCTGAAGAAGTATTCAAAGCAAAAAACAAATCGCTCCTTCAAATTCAAGACATTGGACCAGCCACGATACGCGCTCTAACACAGGTTGATTTCAAGAAGACAGAAAGAGAATTAAATTTTATCGATACGAAAGGGGTACGCACATGCTCTCTGCTAGACGACCGTTATCCGCAGCGCTTGCTGCATTGTGACGACGCTCCTATTCTGTTGTATGGTATGGGCAACTATGATTGGAATCCAACGCGATCCATCAGCGTTGTGGGCACACGCAAAGCCACCTCATATGGTAAGTCATTTTGCACCGCATTAATGCAAGCCATTCTTCCCTTCCAGCCGACCGTTGTAAGTGGTTTGGCCTATGGCATCGACTACTGCGCCCACACATCAGCGCTTGAGTATGGCTTACCCACAGTGGCTTGTGTAGCTCATGGTTTAGAAAAAATTTATCCGGATGCTCATCGCGCGTTAGCCAACCGAATGATACATCACGGTGGTGTTATCACTGAATTCGCAAGCCATACACCCATGGCGCCCGAGATGTTTCCAATGCGCAATCGGCTTATAGCAGGACTTGGGGATTGCACCATTGTAGTAGAAACCGACATAAAAGGCGGAAGCATGATTACAGCGCACATTGCCTCGTCGTATGGTCGAGATGTATTTGCGCTTCCCGGTCGTTACACAGATAAACTCAATCGCGGATGTCATGCACTCATCAAGCGCAACATTGCCGCCATTCTCACTGCTCCTGAAGATATAATAGAATACATGGGATGGAACGAGCCGACAGTCAAACCACAGCAACAACTCAGGTTATTCAATGAACTAGAAAACACGCAACGGATAATCGCCTCATACATTCAACAGCAAGGCAAACCAACATTTGACGCTATTCTAGAAGACTCCGGAATGAGTTGGGGTCAACTCAACAGTGCGCTGATGGGGCTTGAATTCGATGGATTGATTCGAAGCCTTCCGGGGAAGCGCTACGAAATAATCGGTTGATAAGTCCGTTGATTTCCCAGTAGGGTATGTTGATTGTTCTCAGTAAGAAACCTTTTACTTTATACTACGTTTATAATTTGACAACGAAAAATTAACGCTTCGGCAAAAATCATTAATGACATGATTCTTTCTTTTTTATCACATTTTGAAAATTGGGTCAACCGCAAAATCGGTTGGTTCTTTATGAATGGTTACAAGAGTAAATCAGAATAAGTTATTCTGATCACGTATAAAAAATGGCCGCCACGAGCGGCCATTTTTATGCTGTCAAGTCGATGCATACGTTTTGCGGCTCCGTAAAAAATCGCAAGGCCTCCCAACCACCTTCGCGCCCAACACCTGAATGCTTC
>CANHPZ010000085.1 GCA_947462725.1 Flavobacteriales bacterium
CCTGAAGATTCGCACGTCCACACTGTAGCGTTTTGAATCCACACCGTTTCAGCCTTCGGCTTCTCTTTCATGCCGTATGCGGTAAATGGAAATATCATCTCACCTAAAACCTCCTTCGTTTCATTCTCCTTGCCCTTTTCTCCGTTCTCCTTCTTTTCACCAATCTTTTCGTCTTTCGGCATTTGCAGCGCCTGCCAATCCATCCAGTTTCCTGACGCGTCTTGCGCACGACCACTCCACGAAATACGATCGTCGCTGATATCGCCCGCCAAGCGAAGCACTCCGGTGTAGTACTCATCATTGGCTTCGAAAGAAATAGTGAGCAGCTCACCGGCCATGGCGATGTTCACGTTGTAGTTGAGTGTATCATTTTTTGCCGTGCCGTCGTCATTTTTCGAAACCTTCACATGTTGGATAGACGCCTTCGTTTTTCCATCCACTTCTTTTACTTTCAATTCATAGCTGTGCAATGGAAGTTTTAGTTCGTAGCGTCCGACCAACTGAATTTGTTTGGCCGCCTCGATTACAAAGCGTTCGCCCTGCACCCAGTTTTCGTGCATCACAGCCGATTCGTTGAAGATGCTTTCAGAAGCAATGAAGAAATTGGCCCATGCCCCTGCGCGCAGTGAACCCAATTCAGACGTGGCATTGAGCAGCTGAGCAGGCGTCGCAGTCAAAGACTTCAGCGCGTCTGATTCACTCAATCCACGCTTCACGGTCTTGCGCAAATTCTTCCAAAACTGCGAGCGTTCATTGAGGCCGTGTGATGTAATCGCGAACGGAATTTTTTGCATAGCGAGCATCGCACAATTCGATGGTGCCATCTCCCAATGCTTCATTTCATCGAGACTAACGAGACGTGATACGTATGGATCGCTCACATCGTAAGCCTCAGGAAACGCCAGCGGAACAACAAGAGTAGCATGTGTTGCTGCTACATCGGACAGTCGCTGATACTCGGTGCCATTGGTTTTCATGATGTACTGAACACCAAATTCATCGCCCACTTTATCGGCACGAAACAGATTCCATTTATCACCCGCATCGAAAAATGCAGGAAGGCCTGCCAGCTGATTCATCGCTTCAAGCGAAAGGTTGCGCTCCTCATTTTTTCCTCCACGGGCATACCATTGCGCATCGTAATAGGATTGACGCAACAGAGCGATTGAGCCCATCAACGAAGAAGGATATCCCGTTGTGCTTGTGCCTTTGTTGAACGAGTAATATGCGGATGCTTGTGGTCGAAGCAAACACTGATTGGGTTCACCGCCCAGCGCCACCAAAGCACCGGAGCCGCGCACGATGCCGTCCATCTTGTGGGTAAGCACCGCGCCGAATCCAATGCCACGCATCTCCTTGGCTGCTTCTTCCTTGCAGGTGAAATTCGCTGCGGCACTATAATCTGCATTGATAGCGTCGTTCCAACCAAAAGCACCCTTGGGTGTTTCGTTGGCACTGCCGCCGCGCATGCGTGCAGGTCCGTCAGAAGCTTTTGCCGGTGCGGCATCACCCAAACCGTAATCAGAAAATAGATCGATGAATGAGGGATAGATGAATTTTCCTTTCATGTCCATCACTACAGCATTGGCAGGAATCGCGATATCTTTACCGACTGCAACCACGCGCCCCTTCTCGATGAGCAGCGTTGCATCATCCATACGCGTTTGGTAATCCGCGAAAATTGTAGCATGCGTAAACGCCACTGAGGTCACGTCCTTGGGGAGAATACCGTTGTAAGGAAAGGTGTCTTGGGCGTTCGCCATCACAACCGTGATAAGCGCTAGCCACATCACAAAAATGCGCATAGGTGATTCGTTTAATTGGAAGCGGAAAGATATTCGGAAAATGCCAGAACTATTTCTGCGACTCTGCGGTAAAAAATTAACCACAGAGACGCAGAGATGCGCAGAGATGTTACCGAAATTCGCACCATGGAAACGACCAAGAAAATTCCCACCTCGCTTTACGCCGAGATGACACCCAATCCCGCAGCAATGAAGTTTGTGGCCGATCGCGCGCTCATCACCGGTGGGCTTCAAGTAGAGTATCGGAGCAAGAGCGAAGCAATGGGTTCTTCTGCTTTGGCTGAAGAGCTGTTCAATTTCCCTTTCGTAACCAGCGTTTTCATTAGCGGCAACTATGTGACTGTTCTGAAAGACGAGTCGCTCGGATGGGAAATGATCGTGCAGCAATTGCGCGAATACATCCGCGAATGGTTGATGGAAAACGAAGTGGCAGTGAGCGCTATACCGGCCGATTTGGTGAACCGCACACGCGAAGCCGCAGAAGGAAATGACATTAGCGCCAAAGCCAATGCATCATCTATCGATTATACCAATTTCGAAGCAACCGAGTACGATGATGAAATCCGTTTCCTGCTGCATGAATATGTGCGTCCGGCTGTAGAAAGCGATGGCGGTGCCATTGACTTTATGGCCTACCGCGACAAGAAAGTATATGTGCAATTGAAAGGCTCGTGCAGCGGCTGTCCATCGTCAACAGCAACATTGAAAGGCGGTATCGAAAATTTGCTCAAAGCAAAGATGCCCGACATCGTTGAAGAAGTGGTAGCAGAGTCTGTATGAGCGCTACACGACGCTTGGTGCTGATACACGGATTTACTGAGCGCCCTGCAATGTGGGCCACGCTCATTAATCAAATTAACGATCCAACACTTGCCATCAGCACACCAACCATTCCCGGGCATGGTGCATTGCCGGAAATACCTCACGAGCTAACTGCCGAAAGCTATTGCAAGGCAATTGCCGAACAACTTCCTCACGACGATTTACCCTGGATTGTTGTAGGACATTCGATGGGTGGTTATCTCGCAGCTACTCTAGCCCGCATGTTTCCCGATCGCATAGCGGCACTCGGATTTTTTCATTCCAAGGCAGGCGCCGATAACGCCGCAAAAATCGAAGACCGCAAGCGCGCCATCGCAACAGCTGAGCACAACAAGGACTTGTATATAGGCACCATGCTACGCAATACCTTCTCGGCAAAAAACATCGAGCGATTTCGTGAGCCTTTGACACAGATGATTGCGGATGCTCAGCACGACATCAGCTATGCATGCATTGCGGCTGCCCATACCGTTATGATTGAGCGCGCAGATGGAGTCAGCAACATCAACAACGCGAATTATCCTGTTGCCTATTTCCTGGGTACCGACGATAAGTCAATATCCTTTGAAAGCTTGCAAAGTGAGCTTGATGAAATGAAGCGTGCTCAAATTACCCTCATTGAAAATGCAGGGCACATGGGACACATTGAATGCTTTGAGGAAGCCGCAGAATGGCTGAAAAACCTTTGTGCTGAAAATTGATTTATTGCTTACGCACAGCAGCGAACTGCTTATAATCGCCTGCCACTACCATCGCCTTTTTGAAGTCAGGATCACTTTCCAATGACACGCGCAACATGGCGCTATCATCGAAGAGATTGCGCGCCATTTGGCCTTTGATGCGCATCTTCAATTGCGGAGTAATCTTCTTGACCACACCGCGATTGATTTTGATTTTTTCCTTTTCAGCAGTAGCCAATAAGTCCGATACCATGGATTCATTAACCACAAATTTCGCTATGAAATCATCAGCGTTTTTATAACGCGCTATTTCCTTGCGATGATCGTCGAGGTAGTTGAAACAGTAATTGCGAATGATGCCACTGTAGGCAATATCGGAAAGCAATCCCGAGAAATAGACACTATCCATTGGCACAAACACATCCGGCATAATACCGCCGCCGCCATATACCAAACGTCCTGCAGGTGTGCGGAATAGCAATGAATCGGGGAAGTGCACGCTATCGGCGCTGGTGAGCTCACCTGTTTCGAGGCGCTTATGAAAATCGTTTTCGTAGTTGATAGAATCACCATAGGGCTTTTGAATGCAGCGACCTGTTGGTGTGTAATAGCGGGCAACGGTCAATCGCAGCGCGCTATTATCGGCCAGTTCCATTTCATGCTGCACCAAGCCTTTGCCAAATGAACGACGACCCACCGTGACCGCGCGATCCCAATCCTGCAAGGCACCTGCAACAATTTCACTTGCTGATGCAGAATTTTGATCAATCATGATGACCACATTCAACTGACGATATTTCCCTTGTTTACTCGAGCGAATTTCATCTTCACCCGTATGCATGCCACGTGTCTTCACGATTGTTTTTCCTTCAGGCAAAAACTCTTCAACAATTTCAGCAGCCTGATTGAGCAGGCCGCCGCCATTCCCTCGCAAATCGATGATGAGCGATGAACATCCTTTATCTTCAAGTTTTTCTGTTGCAGCAATGAATTCGTCGTAGGTCTTCTCTGCAAATCGATCGAGCTTCACGTAGCCCACTGAATCATTGACCATAAACGAAGCGGTCACACTTTCAATCGGAATGTTGCCTCGTTCAATGGTGTACTCTTTAGCCCCTTGAATTCCCGGGCGCACAATGGCTACTTTGACTTCGCTACCCTTTTTGCCCTTCAAAAGTTTTTGTGCCTTTTCGCTATTCAATTCCTTACCTGAAATAGCGTTTCCATCCACCATTACAATGCGATCGCCCGATTGCAAACCTGCAGTTTCCGATGGGCCGCCCTTCACGGTTTTGATAACCATCAGCGTATCGCGCAGTATGATAAACTCAATGCCTACACCACTGAACTCGCCCTTCATGCGCTCCTTCTCAAGCGCTACCTCTTCAGAACCCATGTAGTAACTGTGCGGATCAAGATTTTTCAAAACGCTCGCAATAGCATCTTCAATGAGCTGTTGCTTGTCTACGCTGTCCACATAATTATCCTCAATGAAATCAATAAGACTAACCAACTTGTTGGCATTCTGCTCGACCGCCGGCTTTACTTGGAGCAAATTCTTGTCGCCCAAATTGGTGCCGATGAACATGCCGGCAATTAATGTAAGAGCAAACAGCAGGGGCTGTGCAGGCGAAGGTTTTTTCATTGGCGGATTTTCAGAATCCGTCAAGTATGTATCGCGTTGATCGTTGTCCATGTGCCGAGGCGGTTGCTGTTGGCTGCAAAGAAAGCGGAAGTCAGACGCCAATGCACACCTTGTTCATTTTTTTAGTAATCCTTGTCAAACCATGTCGGGTATCTGAACGATTTCCAATTCAGCACTGCGTAAAAAATCCAATCCAGCCACATCCTTGTATTCATTTACATAGACAAGTCGTTTAATTCCCGCCTGCAAAATCAACTTGCAACATTCCTTGCACGGCGATAAGGTGATATACAAAGTGGAGCCTTTCGCATCGTTGGAAGAGCGTGCGATTTTTAGAATGGCATTGGCCTCGGCATGCAACACATACCAATGCGTATCACCGTGTTCATCTTCGCATGGATTCGGAAATCCGCTTGGAGTTCCGTTGTAACCGTCGCTGATAATCATGTTATCGCGCACAACTAAGGCACCCACCTTTTTGCGCGTGCAATGAGAAAGCGCAGCCCATTCGGCTGCCATTTTTAGATAAGCACGATCGTAGCGCTCCTGTTTACTTAAAGTCATAGTTCTCGTGCGATTATTCGCCAAGCAAAAAAACGCCACAAACTCCGTTCAGGCATAACTTTGTTGCATGAAGATTTACACCCGCAAAGGCGATGATGGCACCACAGGACTCTTGGGAGGCACCCGTGTTCCCAAGCATCACGCTCGCATCGAATCATATGGCAATGTGGACGAACTGAATTCTTACCTTGGATTGATTCGCGACTTGCTGCCGGGAACAACACATGCGACTTTCATTTTGCACGTGCAGGAACAGCTGTTCACTATGGGAAGCCATTTGGCACTCGATCCCGAACACATCGGCAAAATGGCGTTGCCAGAGTTGCGTGAGTCGGATGTGACGGAACTTGAAAAAGCAATGGACGCAATGGAAGAAACCCTCCCGGAAATGCGCAATTTCATTTTGCCGGGTGGGCATCCTGCTGTTTCGCATTGCCACGTAGCACGCTGCATTTGCCGTCGTGCCGAGCGCAGTGTGGTGTTTTTGGCCGAACAGTCAGCCGTTCCTGAAATTATTCTCCACTACTTAAATCGTCTTAGCGATTACTTGTTTGTGCTTTCGCGCAAACTCTCGCATGAGCTTGGAGCAGAAGAAAAACCGTGGATTCCTCAGAAATAAAAAAGCCCCGTTGGTTTCGGGGCTTTACAGTGTTTTCTTAATCAGTATTCATCTTCATTGAAGAAGAAATCCTCCTTGGTTGGATAATCCGGCCAAATGTCTTCGATGGTATCAAATACCTCTTCGTCATCTTCTATCTGCTGCAAATTTTCGACTACCTCCAACGGAGCGCCCGTTCTCATTGCAAAGTCAATCAATTCATCTTTTGTGGCTGGCCATGGAGCATCTTCCAGATAAGAGGCCAATTCTAGTGTCCAATACATAGTCCTAATTTTTACCGTAGTCGTTTGTAATTACGTGTTGCGAAAATAAAAAGTTCAGCGGATTTCACAACACCAAATAAAACGGATACGATTTATATCGTAAAACGAATTCAAATTGCTGAAAAACAAAGCAAAGCGACAGCTGTTAAATTCACGACCACCTTTTCATAAGTATAAAACCGCCCGTTCAATTCGGTCATATCGGGAGTAAATTGCGGCACAAACCATTTCCAAACATGCATAAACTTTACCGACTATTCAATCTCGGGTTTTTACTCGCAGCCATCTTCGGATTCACTGCTCAAAACTCAATTGCTCAAAACGGCTGCACGGCTCCAGAAGCCTGCAACTATGATCAAACCGCTACAACCGATGATGGCTCATGCCTATATATCGGATTCCCTTGTGATGACGGAGATGCACAAACCGTTGACTTCATCAACGGTGATTGCATTTGCACCGGATACATCGAAGGATGCACGGCAGCAGAAGCTTGCAATTTCAATCCACTCGCTATGCAAGAGGATTTCTCTTGCTACTTCGCAGGTGACAACTGCGATGATGGAAATGACAATACAATCAACGATAGTTACACTATTGATTGCGTTTGCGCCGGTATATATAGCGGATGCACGGATGCAACCGCCTGCAACTACGATATCGCTGCCGATGTCGATAATGGTAATTGTGAATTCCCAGGAAATACCTGCGATGATGGTGACGTATTCACCACCAACGACGTTTATACAGCTGATTGTGTTTGTGCTGGCGATGCTCCAGCAGATGTGCTAGGTTGCACTGCCACTGAAGCTTGTAACTATAACTCAGCTGCTACTGTTGACGACGGATCATGTGAACTTCCAGGCTATACGTGCGACGATGCCAATAACCTCACCTTCAACGACGTGCTCGGTATTGACTGCATTTGCGCCGGTCAACTTGCCGGATGTACTTTGAATACCGCTTGTAACTTCAACCCTGATGCATCTATTGAAGATGGCTCTTGTTTGAATCCAGGCGATAGCTGCGACGATGGTGATCCTATCACCAGCAACGATATGTTCACAGCTGATTGCATTTGCGCCGGCGATCTTCCGGCTGACATCCTCGGTTGCACAGCTATTGAAGCTTGCAATTACAACCCGGATGCTACTGTTGAGGATAGTTCTTGTTTATTCCCGGGATCACCCTGCGATGACAATGATCCTACAACAGAAAACGATTTGTACAACCTCGACTGCACGTGCTCTGGCTCATTGGTTGGCTGCACAGATGTAGGTGCCTGCAACTATAATGCTCTAGCTTCTTTCGATGATGGATCATGCTATTTCCCTGGCGACGCTTGCGACGACGGTGTTGCAGAAACTATTGGTGACACTTACGATATGGATTGTGTATGTTTCGGACTTGTGCCGGATGTGTTAGGCTGCACAGCCATGGAGGCGTGTAACTTCAATATCGAGGCAACTGTTGACGATGGTTCTTGCGAATTTCCCGCCTACCCTTGCAACGATGGCAACGACCTGACTACAGATGATGTGTGGAGCACTGATTGTATTTGCGCCGGCTTGCTCAATGGATGCACAGACATGATGGCATGCAACTACGACGCTGCTGCTGCAATCGATGACTTCAGCTGCATTTTCCCAGGTGACTCTTGCGACGATAATGATTTGACCACAGACAATGACATGTATGGCACGGACTGCGTTTGCGCCGGACAAGACAATGGCTTGATTGCCGGTTGCACTGAAGCAACCGCATGCAACTATAACATGGCCGCTACTATAAATGATGGTTCTTGCTTATTCGCGGGTGCTTCTTGTGAAGATGGTGACGCCAACACATTCAACGACGTCATTCAAATCGACTGCACTTGCCTTGGTGAAACACAACAATTCATCTCCGGTTGCACGGCAATCGAAGCGTGCAACTACAACGCGGAGGCAACAATCGATGACCTATCGTGCGTTTTCCCTGGTGAGCCTTGCGATGATAATGACGCAAATACAACAAACGATGTATTAGGCGTTGATTGCACGTGCACTGGTGAGCTCCTTGGCTGTTCTACTGCCGGCGCTTGCAACTTCAATCCAGAGGCTGTTATTGACAATGGCTCTTGCTATTTCCCTGGCGATGCTTGTGATGACGATTATATCTATTCTATCAACGACGCATACAATGCAGATTGCATTTGTGTAGGCGACACCATCACAGGTGTAGCCGGTTGCACAGCAACCGAAGCGTGCAACTACAACCCGGAAGCAACCATTGAAGACCTATCATGCGTATTCCCTGGCGAGCCTTGCGATGACAACGATGCAACTACAACGAACGATGTATTAGGCGTCGATTGCGTGTGTGCTGGTGAAACCTTTGGATGCACAGTTGCTGACGCTTGCAACTACAATTCAAGCGCTATTATCGATGATAATTCTTGCATATTCCCAGGCGATGCTTGTGATGATAATAATCTATCAACTGATTCCGATGTGTATGGCACTGATTGCGTTTGCCTTGGTCAAGACAATGGTCTTATCCCCGGTTGCATGACTCCAAACGCTTGCAATTATGATTCTGCCGCTACTATAGATGATGATTCTTGTATTATCATCAATGATTCTTGCGATGATGGAGATATGTTCACATTCAACGACATCATTGGCGCTGATTGCATTTGCGCAGGTGAGCCAACTGTTGTTATTGAAGGCTGCACTGCAATTGAGGCTTGCAACTACAATCCTGAAGCAACATTTGAAGATGGTTCTTGCGAACTTCCAGGATATCCTTGCGATGACAACGATCCAAATACTATGGGTGATGCCCTCGGATTGGATTGCGTGTGCAGCGGTATGATTGTAGGATGCATGGACATGACTGCTTGTAACTATAACGCTTTTGCTGCTATTGAAGATGGTAGCTGCTTATTCCCTGGCTCATCGTGTGACGATGGCAATGCCGGAACAAGCAATGATGTTTATGGTGCGGACTGTATTTGCGCAGGTGAGCTAATTCAAGTGGTGGGTTGCACCAACGCTGATGCATGCAACTATGACGCTGCTGCCAACACCGACGACGGCTCTTGCTACTTCGTAGGCGATACTTGCGATGATGGCAATGCTAACACTTCGAATGACGTCTACACCGCCAATTGCGAATGTCAGGGTGTTGTTTCGGTTGAGGAAATCACAGCGTTGTTTAGCGTGTATCCTAACCCAACGAATGGTGCGATTACAGTAACACAACGTCAAGGAGCGTCTATCCAACTCATCGAAGTCATGGATATGACCGGTAAGCGTGTGGTTACATTCAATCCGAATACATCTATCTATTCTATTGACCTAAGCACTTTTGCTCAAGGACTGTATACATTCAACATCCGTTCAAACAACGAGATGAAGAGTGTACGTGTGCAGAAGAATTAATTCTGACATAGAAAAACTGAAAGGCCCGGGCATAACGCTCGGGCCTTTTTTATGGTCATCTGGTGAAGTGGTGAAATGGTGAAATGGTGAAATGGTGAAATAGGAGATTCGACGAATACACTGCTGTATCGCCATTTTCCTGCTTGACTATTTCACCATTTCACCACTTCACCACTTCACTAATAAATCTCAATGCTTGA
>CANHPZ010000086.1 GCA_947462725.1 Flavobacteriales bacterium
CAGCGAGGCGATTTGAATGGAGTTTCGGATGCTTCTGTGACCTGGAACTTCCACAAGTTCTGCATCGATGAGCAGGGAAATTGGATTATGCATTTTCCCTCTGAGACCTCGCCCAACGACCCACAAATTATTGATTGGATAGTTGGCGCTCAAGCCGTAACCGAGTCATCATCGAATTCTGGCTTACAAGTAAACATGCGCAACCAAATGTTGCATGTTCAAACCGATGCTACTTGGATGGGCAAGGGCACTATCAGCGTGTATTCAGCCGATGGCAAATTCGTGAACTCGATCTATTCCGGTTCGCTGAGCAATCTGAATGCAGATTTGACGATGCCTGCAATCGCCGATGGAATATATCTCATTGAAGTGGGCAATGCCGATCACAAGATGACCAAGCGGATTGGTTTGACCAATTGAGTCGATTAAAACGAATATGGAAAAGGCCGTCCCTCAAGGAGCGGCCTTTTTTCTTTTGATGTGCCTAAACAAACGTGTCGGTGCCACACTCTTACTAACCATTTGTGGAGAATAAGTCCCTGTTTTCGCTTCGTGTATCTGAGGACCTGTCTATTACATTCGCCATATGAAGATTATAGTGCCAATGGCGGGCATGGGCAAGCGATTGCGCCCGCACACCCTCACTACCGCAAAACCGCTGTTGCCCATCGCGGGTAAGCCTATTGTTCAGCGTTTGGTGGAAGACATTGTAGCCATTAGCGATCAGAAGGTAACTGAGATTGCCTACGTCGTAGGTCGATTTGGTCAAGAGGTGGAACGTCACCTCATTCAGGTTGCCGAGTCGTTGGGAGCCAAGGGTACTATCCATTATCAAGATAAAGCATTAGGCACAGCGCACGCCATACTCTGCGCGCAAAGCGCGTTGGATGGCCCGGTTACCGTGGCTTTTGCCGACACCTTGTTTCGCGCCGATTTTAAACTCGACACATCCAAAGATGGTGTGTTGTGGGTACAGAAAATTGAAGACCCTCGACAGTTCGGTGTAGTAGTGCTCAACGAGGAAGGCGTGATTGCGGAGTTTAAGGAGAAACCGCAGGAGTTTATTTCCGACCTGGCCATGATTGGCATTTACTATTTCAACAACGGCGGTTGGTTGAAAGAAGAGCTACAATACCTCATCGACAACAACATCATGAACGGCGGTGAATATCAGTTGCCGGATGCGCTTAGGAATATGGTAAAGAAGGGGGCGCAGTTTTTACCCGGTGCCGTGCAAGATTGGATGGACTGTGGTAACAAAGATGCCATGGTGGATACCAACACGAAATACCTCGGATACAATAGTGATAAAGATTGGGTAGACCCCACCGTGAAGATTATCGATAGTATAATCATTCAGCCTTGTTATATAGGTGCCGGAGTAGTGCTCAAAAACAGTGTGGTGGGCCCCGGAGTTTCTATCGGACAAGATGCGTTGATAGAGAGTTCTGTAATTCGAAATAGCATTGTGATGCCCGGTGCGAGTTTGCATCATGCCAATCTCAACAATAGCATTGTGGGTAATCATGCGCGTTATCAGCGCAAGCCGGAGGAGCTGAGTTTGGGTGACTACTCTGTAATCAAAGATTGAAATTGGTAAGACTATTCACATATGGTTTGTTTGTGCTGCTGCTGATGGGGTGCGGTAAAGCGAAGCCTGCTGCATCAGGAAGCAAGCACGGTGATAATGGCGAAGTGGAGCCGGAGCAATTGCGCCCTGCGGTGGATGCGGAATTTCAAGAAGTCTTTTTTCAAGCGCAATTAGAAAAGGCAAGAGACAACAAGCAAAAGGCTTACGATTTATTTGAGCAGGCGCTGAAAATTGAACCCACGAATGCTGCCACGCATTATGAGTTGGGTCGCGCCGATATGCTGCACTTCAACAATCCGGCTTCTGCTCTTGATCATGCCAAGGTTTGCGTGGCCTCTGATAAGACCAACCCTTGGTACCAAGAGCTGTTGGCTGATGCCTACGCTGAAATGGCTAAGTATGATGCTGCTATCAAAGCCTATCGCGAAGCCGTGCGCCTCAACCCAAACAATTATGAGCTGCTGTATGAATTGGCCAACACACAGCTGCATGCGGGGAAAATTCAAGATGCGATTGCCACATACGATGAACTCGAGCGACGCACCGGCGTTTATGAAGACCTAAGCATGCAGAAACACACGCTTTACATGCAGCAAAAGGATGTGAATCGCGCGGGTTTGGAGTTTGAGCGATTGGCGAAATATTATCCTGATGAACCTCGCTATTGGGGTATGGCCGCGCAGTTTTATCAGCAATATGCCATGCATGAAAAGGCGGCTGCAGCGCTCGAGCAAATGGTGAAGGCCGACCCCGACAATGGGCAGGTTCACTTCCAGCTTTCAGAGTACTACGCCATGCAGAAGAACGATAAACGTTCGTATGAAGAGTTGAAGCTTGCCTTTGCTACCAACGATATTTCGATTGATCAGAAGATAAAAATCCTCGTTCGTTATTACGCGTTAACGGAAGCACAGCTGTCCTATCTGCCACAAGCCTACGAGTTGCTTGCTCTCACCGAGCAGCTGCAGCCCAATGAGCCAAAGGCATTCGCGATGTATGGCGATTATTTGTTTCGCGATGGAAAATTGCGTGAAGCGTTGACGAAATACAAGCAAGCCATTGCGTTGGGAGGATCGTTGAGTACGATTTGGACAAAGGTTTTGGAGATAGAATACACACTCGGAGATTTCGATGCGTTGTATGCAGATTCGAAACAGGCTATTTCGCTGTTTCCTTTGCTTCCGGAGTTTTATTATTTCCAGGCGTTAAGTCATCAGCGTCGCAATGAACACAACAGCGCTATTGAGTTGCTCAACACAGGTAAGGAGCTCGTGGTTGATGACAGAGATTTACAAGCGAGGTTCTATGCTTCACTGGGAGAAAGCTATCATTACACGAATCAGCACGAAGAATCGGATGAAGCGTTCAATGAGTCGCTGCGCTTGGATCCAAGCAGTGTATTCACGCTGAATAATTACGCATATTATTTGAGCCTTCGAAAAGTGCAATTGGAAAAAGCTGCTGAAATGGCGAAGCGCGCAAATGAACTTGCGCCAAATGTCTCGTCTTTCGAAGACACATACGCCTATGTGTTGTTTCGTCAATCGAAATATGCTGAAGCATTGGTGTGGATGGATCGCGCATTGGCACATGGAGAAAAGAGCGCTGAGTTGTATGAGCATCGCGGTGATATTTTGTTTAAGCTAGGCCGCACAGAGGAGGCTTTGCAGCAATGGATGCAGGCTGAATCAATGCCTGGCGCGAGCGCGAAGCTGAAGGAGAAAATCGCTAAAAAAAACTACATCGATTGATACAAGCCATACGCATACCATCGGTGAGCAGACTGCTTTCATGGCCAATGACGGTTGTGATGATGTGGCTTGTTTTATCGGCATGCAGCAAGCAAAAGGAAGTTGTGAAGGAGAAGCCGGTTAAGAACCGTTCTGCAGGTTATTTGCTGAAGCGCTATGCAGAGAACAAGTATAACTTTGAATGGTTGGGTATGAAGGTCGATGCTTCTTTTGGCACGGAAGAGAAATCAGAAAGTTTCAAGGCTACGATTCGAATGCGCAAAGACAGCGTTATTTGGGTATCGATTGTTCCTGCATTGGGAATCGAGATGATTCGTGTGATGATTACTCCGGATAGTCTGAAGTACTTATCCAAGATTCCGGAAAATAAATTTTACTACTACGGCAGCTTTGAGGATATCGGCAAATTGATTGGGATTGCATTTGATTTTGAAATGCTGCAAGACTTGCTTGTGGGCAATGCCATAGGACTTGAAAAGGATGAGCAGCGTTTTCGTAGTGAGATTGAGGACGATGATTATCTGTTGATTTCAAAGTATAAGCGCAATGTTCGTCGCGCAGTTGGTGTTGATGATCGCAAGCTCGAAGGCGATACTATTTTGGTTAACCCCGATGATCCGCGCTATCGGCGAGCCGTGCGTCGCAGCGATGAAGAGGATGGATTGATTGTATCGCGTTATTGGCTGGAGCCCGCATCTTGTCGTTTGGTAAAGTCGGTGTTCAACGACCTCATTCGTCAACGCACGATGGAGGTGAACTATGAAGATTTTCAAACGGATGGCGAGCAATTTTATCCGGCTAAATGTCGTTTGCTGATGTCGAGCACCATGCTGCGTCAGGAAATGCGATATGAGATAACGAAATTGTCGTCGGGAAAGGTGTATGAGTTTCCGTTTGACATCCCAGATGAATACCCGCGAAGAGATAGTTTGTAGAACAACTAGAAATGCAACAAAACGCTAAACACTCAAATCGGTTTTTTGTCATCACCGCAGCAATCGCGGTGCTCATCTTGTTTCTGCCTTTGTGGGGTGTTGTAGCGCAGTCGAAAAAGGATTTGCAAAAGCAACGCGATGAGATCAATGACAAGATTGAGCAAACCAAGAAGATGATTCGCGATTCGGAGCGTCAACAGAAATCGACTACACGTCAAGTACAATTGCTCAATGAGCAGTTGGCATTTCGTGAGCAATTGTTGTCGAATCTGAACAACGACATTCATGCTATCGATGGAGAAATCAAAAAAAAGAATCACTACATCGGAGAGATGGAGCAGCAGGTATATCAGATGAAGCAGGAGTATGGCGGAATGATCTACAACGCTTTTCGCCAACGCAGCAGTTATGATAAACTCATGTACATTTTCGCGTCAGCAGATTTTCATCAAGCATACAAGCGTTTGAAGATGACTCAGCGCTATGCTGATGCGCGTAAGAAGCAGGCGTTTATGATTTTAGGTAAGCAGGAGGAAATTAAGTCGAATATTTCAGAGCTCGAGCACGATAAGGAGAGCAAGGCGCGCTTGGCGGAAGCAAAGGAAAAAGAAAAGCAAGAGGTGGAGGCCGATAAGGTTGAGCAACAACAACGCTTGCAGGCATTGAAAAAGGAAGAGGGCAAATTGCGCAAGCAGCAAGACAAGCAGAAGGCTGATCGCGATAAGCTGACTGCGCGAATACAATCCGTAATTGCCGAGGAAATACGTAAGGAGAACGAACGCAAGATGGCAGAGGAAAAGAAGGCCGCTGCCGCCGCCGCCGCCGCCAAGGCCGCTGCCTCGAAGACTACAACAACTTCAACTACAACTACCGCTGCAACTCCCAAAACAACCACCACTACTACTAGCACCAGCGCAACTACTGCCGCAACAACTACAGCAGCTAAGAGAACAACAGCGGTGGCACTAGCTCCTGAAACGGTTTTGGTAAACAAGGATTTCGAAAAGAACAAAGGTGCATTGCCTTGGCCTGTGAGTGCCGGGGTGATTACCTCACACTTTGGAAAGCATGCGCATCCTTCTTTGGCACAAGTGACTGTGAATAATAACGGCGTCGATTTTACGACCGATAAGAACGCCAACGCTCTTGCTGTTTTCGGCGGTAAAGTCACCTCTATTTTCAATATTCCGGGAGCCGGACAAAATGTGATTGTAACACATGGATCGTACAAAACGGTTTACTCCGGATTAGAAACGGTTGTTGTGAAAATTGGTGATGCCGTCTCTACCAAGCAGAAGTTGGGAACGGTGATGTATGATGGCGAAGACTATACACTACACTTCGAAGTTTGGAAAGTAGGAGCAGACGCAGGAGCAGCGCAGAATCCGGAGCTGTGGATTAAGAAACGGTAGTAAGCGAAGCTGTGCCCTGCAATCCACCCGTATGCAGAAATAACACGCGCGATGCGGTTGCAATTTCTTTTTTCTCTATCCTGTCCAGCAGACCATACAATGCTTTTGCTGTATACACTTGATCGAGTGGCAAAGCATGCGATTGACGCAAGCTTTGTATGAATTCTAGCAGCTCGTCATTCCACTTACCATAGCCGCCAAAGTGATAGCGTGTTTCTATGTTGAATTGACTCGCAAATTCATCGGCGAGTTCTTTATTCATGAGGGTGTATTCAATGTGCTTCAGTACTTCAGCATGCAAAAACTCACCGCCTTTGAGCGCTGAAAATCCGATAATCTTTTGTTGAGTGTTTGCACTCAGCACAAGTCCGGCAAGTGTAGCTCCTGTGCCGCAAGCACACGCAATGATGTCGTAATTGAGTTTGTCGGATGCGCTCAATATTTCCATGCATCCATTGATGCCGTAGTAGTTTGAACCGCCCTCAGGGACTAAATGAAATGCACCGTATTGATCATGAAGCCAAGCTTTAAACTCTTCTGTGTTTTTGTCTTCGTAATCGAAACGGCTAACGAAGACCAGTTGCATTCCTTGCTCGCGCGCGAATTGTAGTGTGGCGCTGTAATTTTCAGGTTCTTCTCCGCGAATGATGCCAATGGTTTTTATACCGAACTCACGACCTGCAGCCGCAGTAGCATAGATGTGGTTGCTCCAAGCACCACCGAAAGTGATAATCGTTTTATGCCCTTCTTCCAATGCTTTCAGCACATTGTATTTGAGTTTGTATCCCTTGTTGCCATTGATGTGCGGGTGTAGTAAATCGAGACGTTTGATGTCTACGATCACATCGTTCGAAGCGCAAGTTTGGTGCGTCAGCCGATTGTACGGCACACTTGGCATGGAGAAGATTTCACTCATGAATAACCAATGGCAAGGTGAAGTGCTGCTGCTGCTGTTGCACGCTGATGTAATACAGACCGGATGATAATGAAGCAACATCCACACGAGGCCATGCGGTTAATGATGCGTCCATCGCAAGCCTGCCATCAGTTGTATAGATGAAAATCTTCTGTGGTTTCTCGCAGTGAGTTTTGAATTGAATGTGATGAGATGCAGGGTTGGGGGAGAAGGAATAGAGTGACGTTTCATGCGTGTCGACGTGCACTTCGTTACTCAGTGTCACGCAGTAATCTTCAATTTCGCCATAGGTAAGGTTGCCGCAAGGAAGAGGTTCATTGTTTGACGTGGTCGGGGTATATGTCATTGAAACACGCATGCGCGAGATTCCTTCCGTTACTGATGCAGGCATCGTCAAAATGCCGTTTACAGCAATGGTAGTTGCAGATGGATCAAACACAAGTTCACCATCATCATCGAAATCACCATCGATGTTGAAGTCAATCCATATGCGAAAGTTCTCGTTGTAGGCATTGCCCATATAGCCTGGCGTGCAGGTAATGGAGTAGGTGTCGCCGGCATGAAGCGTATCGGTGATGTCGGGTACTAGCAGATAGCCGCCGCTGTTTTCAGAAGTATGTTCAATGTCTGCGACATGCACATAGGCAATGAATTCCACATCATCATTGGCTGAAGTGCTGCAATACGGAATGAGAGCGCAGTCTTCGCATCCGGGAGTGAATACATCAAGGCTTGCAATCGGGCCCTGTGGTGCATTGCAAGCAGGTGCTACTACAATCGAATAGTTACTGCAGGTTTGCAAATCCTGAAAGTTGAAGTAGTTGCCGAATGTGTTGTAGTACGTGGGATTGCCCATTTCGTCCGTGATAATTATGTCGTAAACGTCGGTAGCTAGAATATCATCCCATGTAATCGCAAGTGTTGAATCCGTAGCATTTGCGATTTGAACAAGATGGGGATTAACACAGCAGCCATCGGTTGTCCAAGTTAGCAATGTAGACCATGCGCTTAGCGTATCGGCGCAATGCCCCGCTACGCGCGCTTCATAGTCCGAGCATGGATCGAGGTTGTTCAATACGGCACTTACACCATTGATCTCGATAGCACTCCAGTTGGTATTTCCCATGAGACGGAATTCCACTCGGTAGTCGTCGGTAGCAATGATGTCGGACCAAGAGATGGTATAGTTGAGTGTTCCGGGTTCTTGGTTAACATCAAGTGCGAAAGGGGCCATGCATTCTCCTGCATCACACGCAGCTATGAGCAGTTGCAAGCTGTTGTTCACGTTAAACCTTCCGCCGCTCACCATTTCGCTGAGCAACTGTGCTGTCGTGTCAACGCCGTTAAGAATATAGTCTTTCATCGCCGTGGCTGCTGCCTGCGGATTGTCGTGTGCCGTTTCAATAAAGCTTGTGCAGGGCGAACTGTACAGCAGCGCAACTCCACCGGCTACACATGGACTCGAAAACGAAGTGCCGGTGGTAGTAGCGTATGTGGTGTTGTTCGCCAAATAGACGTTGTCGCCGGGTGCGGCCAAATCAATGGCGGTAATTCCGTATCCACCTGAAGCGCGGATATCATCGGAATTGGTGCGGCCGACAGAAATGAGAAAATCGCTAGGGCAGGCCGTAGGTAAATCACCAAAGAGATCAACGTTGGTATTGTTATTTGTTGTCGATGCGCAGCTCAACACGCCTTGAGCGCCGAGTGAATCGTACATAGCGCACCAAATTGGAGCATCAGCAGGTTGGCCATTGTCGGTGCCCCACGAGCTGTTTGTGGCCACTACAAAAGCGCCTTGCTGTCCTTGCGTTGTGTTGTAGAGTCGGCGCATTTCGAGTGGATAGGCATAAGCGGCAATGGCCGAAGCCTCATTGGCACTGCCGATTTCGACAAGCATCATTTTTACATCCCAGTTCACACCAACTACGCCCGTGTTGTTATTCCCTTTCGAACCAATCATACTGCACACGCGTGTGCCGTGACTTCCGGCGGTGATCACGTCGGTTGACGAAGTAGTGTTCCATCCGTCGTAATCATCCACATAACCATTGCCGTCGTCGTCGTTTCCATTGCCCGGAATTTCTTGCGTGTTTATCCAATGGTTATCGATGATGTCGGTTGTGTTCCATTGCGCACCTCCAAGCTCAACAACGCACACTACGATGTCATCACCCAATGCGCTGGTGCCACCCGTGGTGATGTCCCAAGCCAAATCACTGTCGATGTCGTGATCGTTGGCTTGCTGATGATGCCATTGTTGCGAGAAAAATGGATCATCCGGAATCAAGCGTTCTTCAATGATGTGATTGGCCTGGACTTGTGCAATGCTTGGGTTGCTTTTGGCTTCATAGATGAAGTCGCGCATGGAAAGTGCGTTCTCGTTGAACGCTACCAGCCAAAGGTTCATGCGCGGGTAGATGCAGTGCGACTCCTTCACTTCTGCCCTGAGTCCGAGTTGAGCGTTCATTTCAGAAACGAACGTTGCGATATCGCCATCGCTTTTGAGCTGCACGATAGCTTCACCGGTCATGCGTTCTTGCGCAAGCAGAATTCCGTTCATTAAGAACAGGCAAACGAGGATGAGATTGATGCGCGGGTTCATGCAATAAAGGTACGGCGAATGGGAGGTATACAGGAGAGCATCGGCTCCTTCTCATTCTGATGCTGCTTCTGTTTGTGATTCTAATTCACCCCTTCACCATTTCACTATTTCACCCCTTCACTATCTCCAGCACCCCCGCCTCTTCCGACAGCACAAAATGTGAAATTGAAAGAGCGTTCGCTTGGAGAATATCAGCTATTGACGTCGTTGTTTGATTCCCTGTTTTCAGCCAAATGATTTTAGGTGGAAAACCCTTTACAATACTTAAATCTACAAAGTCCGAATCAAATGTGACAATAGTGAGAGAATTGCTTTTGGCGTATTCGAAAATGGTGTTGTCTGAGGCATTTTGTAAACCACACAGCAAAACGTGTTGTGACTCTTCGAATTCATCATTTAATAAGCGAAGAATCCGGGAAGAAATATTTTGATCAAACAAAAGTCTCACGAAGCAATGCGCAATTTGTGCTCCTTATCTGCTGCGAATGCCAGACAGGCATTGATCATTTCCTCGGTTAGCTCAGGGAAGTCGGCCATTATTTGCTCTTTGCTCATGCCGTTCGACATCCAGTTGAGCACGTCATAAACGGAAATCCGTGTACCGATAATACACGGCTTGCCGAAACGCTTGTCGGGACGAATTTCGATATGTGCGTGATGGTTCATGAATCAAAGATAATCAATACTGAGGTGAAAGGGTGAGATGGTGAAGGGGTGAAATA
>CANHPZ010000087.1 GCA_947462725.1 Flavobacteriales bacterium
ATCGACAGCTCGAAAGGTGTGGAAGCACAAACTCGTCGCCTCATGGAGGTTTGCCGCATGCGCGATACCCCCGTGATCGTGTTCATCAACAAGATGGACCTCGAGGGACAAGATGCGTTCGACCTGCTCGATGAGTTGGAAGATGAGCTCAACATCAAGGTGCAGCCGCTGTCGTGGCCCATCAGCAAGGGTTATTCGTTCAAAGGGGTTTACAAACTCTACGATAAAACCATCAACCTGTTTGAGTCGCTCAAGACCAAGGTGAGCGAGGAGATTATCTCCATCAATGATTTGAGCGATCCATTGCTCGATCAACTCGCCGGAGAATATGCGCAGCAGTTGCGCGAAGATGTGGAGCTCATCGAGAGTGTGTACGATCCGTTCGATCGGGAGAAATACCTTGAAGGCAAACTGGCTCCAGTATTTTTCGGTTCAGCGATGAACAACTTTGGGGTGAAGGAATTGCTCGATAAGTTCCTGGAACTAGCGCCGATCCCGCAGCACCGCGAATCGAGTGTGCGTGTGGTGGAGCCGACGGAAAACAAGTTTTCGGGCTTCGTGTTTAAGATTCACGCCAACATCGATCCGCGTCACCGCGACCGCATCGCCTTCTTGCGCGTATGCAGCGGCACGTTTGAGCGCAACAAGTTTTACCATCACGTGCGCCTCGACAAGAATTTTAAATATCCCAACCCCGTTACGTTTATGGCTTCGGCCAAAACCACCATTGACGAGGCCTATGCAGGCGATGTGATTGGACTCTACGATACGGGTAACTTCAAAATCGGTGATACGATCACGGAAGGCGAGGAGATGATCTTCAAAGGTATTCCGAGTTTCTCACCTGAAATTTTCAAGGAGCTCGTCAACAAGGATCCGATGAAGTCGAAGCAGCTCGAGAAGGGCATTCGTCAGCTTACGGAAGAGGGCGTGGCGCAGCTCTTCGTGCAAGAGCCCGGCAATCGCAAGATCGTGGGCACGGTGGGTGAACTTCAGTTTGAAGTTATCCGCTACCGTCTCGAGCATGAATACGGCGCCAAGTGCGAATTCGAAACAAAGACCTTCTACAAGGCGTGCTGGATTACGACCGACCATCCCGACAAGCTTACAGAGTTCAAGCGCATCAAAGGGCAAAACATGGTGAAAGACAAGGACGACAACGATGTGTTTCTGGCCCCTTCATCGTTCATGCTGGATATGGAGCGCAAGAATTACCCGGAGCTTGAGTTTCACTTCACGAGTGAATTTAAAGTGGCGCAGATATAATGTCGCTTGAGATCATTCTTCTACGCGGTTTGCCTGGCAGTGGGAAATCTACCTTAGCAAAATCGCTAAGCGAAGAGGGTAAATACCCCATCTTCAGCATCGATGACTATTTCACGGATGCAAACGGGCATTACGATTTTCGTTTTCAGGAAAATCATTTGGCCTATAAGCAGTGCGAGGAAGGCGTGAAGACGGCTATGCAACAAGGTGCCCAGAAAATTATTCTGCACAATACCTTCACCATGGAGTGGGAGATGGAGCCCTACTTCAAAATGGCAGCTGAGAACAAGTATCGATTGCATGTGGTCACAGTGGAAAACAGACACGGACATTCCAACGTACACGAAATCCCCGAAGAGCATGTGGAACGTATGCGGGCAAAGTTTGCGGTGAAGCTTTGAGCCATGTTTACTGAGCACTGATTACTGAGTGGTAAAGAGTGTTTGGTAAATAGTGATGCTCCTCTATGTCACCACTTCACCACTTCACCACTTCACTATTTCACTACTTCACTACTTCACTATTGACTAATTACAAACGACATGAACTTGATAGCAACCTAGCTGTTTGTGTTGTCATGAAAACAGCATTTATCATCCTTGGAGTCATTGCATTGGCAGTGGCCTTTTATAGTTTTAAAAATCACGTATCCCCTGAAAAGAAAGCCGCTATGATTGCCACAACGCCCAAATCATTTTACGAATTGACTTACACTGATATCAACGGGAAATCGGTGAGCATGTCGGAATACAAAGGAAAATATGTGCTATGTGTGAATGTGGCCAGCAAATGTGGTCACACTCCTCAGTATGCCAAGTTGGAGGTACTTTACGAAAAGCACAAGGATAAATTGGTCATAATCGGTTTTCCGTGCAATCAATTCTTGGGACAAGAGCCCGGCTCTGAAAAGGATATCGTTGAATTTTGTACGAAGAATTATGGAGTTACTTTTCCTTTATCAGCCAAAATTGATGTGAAAGGTAAAGACCAGCATCCGGTTTATACTTGGCTGATGAGTAAAGATGCCAATGGCGTTTCCGACGACAAGGTGGAGTGGAATTTCCACAAGGTATTGGTGTCGCCTTCAGGTGAGTGGGTAAAGTCATTTTCGGCCGGCAGCGATCCGATGGATGTTGAAGCTTCGATACGTTGAGAGTTTACTAGATCGGTAGTCACACCTATGTGTGATAGCTGTCACGGCATCGCTTGAGTATCGGCCTTTCAAAGGCCTTTGGAAAATTGTAGTCTTGTTTCATTAAATCAATAGTCATGAAACAGATTACTCTAACCATTATTTCGATAATGATGCTGGCTTTCGCAAGTGCGCAAAGCATTCCCAATGGCGACTTCGAGCATTGGACTTCCTTTAACTTTAATGAACCCGATGGTTGGTATACATCCAACACGGAAACTATTCATGCCAACGAATGGATTACTGCAATTCCCATTCAGGGGTATGGGGCAATGGGACATGGTATTCGCATCATGACGGATGGTCAGAATGGCCGAACCATGCCAGGTTATTTTACCAATACGCTAGGTGATCCAATGATTGGGCAAGGCGGTGTGCCATACCACCAGCGTCCCGCTTACCTTACGGGGTATGCGCGTTATCATACCTTATATAACGACTCTGCCATGATTGTGGTCGTATTCAAAAAACAGGGTAATGTTATCGGTCAGAACGTCTTCAAATTCCATGGTCAGGAGTTGGAATACACTCCTTTCAATATGTTGCTGACGTTGAGTGATACGCCTGATACCGTAATTGTTGCCGCCACGTCGAGCAATGTATTGAATCAACAGGTGATGCAGACAGGAAGTTTTTTGGAATTGGATAACCTTGAATTTGGCGGACGTGAGGTCAATGAGCTCCTGCCCAATGGTGACTTGGATAACTGGACTCCCACAGCTATTCATCACGCGCAGGGTTGGAGATCGGAAGGACGTCATGTCGATTGGACTACCAACACACCCTATGGACAACACGCTGTAAGTCTCACATCTTTCAGAGATATGGACGGTCATGTGCATGCATCATCGCTGCGCACCGGTGATATGAATTCGAGCGGGGATTGGTTTGGTGGTTTGCCTTATTCGGAAGTCGACGACACCTTACGGGGATATTACAAATACATCAGTGATGGCGAGGATGCCGGAAGTTTGTCGCTTGAAATGCTGAGTGGCGAGGTGAGTTTGGGTGGAGCGTTTTATCAATTCTACCCAACGGAAATTTGGACCTATTTCGAAATACCACTACAATTGAATGCCGAGCCGGATACATTGCGTTTACAATTGATGTCGTCATCATATCCCTTTGATGAGGCCACGGATGGCAGCACTCTATTCATTGATAATTTGCAATTGACTTCCCAGCCTTTGGCGATTAGTGCATTGCAAGTCGCTTCGAATCGTCCGGCATATCCAAATCCTGCTGTAGCGCTAATTCATGTGCCTTTGCCAGATGGTTTTAATGGTGATGTTCAATTGTCTTTGTTTGATGCTCAGGGCAAGATGGTTAAGTCCATGAACTACCATCAGGCTGGCAGTGTCTTGCGTTTGCCTTTGGATGATTTATCGTCAGGGGATTTCATATACGAGATTTACAATGAAGCTTGGTTGTATTCCGGCAAGTTTACCAAAAAGTAGAAGTTATGAAATGAATCTCTGAGCATATAACTTTTCGTGAGTTTGTTTGTTTGGTAAAAGATGCGATCGGTTAAGAAACAACATCTCCCCGAAAAGATATGCGTGGTATGCGCCAAACCGTTCACCTGGCGCAAGAAATGGCAAAAGGTGTGGGAAGATGTGAAGTATTGCAGTGATCGCTGTCGCATGAATCGATAGAAGAATGAATGCTATTCTCATCTTACCACACCATTTGTTTGCGAATGAGTTATCAGAAGCGCAGGCAGAGTATTGGCTTATTGAGGAACCGTTATTTTTCACGCAGTATCATTTTCATCCAATGAAAATTGCATATCACAGAGCTACGATGAAGCACTATGAGATAGAGTTGCGAAATAGGGGAAGAAAAGTTCACTATGTAGAGGCTGCCGATGCGCTTGCAGATGTGCGCCAACTTATACCTCATTTAAAGCTATCCGGTGTGGAGGAGATTCATTTGTTCGATGTGACGGATGATTGGTTAAAACGTAGAATTGGCAGCGCAGGTAGGATTTGTGATGTGAGAATTAAGTGGCATTTCTCGCCTATGTTTTTGGAGTCTGAAGAACAAATTTCAACTTATGCTTCAGGAAAAAAACGACTTTTTCATGCCGACTTCTACAAGCAGCAGCGAATTAAGTATAACATACTAATAGACGAGAGATTGGAGCCTTTGGGCGGACAGTGGTCATTTGATGCAGAGAATCGTAAAAAGTATCCGAAGGGAAAGACGGTGCCTCAAGTAAAGTTATTTGATTCAGACCGCGTGTGGGAGGAAGCTGCTGCATATGCACTTAATCGGTTTGATAATCCTTACGCAATGCAGGTTGGTGTAAGACGCTATCCAATAACTCGACAAGAGTCACTAGAGTGGTTGAATGATTTTCTCTCTGAGCGCTTTGCAGACTTTGGTGAGTATGAGGATGCAATTGTTCGGCGTGAGCATTACTTGCATCACAGTGTTTTAACTCCCATGCTCAATGTGGGGCTGCTTACTCCGCGTGAAGTGATTGATGCGGCATTAAATTACTCTCAAAATCATGTTGTCCCTATGAATTCTCTTGAGGGATTCATACGCCAAGTCTTGGGATGGCGGGAGTTCATTCGCATGGTTTATGTGTCGAAGGGGCGGGAGGAGCGAACTCGCAATTACTGGGGATTCAAGCGTAAGTTACCGCGCTCGTTTTGGATGGGAACTACGGGCATTTTACCTGTTGACGAAACTATCCGAAAGGTGCGTGAAATAGGATACTGTCATCATATCGAAAGACTAATGGTGTTGGGGAATTGCATGCTGCTCAATGAGTTTGATCCGGATGACGTACACCGATGGTTTATGGAACTGTTCATTGATGCCTTTGATTGGGTCATGGTCCCCAATGTGTATGGAATGAGTCAATTTGCCGATGGTGGAATGATGGCAACTAAACCCTACATCAGTGGTAGCAATTATCTGATGAAGATGAGTGATTATACCAAGGGTGAATGGCAGGTGCAGTGGGACGCATGGTTTTGGCGATTCATGCATGAGCATCGGGAATTCTTTTTGAAAAACCCGCGATTGAGTATGTTGGTCCGTTCTTTCGATAAAATGTCGGATGAAAAGCAAAGGGCAATTTTGGAAGTGAAGCTATTGGAATAGGTTTCGTTGCTGCGGCATTACTTTCGCCGTATGCAAAATTTATTTAGAAAATACATTGCTCAGGCTATTTTAAAAGTTTCCGGAGCCAAGCAAGTTGAGGAATTATCTCCATTTGAATTGGCAAAAGCGTATCGCGAGGTCTCTATAAATATAAGACAGGCTGTGAAAGATATGTTTCTAATAGTTTTAGGAGTGTTCTCGGCGGCCTTTGGCTTCAAGGGGTTCTTGCTTTCGAATCACTTCATTGATGGCGGAGCAACGGGTATATCGCTGCTGTTTTCAATTCTTACCGGATTGCCTTTGTTCATTTTTATCATCCTGCTTAATATACCGTTTATTATACTCGGGTATAAGGTGATGGGAAGGCAGTTTGCGGTAAAAACATCTCTAGCGATTACTGCTCTAGCTGTTGTTTTGGCTACGGTGAAGTTTCCGGATGTTACTCAAGACCCGCTGCTCGTGGCCGTTTTCGGAGGTTTGTTTTTAGGCGCAGGAATTGGCTTTGCTGTTCGTGGAGGCGCCGTAATCGATGGAACCGAAGTGCTGGCCATTTTTTTAAGTCGGAAAATCGGAATGACGATCGGTGATATTGTTGCTGTTATCAACGTTTTTATTTTCTCTGTTGCAGCATATTTTCTCGGAATAGAAGTGGCCTTGTATTCCATGATTACTTATTACGCCGCATCTAGAACCCTTGATTTTCTTATTGAAGGCGTTGAAGAATATATAGGTGTAACTATAGTTTCTCCGCACAGCGATGAAATACGGGAGATGATAATTCAAAAAATGGGTCGCGGTGTCACGGTTTATCAAGGGAAACGCGGTTTTGGTAAAACAGGCGAGACTGTTGACTCGGATATTATCTATACGGTGATTACACGACTGGAAATAGGTAAGCTAAATACCGAGTTGGCGAAGATTACCACGAATGCTTTTGTTGTGATGAGCAGTGTGAAGGATACAAGCGGAGGAATGATCAAAAAGCGACCGCTGAATCACTAAACCAATATTACTGAAAATCTATTTTTGAATGAGAAAATCCTAATCAGCGACTAACGTATCCATTCACACCAAAGGGATCGACGGATTTGTCGGCCACGGGAATGGTGCCGTCTTCGATGAGAGCAACGATGTTCTCAATCCAAACATCCTCGCCATTGACATCGTAATCATCCTTGAGATTCTGTCCGAATACGCGCGCTACGCCCTGCCACATAAAGGCTGAGAATTTTCCTTTCATCTCGCGCAGCAACTCATAGCCTGTTGTGCCTGTTTGTCTATCGATAAGCTTAACTAGAATTATACCTTCCGACATAGTCATGTTTCGCAAGTCTTTCTCGAATTGAGCCATGAGTGATTGCTCTGCTTTATCAAGCAATTGCTTTTGTTGACGAGGATCGGTAATTTGCTTGCAAAGTACGTCATAGGTGTGCATCACATCCTGGGCTGCTTTGGCGTATGGATATGTTTTAATCACGCGCTTTTGCAGTTTGTCGTATTGTGATTTCTTAGAACGGTTGCTTGTACGCACCGCGATTTCGATAGGTGAGTGGGTGGCCTTTACTACGGTATCTCCATGATCGGTATACCAAACTGAAAAATAATAATCTGTGATGAGTGTGTCGAGGATGATGTAGGGGCCTGATGTTTCAGTCGCTGGCATTGCTGACTGCGCAATACAGAAATCCGAAGGCAATGCCAACGTCAATAGCCATATGAATTTGCGTGCGCTCATGAGAAACTCCTTACAAGCATACGCTGAATAGCCAGGTCGTGTTTCCCTCGTTGGTAATTTTAACAAACGGGCCGATGTGATTAGGATTGAATGTTATTGATGCGGTTGTGGTGGTGAATTGCGGAAGGCCGCAAATACGCGCCCGCGCTGAACGGTAATCGTATTCCTTTAAGCGGATGCTTTTTCTGTTGAATTTCTTTTCGGGTTTTTACATGACGGCAATGAAGCATTTGTGCATGCAACGCTATCAATAGATAATGATATACCCAATAGGATAAATGAATATAATATTACCCTAAGGAATTTCTTATGCAAATTTCAAAAAGAGGGAGTCTATTATGATCTCCGAGCCTTCTGCCATTGCGACGCTCCGTTTTTGGTAGAAACGGATGGTGCGCTTTCGCTAGTCCTTTTTTGAATCAGTGTTTGAGTTGCTGCCATCGCCGCCACGAGTATTTCTGTTTCATCTTCTGTTTTAAGTACATCGGCGTTGAAGTACTTCTTCACGAAATGCGTATCGAAGTCTCCACTCACGAATGCCGGGTGCTGAATAGCCCAGCGGCAAAAGCTCAATGTAGTCTGACAACCTGTAATTTGATATTCATCGATGGCCCTGACCATGCGCGCAATAGCTTCATTGCGATCCTTGCCATGGGTAATAAGCTTCGCAATCATGGGGTCGTAATAAATAGGGATATCCATACCTTCTTCAAAGCCGTCGTCGACACGCACGCCCGGACCCATCGGTCTGCGGTATGTAACGAGTTTGCCGATGTCGGGCAGGAAGTTGTTGGTTGGATCCTCTGCATAAACGCGGATTTCAAGGGCGTGACCGTTGATCTTCAAATCGTCTTGCGTGAATGTTAAACGTTCGCCTCGGGCTACACGAATTTGTTCCTTCACCAAATCAACGCCTGTAATCATTTCAGACACCGGATGCTCCACTTGCAATCGGGTGTTCATTTCCAGGAAGTAATAGTTACGGTTTTCATCAACCAGAAACTCCACTGTGCCTGCGCCAGAATAATTGCAACTGCGGGCTACATCACAAGCACTTTTGCCCATGGCTTCTCGCAATTCAGGAGTAAGAATGGCGGAGGGAGCTTCCTCAACTACTTTCTGATGGCGACGCTGGATGCTGCATTCGCGCTCAAAGAGGTGCACCACATTGCCGTGGTTATCTGCCAGCACTTGTATTTCGATGTGACGTGGACCGGCAACATAGCGTTCGATAAATACGGCGCCATCGCCAAATGCACTTAGCGCCTCGCTGATAGCTCGTTCCATTTGCTCGGGGAGTTCATCGATATTCTCTACAATACGCATCCCTTTTCCACCACCGCCGGCGCTGGCTTTGATGAGCACGGGAAGTCCTACTTCCAGCGCTGTGCGCTTGGCTTCTTCCACATCGCTTACGGCGCCTTCAGTGCCCGGTACCATGGGAATATTATATTTCTTTGCGGCATTTTTGGCCGATAGTTTATCCCCCATCACTTCCATCGCTTCCGGACTTGGTCCAATGAGCGTGATGCCGGCTTCTTTTACCTTGCGAGCAAAGTTGGCATTTTCAGATAGAAAACCATAACCGGGATGGATTCCGTCAACACCGAGTTGCTTGCATACCTCGATGATTTTGTCGCCAAGTAAATAACTCTGATTGGATGGTGGCGGACCAATGCAAACGGCCTCATCAGCATAGCGCACAAATGGCGCATTCCGATCAGCTTCGCTGAAAACAGCAACTGTGGCTATTCCCATTTCTTTGGCTGAGCGCATGACTCTAAGGGCTATTTCTCCGCGATTGGCGATGAGGATTTTATTCATGGAAGCGAAATTATGCATTGTACTGCTTGATAGTCTCTTGCAATTCGTTTTGAACCATGCCCACGAGCTTCTTGGGTTTGATAACTTGCAATTGATGACCGTAGCTTAGAATTAGGTTGATAAGCTCGGTGGTTATGAGCACATGCAGGCCAATGGTTATGTGGTGTTTATCCTGTTTGATTATTTCCTGTGAAGGATGAATGGGCTGTGTGATAAGGTATTTACCTGCTGAGGCAGATAATCGGAGTTCAATTTTTTCGGGTTTCTCGCTTCGCTCGGTTATGCCTAGGCTGTGCTTAAAAAACAAATCAGGATCGAATGAAGCATCAACGGTAAAGCGCTTTTCCGCGGTTTCGAGCTTCTCGATACGCTCAAGACCATAGGTGCGCATGTCTTTGCGCTCAACGTTATAGGCAATCAAATACCAGCGGTTATGGTATTCTTTGAGTAAGTAGGGGTGGAGCTCATATTCGTTGAGTACATCGTCGGTGAACTTACGATACTGAATTCGAACGGATTTTCTTGATCTGATGTGGTCAAGCAACGGAGCCAGATGTTCATTGCCCAAGCTAACTGTAGAGCGCTCAAATTGTATGACCTTCGCCAACGAGGCGTCGTCGGGGTTGGGTGAGATATTGACACGATTGATGATTTTTTCAATGGCACTCTCGTATTGTTTGAAAATTTGTATACCCTTGAACTGTTCTAATGTGGCTGTGGCAAAGCGGATGGCCTCTAAATCCTCATCACCAAGGGATAATTCGGAAATACTGTAGCCCTCCTCCTCATATAGA
>CANHPZ010000088.1 GCA_947462725.1 Flavobacteriales bacterium
ATGTCATCACCAAGTGAAACCGTCAATGCGGGATTTTCGATGACAACGGTGGTGGTTGCATCCGCGGTTTGCCCACAGAGGTCTGTTACATTAAGCATCACCGATGTAGTGGTTGCGAAGGTGGATAGGAGAGTGGTGCTTGTTCCAATGCCTGTGCTGTTGGCCGACCAATTATAGACCCAAGCCGCAGGGTCGCCACTTCCTCCAAGGATAACGGGTTCAATAGAGAAGTTGGTAGCGCAGTTGCCGCTGAAGTCTTGAGGCAATGTCAAATCAATGGCTGGGCTTTCCAAAATGAGTTGGGATTCTACTTCCACCTGTTGGCCGCAATTGTCGCTCACGATGAGCGATATGATACCCGGTAGCATGGCTTGTGCGTTGTATGTGCCGACGCCATACAGATCCCAGTCGATGTTTCCATTCAAACTCCACTGATAGCCGTAGCCCATGCCTTGCGTATCGCCTCCGGAAACAACAGGAGTAAGGTCGCAGAAATCTCCGCAAACAACGGTGTGCGTTAGAGGCAAGGTGGCCACGATTGGCGGAGCATTCACCGCAATGAAAATGTTGTCATTGCCCTGGAATCCGCATTCATCCAATACTTGCAGATTGACGGTGCCGGCATTCCATGCACTGATGTTGAGCACATCCGTACCCCACAAGAAATTCCCTTGATCGTCGGTCCAGTTGTATTGATACGGTTGAATGCCTCCCGACACGATTGCGTAAATGTTGCCGAATTCGGCGCATTCGAGGGGTAGAATATTGTCGGTGTCAAGCAAACTCACGATAAGCGGAGTGGCGGGCAACACAGTTACAATAAACTCACTGTTGTCGCTGGGCATGCCGCATGTGTCGGATACCGTAAGGATGTAAGTAGTAGATGTGATTGGCGCCACATCGATAGTGGATGAGGTCTCTCCGGTGCTCCACGTGTAGCCGTAATTGGCATAACCGCCGGTAATCATGGGCTCCAATGTTTGTATGGCGCCTTCACAAATTACGTAGTTCACGCCCTGCACCTGAAGGGGTTCAGGCACGTCGTTGATATGGAATTCAAATGAAGAAGAAATCAAACTTTCACCGCATTCAGCAATATTGGTGATGCTCATGGAAATGGTTTCGCTACCTTCTGTGATTCCATCTTCAAAAGCATCTATGTAGAGTGAAACTTCCATGACACCGGGAGCGAAGGTGACCATGCTGGGAAGCGCGGTATAATCATCGCCCATGGTGGCTGTGCCGGTAAATTCCAAGTTGGCCACGAGCGTGGTGTTGGAGTTGCCTGTTACCGGGCGCTCGAAAACGATATATCCGTCACCGCAGTCCTCGAACATGGTGTTGCCATCGGGGCCACTGGCCGCTAGGTTGAGTGATGCTTGCACCACAAGATTACTCGAGAAGGAGTCGCGTTGCAGAAACACAGCAGATGCATAGGCTGGATCGCTCGTATCGCAAATGGCCAATTTGATATGAAAAGTTTCACCGCATTGAACAATTGCTGTCGCCGTGAGAATGTCGGTGTAACCATCGAGCTGCATGTAATACGGATCGGTATGCTCGGGCGCATCAAAGGCAATGTTGCCGTACTGGCCATCTTGATTGAAGTACTCGCAACTCACGCAAGTATTGTTGTTGTTTGGCCCGTTGTTGATGGTGCTGATGGCCACAGGAGCATTTGTTCCGGGTACCCGTGCAATGTTGATGGCGTTGTTGGCATACGCTCCATTGATTCCCGGTCCGCTGATGAAAAAACCAAAGATGTCGTTGAAGTCGGTGCCCACGAATTCCGAATACTCTTCTGAAGCCCATACGTACTGAAACTGCAGGGTATCGCCCAAAGGCACAAAATCGAATTCGATAATGACCCAGTCGTTGACGTCAACAACGGTAGGGTCTGACCCCGGCAACAACTCTTGAATGAGATCCAATAAATCCGGGTCTTGTCCCGATGCACCGCCGGTTCCCGTGCCTGCATAGCCGCCTTCATCATTGGGGCCTTGGAGACCGACTATGTCACCTGTGGTCATGGCAAAACCGGAGTTGATGCCCAAGTTGCAATTGGTGCAATCGAAACCGCCAACAGAGGCGCTGACCACGTTTGCAGGCGATCCGTTGAACGTGATATTGGATACTGTGACGTTCTGCCCCAAAAGCACGTCCTGCACATATTGTTCAACAGTGAGGTTACTTGTTGTAGCCAACTGTGCTTGCCCCCATAGTTGGCAAAGTGCAAAAATGATAAGCGCTAACTTACTTTTCATGAAACAGCATCTTATGCATTAGACTTGGAAAAGAGGGCAACAGTTGCGTAGCGAAAAACTTCTATAATTGTCCGTGAGAGCAAGCATTGCACATCGCAATGTAGTTCATTTGCACTTCAAACGCGACTGATAAAAATGAATGAAAAGGATATCATGGGCCAAGCCATTTTGAACTACCAAAAGGACGGTACCGACACAATCATCGAGCTTTGGATTGATGGTGAATTGGACGCCGCCATGCAGGCTTCCTATTTCTTTCGCTCGTTTGAACAGATGAATGCATTGGAGCGTGAGGCTTTGACTTTGGCTCAAGGCCGGGTGCTCGATGTGGGCGCAGGGGCAGGATGTCATTCGCTCGAGTTGCAAAAGAAAGACCTGGATCTCGTGAGTCTTGAGCTATCTGACCACGCCTGTTGGGTCATGGAACAACGGGGTGTGCGCAATATCGCCCGTGCCGATGTGCTGGAGTATACGCAAGGGTCATTCGATACGATACTCATGCTGATGAACGGCCTTGGGCTTGGTCGCACAGAGGAAGGGCTGTTCACGCTCTTGGGGCATCTGAAAAGCCTATTGGCAGAGGGTGGATGCATCCTTGCTGATTCCACGGATATCAGTTACTTCAAATCGCCTATTGACGCACTGGAGTTGAATCACGGCTATTATGGTGAGGTGCAATTCGAAGTGCGTTGCAATAATGCATCGGAGCAGTTTGGATGGATTTACCCGGACGAGTACCTGCTGGAAGTCATGTGTGATGAGCTCAACCTGGGCTTTGAAGTGTTGACGTATGGCGAGGCGGGAAGCTTTTTATGTAAAATCAAACATCACAATAATTTGACAGAAGTTTAAGTCGCAAACTGCTTGTTGTCCCTCAAGGTTTTCTCATATTTGCCGAATACACTTTTTTGAAGACTATGGTTAATTGTGCGATTATCGGATATGGCTACTGGGGACCAAACCTGGTGCGTAATTTTTCTTCGGCCACCAACTCAAAGGTGCATACTGTAGCTGATTTGCGTCCTGAACGCTTGGCTGTGGTGTCGCGCACCTACCCGGGTATAAATGTTACCTCTGATATCGATTCCATTTGGAGTAATCCGGAGATTGACGCGGTTATCATTGCAACACCGGTGTTCACGCATTTTGATTTGGCCAAGAGGGCCCTCGAAGCCGGTAAGCACGTGTTGCTGGAAAAACCAATGACCGATACAGTGGCACACGCCATGGAGCTCATTGAACTGTCTAAAAAAGCAGGACGTACCTTGATGGTCGATCATACTTTCCTCTACACCTCGGCGGTGCAAAAGATGAAAGACTTGATTACCTCTGGTGAAATCGGAAAAGTGAAGTATTTCGATTCAACGCGTATCAATCTGGGATTGATTCAGCAAGATGTGAATGTGCTTTGGGATTTGGCTCCGCATGATATTTCAATATTGGATTACCTCATTGATGAAAAGCCCGTAAGTGTGCAGGCCACCGGTGTGAGCCACATCCACAACGGAATTGAAAACATCGCCTACCTGACGGTGAATTATGCCAATGACTTCATCGGACACTTCCATTGCAGCTGGTCATCGCCCGTGAAGATTCGCATGATGTTGCTTGGCGGTGATAAGAAAATGGTTGTGTTCAATGACATGGAGCCAACCGAGAAAATTCGAATCTACGATACGGCTCACACGGTAAATACCGACGAAGAGAAGCGCCGTGTTTTGGTTGACTATCGCGTGGGTGATGTCTTTATCCCGAAACTCGAAATGAGAGAAGCATTAGGCGGAATGGCCAATGACTTTATCAATTCCATTCAGAATGGAACCAAGCCAATTGCAAACTACGAGTCCGGCTTGAACACCATTAAAATTTTGGAAGCCGCTCAAATTTCAATCAAAGAAAACGGCAGAGAAGTGATGTTGTAACATCACGCCATTTCTTCAATAATCCTAACAATCCTTTCGCATTACTACTCATGGAAACCATCACCATTAATAACGACAAGCAGTCACTCAACAACGTACAGGTTGGTAAAGACGTAAAGATTTTCAACTTTGTAAATGCCTATGGCTGCAGCATTGATGATGGGTCTAAGGTTGGAGCTTTTGTAGAGATTCAACGTGGATCAACCATTGGCAAGAACTGTAAAATTTCAAGCCATACCTTCATCTGTGAAGGCGTGCACATCGAGGATAATGTTTTCATTGGTCATAACGTAACGTTCATCAACGACCGCTTTCCACGCGCAACCAACATGGATGGCAGCATTCAAACAGATGCCGATTGGCATGTAGAAGAAACGCGCATCAAGAAGGGAGCCTCTTTGGGTAGCAGTGTTACCGTGCTTTGCGGTGTTACAGTGGGCGAAAATGCCATTGTGGGCGCCGGTTCGGTGGTGTTGAAAGACGTGCCTGCCAATACCATCGTAGCGGGCAATCCGGCAAAAATTATCCGCAAAATTGAAGATCAGAAGCCCTGATTCTAGGCTCTTGAAGTATCTCTTTTAATTCTCTTGTTATGTTGTTGTAGTGATGTGTTATTGCATCGCTTTGTAAAGCCTGTTCGTTCATATCTTGCGGCCATAATCAACAACGAATATGTCTAATTCAACACAGGCGACAAGCAAGATTCCATGTCTTGATCTGAAAGGTCAGCATGATCAAATTAAGGATGAAGTATTCGCGGCATTTGAACGCGTTTACGAAAAGACCGCCTTCTCAGGTGGCCCATTTGTAGAAGAATTTGAGCAACAATTTGCCCACTATATCGGAGCGAAATACGCCATTGGTGTCAACAACGGTACCACCGCATTGCACTTAGCTATGCTGGCCTTGGGCATTGGAGTAGGTGATGAAGTAATTATTCCGGCAGACACCTTCATTGCTACGGCATGGGGACCTTCGCACGCCGGAGCAACACCGGTTTTTGTAGATTGTACATCCGATACTTGGCAGATTGACATCACCAAGATTGAAGAGAAAATTACACCGCGCACGAAAGCGATTATCGGTGTTCACCTCTATGGTCAGCCATTCGATATCGAAGGCGTTCAGGCCATTTGCAAAAAGCACAATTTGTTTTTGATAGAAGATACTGCACAAGCACAAGGCGCTCGCTACAAGGGTAAAACCGTTGGTGTGTTTGGTGAAATGGCTTGCTATAGCTTTTATCCGGGTAAAAACCTCGGTGCATGCGGTGAAGCCGGTGGAATCACTACCGAGAGTGAAGCGTACACAAAGCACTTGCATTCGCTACGCAACCACGGTTGTGAGGTGAGATACTATCATGATGAAATCGGGTATAACTACCGCATGGGCGGACTTGAGGCCGCTTCACTGAGCATCAAATTGAAATACATCGAGGGTTGGAACAATCGCCGTCGTCAGATTGCGAAGATGTACCAAACGCACATCAGCAACCCTAAGGTAAAGTTGCAGCACCAACCCGAGTGGGCCGACAGCATTTACCACTTGTTCGTGATTACCACCGATGATCGCGACCACTTGATGAAGTATCTCAACGAACACAATATTTTCCCGGCATTGCATTATCCGGTGCCTTGTCACTTGCAGAAGGCCTACGCGCATTTGGGGTATAAGCAGGGCGACTGTCCAAATGCGGAATACTTGGCCGCTCATTGCTTGTCGCTTCCGATGTATGCTGAGTTGACCGATGAGCAAGTGCATCAAGTCATCAACGCCATCAACAAGTACTAATACTGAATGGTCGCATCAGATTTGGAGCATTATTACACGTTCCTGCAAGAAGCTATTGGCGCCAATGCATATGGTCGATTTCCTGAAGATCGTGATATAGATCGGTCTTCGGCATTGCAGTACGCTGCAGCGGAAATCAAAAACATCATCGCCAAAAAGGAAAGCCGATTCATTGAGTCGAAATCAAGCGACGGCGCTGTTGACGGATTATTAGTTTTTCGGCAATCGGCATGGGACTCCAGCCACTTTGGCTTCCCGGTGGTGCTGGTCGATTCGGTGCTGTGCAAGTATTCGGAATACACGCAGCGGTATGATGTCTGCGCACGCATGGTGTCTGACTTTGCTGCAATATGCAAGTCTGAAGGAATTCGTCTCGTGATGTCGAAGAGCTCATCTCAAGACCTTGCGCTCATACATGCTTGTGAGCATGTTGGATTTCAATTCATCGAGAGTTGGATCTACAACAAGATCGATTTAAGGAAGTTTAAAGTGAATCCGGAAATGCTGATCCCATTGCGCAGCGCTACCGACGGCGATATGGAGGTGATGCAACGCTTTGCGTGGAATTCATTTGCCACGCAGCGCTTTCATGCCGACAAACGCATTCCCTATGATAAGGCGGAGGAGTTGTACCAGAAGTGGATTGCAACATCGTTTGCCGATGAGCGTCAGAAAGTACTCGTGCACGATGTGGACGGTAAGCCCGCGGCTTTCTCTATTTATTTCACTACCGATTTGACGGCTCAGTTCGGGTTGAAATTTACCAATTGGAAGTTGGCTTTAATTGATCCGGAAATACAAGGAAAGGGTTTAGGAGCGTTGTTTTTTCACTCGCTCTTTGCCTATCACCAAGCGGAGGGCAGTGATGTGGTGGATTCCGGCTTGACATTGCGCAACATTGCGTCACTTAATCTGCACAACAAATTGCAGTTCAAGGTGACCTCTACATTGGTGAGCATGCACTTGTGGTTATAACTGAATATGGAAATCGACATGAACGAAAATCTGAAATTGTTATCTGTAGTTATTCCTTGTTTCAATGAAGCTGATGGCATTCCCACGCTGGTGGAACGACTCTTGGCGATGAAGCAAGGACTAGCGGATGTGACGAATGTGGAGTTCATTTTTGTTGACGACCACTCAACCGATACAACCCCGCAAATGCTGACGGAGTTGTCGACCCGGTTCGATTTTGTGAAGTTTCTTCGTCTTTCAAAAAACTCGGGAAGTCACATTGCTATTATTGCCGGTATGGCTCATTCGAAGGGCGATGCGGCTGTTTTTTTAGCAGCCGACTTGCAAGATCCTCCGGAGATGATTGGAAGCATGTTCGCCAAATGGAAGGAAGGATTTGACGTGGTTTGGGCTGTGCGTCAAGAAAGACTCGGCGTTTCGAAAACATCACTGTTTTTTTCGCGGATGTTTTACTACTTCTTGAATCGAATGACCAACATGAAATTTCCATCGCAGGGTGCCGATTACGCGCTCATTGATAGACGTGTTATGAAAGGTCTTGTCGATTCAGCGGGTAGCAAGCCAAGCTTAGTGGCACTCATCGTTTGGCTGGGCTTCAAGCAAATCGAACTTCCCTATGTGAAGGAAGAGCGGAAGTTTGGCGTGTCGAAATGGAACCTTTCCAAGAAATTGAATGCATTTGCTGATGCATTTGTTGGATTCTCTTATTTTCCCATGCGCTTTATGTCTATGATGGGTTTTGTAGCAGCATTCATAGGTTTCTTGTATGCCATTTTCGTTATAGTTATGCGCTTCGTGGTGGGCGATCCAATTGAAGGCTGGGCCTCCTTGATGGTCGTTATTCTGATTATTGGCGGATTACAAATGTTGATGTTGGGCGTGTTGGGCGAGTATCTTTGGAGAAATTTGGAAGAGTCGCGCAAGCGTCCGTTGTTTCTGATTGAGGATCAAAAAGGAATTGAACAGTGAACTTTATACCGGTAGTTATATACAGCATCATCTACGCCGCACTCAACGTGTCGGGTGCTGCACTCATTAAAACGGAGCTTAAAACAACCCAACTTAGCGGGTTGAAGGAGTATTTCTTCTTCCTGTTTCGCTTCCGCGTGATAGCCGGATTTGGAGTAGTATTCCTTTCAGCCTTGGTGCTGATCAAGGCGCTCAGCATTGCCAAAATTTCGTTGGTGAATCCCGTTGCCACCGGCGTGAACTTCATGTTTACGCTCGTTGTGGGGTATTTTCTGTTCAATGAACGCATCACAATATCGCACTACATCGGCCTTGTGCTGATACTTTGCGGTATACTCGTGATTAGCGCTGCTGAACGCTAGCTTCCTTTTTCCAATAGCGCTCTGCGACGATTGCAAGCAATCCGGCAACCATCATTACCATGAATGGATAGGATGTGGCTAAAAATCGCTGTTCGATAAATCCGAGCACACTTAGAGCAGCCGTCAGCGACCAAGGTATTCCCGCCCAAAGAAGTATCCCCCAGTCTTTTCTAAATGCATGGAAAACTAGCGCTAACAGACTGAGCGCACTTATCGTCCATAGGAAAACCAAGCTCCATGCTTTGATGCCTTTTTGAATGAGATTCATTTCATTCATGGCAGGAAATGGAAGATCATCGATGCGCCAAGGGAAAAGGAATTTGAAGAGAAAAGCAAAGCGGTTGGCGACATAAAAGCGAAAGGTATGCTCATGCTTATACGCACCACTATATCGTGCAGTCTTAGAAATAATTCGTTGCTCCAAACTGTCGTATGAGGCTGTTCCCTGCTCCAAGGCTAAGATGTTGTGGTAATCTGATTTGAGCGCAAGCAATGAATCGGCATTGTAGGCACTGGTGTATTCCGACGCTTCGTATGGAATCGTCATTTTTCGTTGGATGTCGGGTTGCACAAACCAATGGGCAGCATCCCCAACCGACCAAGGTTGAAAGTCCTTGCCGGTAACGATAACGAATTTGCGGATGGACGAATAGGCGGGTGTCAGTTGGGTCATACACTCTTCAACGGGCGCAACTAGAAATACAGTGCGATGATACGTGATATGGTTACGGATGGCCCAAGCAGAAATAGCAATTGCAATCGGAAGCATAAATACAACGCAGGCTTTGAACCATGCTCGCCATTGGAAGCCCACAGCAAAATGCATGATACCAGCACAAACAGGAATAAGCAATACGGTAATCTGTCGCAGAAAAATGGCCCAGCAAATAAAAACGCCACACCAAAATGCGCTCTTTAGCTTTCGAAGTTCAGCAAATTGGACCAAAAAATAAGTGGCGATAATGCAAGCTGAAATTCCGAAACTATCCGATAGAAGATATGAACTGCGAATGGATACAAATGTGCTCAGACATAGCAGTAAGGCCGTTAGTTTGAATGCCCTGCTGCTGTGATAAATACGCGCAGCAATAAGACAAAGTAGTAAGGATGATATGGCATCCGCAAGCACTTGAAATAAGATGATGGCCTGCTTCGATGTTTCGGGGCTGAATAAAACGCGCAGTGGTATATAGAATGGCATGAGCCCGGGCATGCGACAAAGCCCTGCATACACTCCGTTTTGATAGAGCGACTCCAATGATTCGTAATACATGGGAGTGTCTTTAGCAATGAGCGCCATGCCTACTGTGCGTGAAGCTTCCACTTCGGAACCTCTCAGCGTGGTAAATAGCACAAGCCAGCAGAGTTTCACTGCTAAAATGATTAGGAACCAATTTCGAATGGTTGGTTGCGATGGTGTATATGCTGAAACCAACTTCATGCGCAATTAGGGCTTCAATAGTGTGCGCAAAGCTCGAATCACTTCGTCGATATC
>CANHPZ010000089.1 GCA_947462725.1 Flavobacteriales bacterium
AAAAAAGTATCGTATCTGTAGTACGACGAAGTGGCGATGATTACACCATTGGCACCGGTTGCCAAGTCGATGAGAAAGCCCAATCCCATGAAGAGAATTACATATTTGGCCTGCGCATAATCTGGTGGCATAAGCGCCAAAATGCTGTCGATGTTGACCCAGAGCCCGGCGAGCAACAGTAGACCAATTATGAGCTGATTCATGCACGATTTGCGATAGACATCCGCGATGTTTTTTACGTCATTGTTTTTCCAGGAATCGGAAATTATGGTGGCTGAAATGCGCATGATGGACCTCGCCGGTATTTGTATCATGCTGCCGAAGTATGTGGCTACAGAGAATACGCCAGCCGCGGCAAGACCGAGCATGTCGTTCACAATGATTTTATCAATGGAAGAAATGAGCATACCGCTCAATCCGGTAATGACAGAGAAAATGGCTACATCGCGCATTTCGCGTTTGGTTTCTTTCGATAAAGTGTGCTTGGGTATGCGCCAATGCCACTCTTGATTCAGGAAAAGAACAATGGCCATGGCCAATGCAATCGCACAAAATGAAGCGAAGTAAATGAGCACAAACGTATCGAAAGTGATCCACCGCGAGTGATAAGCAACTGCGGCAATAAGAATGACAACACGCAAGGCAATTTCCTTTACAATGACACCGACTGTAGAGAGATAAATAACGCGTGTGAATACATCGAGCACATTGAAAATGCCGAGGAAGAAGGTGAGCGGAATGAGGTAGTAAATATTGTCGGCGAGGAGTGATGAACGGTCTGCATTGCGCGCGATGTAGTCATCCTTGAAAATGAAAAACGCGATCATAAAAAGCAACGTGCCCAGCGCAGTGAAAAGAAGAGGATAGAACAGAAATCCACGGTGCTTTGTTTCGGAATCGCGGAAGTGTGGAAACATGCGCATGGTCACTCCACCCATGCCTAAGTTGCTGAGCGAACTGGTGATGAGTGAAATCGAAATGAGCACATTCAGTAATCCGTTTTCTTCGGGCGTTAGCCAAAGTCGGTTCATGAACCAAACCGTCAGAAAACCAAGCGCAGCGCCGATGTAAGAATACACCGTTGATCGTATGGCTTGCTTGATGATAACGCCCATGGTTGCTTATTCAGCCGTTGATGCTGCAGTGAACTTTTTTATATCGCACATGATAGCAGCGTTGTTGCGCAGCCAGGCTTCATCTTTATTCCACCAGGCCATGCGTTGCAGGTGTTCAATCTCGCTCTCTGTGAAACGATATCGAATGTGACGCGCAGGTACACCGCCCACGATGCTATAAGGTGCAACGTCTTTGGTAACCACCGCCCCGGCTGCCACTATAGCGCCGTCGCCGATGGTTACACCCGATTTGATAATTGCGCGCGCACCAATCCAAACATCATGTCCCACATGGGTTGTGACGTATTCGTTGAATTTGTTTTCTTCGACTATGACCGGATTGGCTTGACCAATGGTGGAGTAAAACATCGGATGCGATGAAACATAGTATTCGGAAGGATGCTCTCCAAGGCCAATGAGCACTTGAGGTCCAATGCAAGTGAATTTACCAATTCGCGCATGATGCACTTGGCTATCGCGCGCTATGTAGGAGTAATCGCCGAGCGCAACGGAGCGCACGCGCGCGTATTTATAAATAGCGCTGTATTGGCCCAGGTTTACGCTATTCATTTCCGCTCCGTATTCGATGCGGTTGTGCTTGCCAATATTATTCAACTTATAGAATAACCAGGTTATCAACCAGCGCAACCATAGGGTGATTGGATTTTTGAGAATTACTTCCATCGTGGGTCGTCTAATGTAGTGCGTGAAAACGCATCGATGTAACTCTTGGCGCTTGCATTGAATATTTCACTTCCTCGCGATGTCGCATATTTCTTAAGCATGAAGTATCCTTTGAAAACCTTCGACCACGCAAGAAACAAATCGTCCATAGTGCGAGTCTCGCTGGTATTGAGATCTTTTGGAAAGGGAATGAAACGGCATTGCTCGAGGTTGTCATAAAAGTGAACCTCTTTGGTATAAACGACGTTGTCGTCTTTCACGATGATGTTTTCATGCCAACTGTGATCAGCTCCGAGCAACACTACATTTTTATGGCCGGCATTGACAGCAATGAAAATAGCAGCAACAAGAACGTTTTGACATTGCGGTGCTGCCCAGCCTAAGCGAAATAAAGTATTGCCTAAGCCTGAAAAGCCTTTGTAAACAATGTAGTTGAAATAATGAATTACAATGTGCGGATTGGTTGACAGCAATTTCATGTTGTCGGTTCCCTTGGCTGCATGCGGCAAATACAAGTGAAGTGTCCAGTTGGTTTTAGTCGTTATCGATTGCATGATGCTTTCGATGTTGCTGTTGCGTGATTCCCAAAATGCGGGGTCGAGCATGAGGTAGTATCCAGGCTTCAAATCGGTGAATGCATCCGAAAGAGAAAAGCCATTCACACACAATAGGCTATGCTTGCACAACGTGGAGGCATACTTTTCTAAATCAGCGCGCAGCGATGGGCCGTTGCCTAGTAGTATGCATGTGTCGTGCATGGGCTTGGGATACGTTGCAGGTCGTCGGCATTGAATGGCAACTTTTGCCAATGAGAGTGTTGTGCCAAAAAGATTGGAACACCAGCCTAGGACAGAATCCGCAATTGGTTTTAGAGCCGACATCTCTGCAAATTTATTGAAGTTCGTGCGTAATTTGTGCCCGTATGCCAGCCCCTCTCGTATCGGTAATAACAGTGGTCTATAACGCAGAGCTTTTGATTGAGCGCACCATCAGAAGTGTGTCTGCACAAAAAGGCGTGACTTTGGAACACATCATCATGGATGGCGCATCGAAGGATGGAACATTGGCCAAGATTCAATCAATGATGAATACTGCCATGACAGTTTACTCTGAGGCGGACAGTGGAATTTATGATGCCATGAATAAGGCCATGAATAAGGCCTCCGGAAGCTTCATCATTTTTATGAATGCCGGCGATGAGTTTTATGATGATGGAGCACTTGAACGCGCTCTAAGTGGACATGAGAACGCCGACTTCATATATGGCAACACCGCTGTTGTGGATGAGCAAGCTAATGTGCTCGGCGATCGTCGTCTGCAACCTCCTGCACAACTCAACTGGCGCAGCTTACAGCGCGGTATGTGTGTGTCGCATCAATCGATGCTCGTGCGACGCTCAGTGGCGGAACCCTATAATTTGAACTATCGCATTAGTGCTGATATCGATTGGACTATTCGCATGTTGAAGAAGTCGGATCACGTTGTGAATGCCAACGGGTATATCGCTAAATTTCTGGAGGGCGGTGTGTCATCATCTCGCCGCAAGGAAGGATTGAAGGAGCGGTTTCGAATTATGGTGAAGCACTATGGCTGGTTTACCACGGTATTCAATCATGCGGTCATACTGATGCGTTTTGTATGGCACCGCATCACACGCAGTTCTATGACTTGAACTAATTAGGATTTACGGTTGGAAAAGGTGAACGAATTTCATGGAGTATTTCCAGTGTAGTGCGGAATGCAGCTACTTTGGCGCCGTATCGCTCGGTATGTTCTTGCTGCAATGTGGGAGCAAACTGTTGCATATACTCATCTAAGTCCTTTTGACTGCGCGCAACGTATTGAATCGCATAGGTTACGCCATTGTCTTCGAACTCATGGATGCGGCAAACCCTGTTTTCGAGAAACATTCCCGTGTTCATGACATCGGGAATGTGCTTAAACATCATCCAATCGAGCCATTCCTCATGGATTTCCGGGTCGACACTGCAGGTTACGTTGTAGAGAATACGGTTCATATGCCAAATTGCTGCTGCAAAGATGACTTACAATTGTGGTTCGTCAGGAATCAATATAATTTTTGGCCAATTGAAGTCTATTCGTGGTGTTGAATTAGCTTTGGCAAAACTTCAAAAACGATGTATACCGGATTACTACACTTACATTCTTTTCTTCGTTGGGTTGGGCTTGCCCTCATGCTCGTTACTATAGTCGATAGTCTGGTGCGCATGTATCGCCCATTTCTGGGAAGTGAGCGTAAACTCTCTTTGATTACAATGATTATTCTGCATACCCAATTGCTCATTGGAATTGTGCTGTATTTCGTGAGTCCGCTTGTAGCCAACGCCATTGAGTCGGGTATGGTGATGAAAGATCCTGTGAATCGCTTTTACATGGTGGAGCACTTCTTGGGCATGGCCATCGCAATTGCCTTTGTGACCATTGGTCATTCCAAATCCAAGAAGCAAAGTGAGAACTGGTCGAAGCACAAACTCATCTTCACTTACTATTTCATTGCCCTTATTTTAATTTTAATAAGTATTCCATGGCCGTTCAGATTGGTTGGAGAAGGACGCGGTTGGTTCTGATTGCAGTAGCCTTGCTTATTGGCATTGCTGCGTGCGGTGGAGGCCAGAAAACACGCGAGCAGTATCCTGTGCGCGCAACGCCAGACGGTCCGGTGGATGCTGTTTTAGTAAAAAAACTCTACGACATGAAGTGCGCCCTCTGTCATGGATATGATGGAGCGCAGCAGTTTGCCGGAGCTAAAGACCTCACCCAAAGCAGCATGGTAAAGGCAGAAATTATTACACGCATTGGTGAGGGTAAGGGCACTATGCCGCCCCACAAGGATGTGCTGAGCGCCGAGCAGATAGATGCGTTGGCTGATTTTGTGCTCACACTGCGCTAATTTTTTATTCGAAGATTCTACTGCATTGATTGAAAAAAAGAACAAGCTGATTTCAACTGCCAAGGAGCAGGAAACCTGCGTTTTGGTGGGCATAGTAACGCGTGATCAAACACGCGAGCAGCTCTCTGAGTATCTGGATGAACTCGCTTTTTTAGCGGAAACGGCTAATGCGCGTTGCTTGAAACGGTTTACTCAAAACCTGGATCGACCTGATACGCGCACTTTTATCGGTAGTGGAAAATTGCAAGAGCTTAAAGAGTATGTGGCAGTCGTAAAACCTGCTATGATCATTTTTGATGATGAGCTGGCTCCGTCGCAATTGCGCAACCTCGAGCGCACATTCCAGGATATGAATGTGAAGATTCTTGATCGCAACAATCTCATCCTCGACATTTTCGCCAGTCGTGCGCGCACAGCCCACGCCAAAAAGCAGGTGGAGCTTGCGCAATATGAATATCTGTTGCCTCGCCTCACCCGCATGTGGACACACTTGGAGAAACAACGCGGTGGTATCGGTATGCGCGGTCCCGGAGAGCAGGAAATCGAAACAGACCGACGTATCGTGCGCGATCGCATCGCATTTCTCAAAGAGCAACTGAAGGAAATAGATCGCCAAATGGCTACTCAGCGAGGCAACCGCGGTGCTATGGTGCGCGTTGCTTTAGTTGGATATACCAACGTGGGTAAAAGCACCATCATGAACATGCTTTCCAAGAGCGAGGTGTTTGCCGAGAATAAGTTGTTTGCAACACTCGATACCACGGTGCGCAAAGTGGTGCTGCAGAATCTTCCGATGCTGCTCACGGATACAGTGGGTTTCATTCGCAAACTGCCTCACCAACTCATCGAGTCATTCAAGAGCACACTTGACGAAACACGCGAGGCCGACTTGCTGGTGCATGTGGTCGATATTTCACATCCGCAGTTTGAAGATCATTTTAATGTAGTGAATGAAACGCTACGTGAAATCGGGGTTGGCGATAAACCCACAATGGTTATCTTCAATAAGATTGATGCTTACAAACATATTCCTAAAGAACCGGACGATCTGACACCACCCACGCGTGAAAACATCACGCTGGAAGAATTGCAACGCACGTGGATGTCGCGCCTCAATGAGCATGACGTCGTATTTATATCAGCAGCGAAAAAATTGAATTTTGACCAGTTGCGTGAGATGCTGTATGAAAGGGTTCGTCAGATTCACATCACGCGCTATCCCCACAACGATTATCTGTTTCCTTTGGAATAACGCAGGGCTATCGCCCAAAACGCGCTGCCTTCAAAAAATATAATTGAGAGGAGCCCGCTGGAGCGAGTCGCTGTCGGAATCTCTGAGCTGAATAATGGTTGAGCAGGGAAGGTCTGAGCGTTAAGCCCAGTTATCGCCTTTCTGCATTTTCACGTCGTTCACAAACTGTTTGATTTTTTGCTCGTCCTCTTTTTTGCAAACGAGCAAGATGTCTTCTGTGTCTACAACGATATAGCCGTTTAATCCATGCAGCACCGCAAGTTTACCTTCAGGAATGTTTACCACGTTGTTGGCGCAATTGTAAAGTACTACGTTCTTGCCAACTACACCATTTTCTTGCGCATCTTGAGCAAGATGATTGTGAAGTGATCCCCACGTGCCGAGGTCACTCCATCCGAAATCGCTGAGGACTACGTTAACGTTGCGGGCCTTCTCCATAATACCGTAGTCGATGGAGATGTTTTCACAAGCGGGATAAATGCGGTCGATAAATGCTTTTTCATCAGCGGTTCCATATAGACCTTGACCTTCTGCAAATGCTCGGTACATATCAGGCAAATGAATTTCAAACGCATTCATGATGGCGGGCATTGACCAAATGAAAATTCCGGAATTCCAATAGAAGTCGCCGCTTTCCAAAAAGTCTTTGGCGAGTTCCAGGCTTGGTTTCTCGGTGAAGGTTTTTACGCGCTTTACAGACTCATCGAAGCTGTCCTTCTCGTCAGCCCATTGTATGTAACCATAGCCGGTATCAGGTCGCGTGGGCTTGATGCCTAAGGTAACTAGGTTGCTGCTTTCATGCGCTTGTCGAATGCTCGTTTGTATAGTAGCTAAAAACTCATCGTTTTTCAGGATGAGGTGATCGCTCGGTGCAACGATAATGTTGGCATCCGGCTCGCGCTCTGCAATCCAAAAGGCTGAATAAACGACGCATGGTGCGGTGTTGCGCATGTGCGGTTCGCACAGCACTTGTTCGGGTTTCAAGTCGGGCAATTGCTCAAGTACCAGGTGCTTGTAGCGCTCATTGGTAACCACGAGTATATTCTCTTTGGGACATATCGGTAGGAAGCGGTCATACGTCATTTGAATGAGCGTGCGACCTACTCCGAGGATGTCGTGAAATTGCTTCGGAAATGCTGTGCGACTCATAGGCCAAAAGCGGCTTCCAATGCCACCCGCCATGATGACGCAGTAATTCTTGTTGTTCATGATTTTCCTTGTGTCCTTGAATGCAAAAAAATCAAGGGGCACAAAAATAAGTCGGTTTGATTGAAACTAAGATTGGTTTTAACCGCATAGACGTAGAGCCAATATTCGAAAACACCTCTATCTTGTTTGCGCCCATGCGGTTGAATAACCCATCACTTCAACTTCGCCAACGCCGTCCTTAAGCTTTCAATTGAAGCAGTTACATCAGCAACTGTGGCTGTTCCGACGGATAGCCGATACCAATTGCTTTCTTTCGAAGCTCCGAATGCACTGAATGGCACCACGGCAAGCTTCGCTTCATTAAGCAGGTAATGTGTGATTTGCGCAGTGGTTTCTATTTTCTCGCCGCTTGGGGTTGTACGGCCTTTCAAATCGAATTTCACGGTGAGGTAGATGGCTGCCATGGGGGCTATGGCATCAACCGAAAAGCCTTCCGACTTGAGTTGTTGAATGCCTTTGTAAAAACCTTGCAGACGCTCTTCAATTTGCTCCTTGAAGCTTGCCAAAAACACATTCACTGCGTCTTCATTGCTGAGGTAGTGCGCACTGGCGACTTGCTCTGCCTTGGGAGCCCACGCGCCTACGTGACCGAGGATGCTTTTCATTTTGTCGATGACTTTGCGCGGACCAAAAGCCCAACCCACGCGCACGCCTGTAGCAGCAAGGCTTTTAGATATTCCATCAACGAAGATGGTGAAGGGACGTAGCTCGGGACGCAGACTCACCGGATCGAAATGTTTGGCATCACCAAAACACAATACGGCGTAAATCTGATCGTACATCAAGTACAGCGGTTTTTCACCTGGTGCTCTGCGTTTGTTTTCTTCCAAAACCAAATCGCAGATGTCCTCCAATTGTTGTTTTGAAAAAACAGTTCCTGTAGGATTCAGTGGAGAACACAACGCAAGCAAGGTTGCATCGGCGAGATACGGCTTAAGCTCCTCAGCCGTAGGAAGGAAGTTGTTTTCTGCTTTGGCTTCAACAAATACCTGCTTGGCATGCGAGAGATGCGTGTAGTGATTGTTATTCCAGCTTGGCACCGGAAAAACCACCTTGTCGCCCGGATCCACTACGGCTTGAAATATGGCGTAGATGATGGGGCGCGCGCCACCGGCTATGAGAATTTCATCCGGGGCATACTCAAGCGATTGGCCATGCAGGATACTGCGGGCAACCACCTTGCGCAAATCTGCGATGCCATCGGCCGGTGGGTAATTCGTCTCGTCGTTCATATATGCATCCACTATGGCCTGCTTCAATTCAGAAGGAATGGGGAAGATTTTCGGGTCGAAATCACCAATGGTGAAATTGTAAATCTTTTCACCCTTTGCCATGAGTTCGCGCACTTCTCCGGCTAGTTTAATAATCTCCGAACCAATCAGGTTTTCGGCCATGTGCGACACCCTGTAATTGTTGGGTGATGCTGAATTACTCATATATGCGACAGTAAAATTTGTGAGTCGCAATGTATCAATTTTCAATGCGCACAAGAGGTGAAATTATGATGAAGTATTCCACATCAGAGGCAATGCTCTGCACACTCCGTTCACTACCTTTGCAACATGAAAGAAATCAGCTGTTCGTTTTGTGGCCGAAAGAAGAGTGAAGTGAGCATCCTCATTGCGGGGATTAGCGGACACATCTGTGCCGATTGTGCTTCACAAGCCAATCAGATTGTGGCAGAAGAGGCTCGCGCCGCAACTTCTGACCCTAAGCTTGATGCAGCTTTGCAAGTGCAAAAGCCTATTGATGTCAAGAAGTTTTTGGATGAGTATGTCATCGGTCAGGATGAAGCCAAGAAGTTTCTTAGCGTTGCCGTTTATAATCACTACAAGCGTATTACGAATACTGCCAAGAAGGATGACGGTTCGGTGGATATCGACAAATCGAATGTGATTTTAGTAGGTGAAACCGGTACCGGAAAGACGCTTCTTGCCAAAACGATTGCCCGCATGCTTAAAGTGCCTTTCGCTATTGCCGACGCTACTGTTCTTACTGAAGCGGGTTATGTTGGTGAAGACGTGGAGAGCATTCTGTCACGCTTGCTGCAGGATGCAGATTTCGATGTGGCTAAAGCAGAGCGTGGTATTGTGTTCATTGACGAGATTGACAAGATCTCACGCAAAAGCGACAATCCCAGCATCACGCGTGATGTAAGCGGAGAAGGTGTGCAGCAAGCCATGCTCAAACTGCTCGAAGGCTCGGTTGTCAGTGTGCCGCCACAGGGTGGTCGTAAGCATCCTGAACAGAAAATGATACAAGTGAATACCAAAAACATTCTCTTTATCTGTGGTGGTGCTTTTGATGGAATTGATAAAATTATTGAGCGCCGCATCAACACGGCCGCAATCGGATACAACTCAAGCGCGCATCGCATCGATACCGGAAATTTATTGCAGTATATCAGTCCGCTCGACCTCAAGCGTTTTGGCCTTATTCCCGAACTCATAGGTCGTTTTCCGGTGATAACCTATCTCAATCCTCTTG
>CANHPZ010000090.1 GCA_947462725.1 Flavobacteriales bacterium
GCTTACAATTTCCGCAAGCTCGATGTGGATCATTATCAAACCTGGGGCGCTGAAGCTCGCTGGCTGGTGAATTATTCTTTAGGCAATCAAGATGCGCACCTGGCTATTGGTGTTCGCTACTCCGATGCGCATACCCATCGTTTGGTGGACGGCATGGGAAGCACCGCCGCTGATTTTGACGGAAATCTTGCGCAAGGTGAATTTGCGAAGGACCTCAGTTACGACAACATCAACAAAGCGTTTTTTGCGGAGAATGTTTTTCGTGTGGGTGAAAAATTCTCTGTCACACCGGGCATTCGCGTGGAGCAGCTCGATAGCAAAAGCAATGGACGCATTGCACTGAATGTGGCGCAATTCGAACCGATTCAACGCTACCGATTAGTGCCTTTGGTAGGTGTCGGTTTGCAATACGAGTTGGCCTCTTCGAATATTTACGCTAATGCAAGTCAGGCTTACCGCCCCGTTACTTACAGCGATTTGACACCCGCGGGAACAACGGATATTATTGATCCGGATTTGAAGGATGCATCTGGCTACAACGCGGATTGCGGCTGGCGTGGGTCGATTGCCGATGCATTGCAATTTGATGTCGGCGTGTTTTATCTCTACTACGACAATCGCATTGGCACCGTCCAGCGCGATGGCGTAAACTGGAAAACAAACATCGGCACCAGTGTAAGCAAGGGAGTTGAGTGTTTCATCGAAACAATGCCCATCAAGCCGCTTCCTCATCATGCGCTCACTATGTTCGTTTCCGGCTCGCTCATGGATGCGCGCTATACGCGATGGGATAATCCGTTAATTGCGGATGATCCGCTGTTGTCGATTGCCAATAAGCAAGTGGAATATGCGCCTCGCTCAACATGCCGGGCAGGTTTGGATTACAAAATCAAAGGACTAACTGTGCATACTCAATGGAGTTTTGTAGATAAAGTATTTACGGATGCTGCGAATACAGTTGTGCCAACGGCGAATGCGCAAAGCGGCAAACTATCCGCCTATTCCTTGCTCGATGCTTCGGTGAAATATATATTCTCGGATGCATTGCATATGCAGTTCTCAGCTAATAATGTACTAGATGCTGTTTATGCCACGCGACGCAGCGGTGGCTATCCAGGGCCAGGTTTATTGCCCGGAACCGGTCGCTGTTTTGCACTTTCAATTGGTTTACGCATCGATTAGGCGAAATTCTGGAGGTTACTTATCTGTGCTTAATTATTATCGATACTTTTAGCTCAACCAATTTCCTGAACATGCGTGTACTCTGCCTTCTTCTTCTCTCGATACCCTATGCATCTTTTTCTCAGAATGTGCAATTGTGGAATGAATACTTTGGATTGGGTTGCAATAGTGGGAATTTGCTTAGTGATTACATGACACCGATTGGTGTGACATGGACGGTTACTGAAACCGGCTACAATGCATCAACTTCCAATACGTGGTTTGTTTCAGCTGAAGAAAATGGAAACGCAGCAGGTCAATGCGGCACAGGCTGCGGAGGCAATCCCACGCTGCATATCGGTGCGCTCAATTCGTTTGCAGGCACTGATTTGGGCGCTGCATATTATGAAGGATTGGATGGGTTTTGTGACTTGATTGATTGCGGAGCCACCGACAAGCGTGCTGAATCGCCGGTAATTGATTGCTCCATTTTTGCCAATGTTGCTATTTCATTCAATTACATCGAAGGTGGCAATGCCTTGGATAACGCAACCCTTTGGTATTTCGATGGTAGCACGTGGTCTTTGTTGGTGGATTTACCTAAAACACCAATATGTGCCAATGGTCAAGGTCAATGGACGGCCTATTCCGTGAACTTGCCAACGAGTTCGCAGAATAATGCGAATGTGCGAATCGGGTTTCGTTGGCAGAACAATGACGATGGCCAAGCGATGGATCCAAGTTTTGCGGTGGACAATATCATTGCCACAGGAGATTTAGGTGTCGACGCTATAGGGCCAACTATAGTTTGTCCTCCTGATACAACTATCTACACAGAGGACTATTGCTATTTTTTAAGTGATTTTGAGAGTCTCACGGAAGTTGCAGATAATCTTGATCCCTATCCTTACGTGATGCAGCTGCCTGAGGTGGAGACTTTCATGGTGCCGGGGGTTTATGTGATTAATCTTTATACGGGTGATTTTTCGGGCAACACGAATCAATGCTCTTTAAATCTAACAGTGATTGATGATGATGCTCCTGCATTGGAATGTCCTTCGGCAATTCAAGTTGTTGCAGATTATGGAGCAACAAGCGCAATGGCTGAAGTTCCTGATCCTGTTGCTACAGATAACTGTGCGCCCCCTGCGGTAACCAATGATTTTACTGCAATTTCACCAATAAATGCGGCCTTCCCGATTGGAACAACCATGGTTACATTCACTGCTACGGATGCCTCCCTCAATACAGCCCAGTGCTCGGTCGATGTAGTGGTGTCAGTCTCGCTGGTGAATTGTTGCTTGGGAGATCTGAACTGTGATGGCGTCATCAACGTAGCTGATATGCTTATTCTGATCAGTGAGTTCGGTTGCGTTGGCTCAGCATGCAGTGCTGATCTCAATGATGATACCTTGGTGGGTGTGAGTGATCTTCAATTGTTTAATCAACTTTACGGAACCACCTGCCCTCAGTAATCCCTCTTTTCTTGATTACATTTGCGCGAATTTATTAACCCGATAAATTCATCGTACATGTCTTATTTCCAAGAAAAATTCGTCGGTGAAGGTCTTACCTACGATGACGTTCTCCTCGTTCCGGCGTATTCTGAAGTGCTTCCGCGCGAAGTAGTCATCCGCTCGAAATTTTCACGCAACATCATTCTCAACACTCCTGTTGTAGCCGCAGCAATGGACACTGTAACGGAGTCTGAAATGGCCATAGCCATGGCGCGTGAAGGAGGAATTGCCGTCATCCATAAGAACATGTCGATTGATGCCCAGGCAGCGCTGGTGAGAAAGGTAAAACGCTCTGAAAGCGGAATGATTCAAGATCCGGTGACTCTTTCTGATAAGGCAACCGTAAACGATGCTCTGAAACTAATGGCCGAGCACCGCATTGGCGGTATTCCGGTAATCAACGAGGAAAGAATACTCATCGGAATTGTTACCAATCGTGATTTGCGTTTTGAAAAGGATATGGCTAAGCCAATCGCTATGGTCATGACGAAGGATGGATTAATTACAACTGATAAGCCGAATGATCTGAGCTCTGCCGAAGCGATTCTTCAGCAGAGTAAAATTGAGAAGTTGCCTGTTGTGGATGCACAAGGCGTACTGATCGGACTCATTACTTACAAGGATATTATTAAGCTGAAGAAATACCCCAACGCATGCAAAGACAAGTTGGGACGCTTGCGTGTTGCAGCGGCTGTAGGCGTGACTCAAGATACACTTCAACGCGCTGAAGCACTGGTGAAGGCCGGAGTTGATGCCATCATTATCGACACGGCTCATGGCCATTCGAAAGGTGTGATTGAAATGCTGCGCAGCGTGAAGAAGGCTTTTGGTGAGAAGGTAGATGTGGTGGTTGGAAATATCGCTACTGCTGAAGCAGCCAATGCGCTTATCGAAGCTGGTGCAGATGCGGTGAAGGTGGGAATTGGTCCGGGTTCTATCTGCACTACGCGCGTAATAGCCGGCGTGGGTGTGCCACAGCTGACTGCTGTTATGGATGTGGCCAACGGGATTAAAGATCGCGAGGTGCCCATAATTGCCGATGGTGGCATACGTTTTACCGGTGATATCGTGAAGGCATTGGCCGGTGGCGGTTCTTGTGTGATGGTAGGTTCTATGCTTGCCGGCACAGAAGAAAGCCCGGGTGATACCATCATCTATGAAGGTCGCCGATTCAAGGCTTATCGCGGCATGGGCTCGGTAGAGGCTATGCAACAAGGTTCGAAAGACCGCTATTTTCAAGATGCCGAAGACGACGTCAAGAAATTAGTTCCCGAGGGAATTTCAGGCCGTGTGCCTTACAAGGGAACCGTGCAGGAGATCATGTATCAGATTGTAGGAGGTCTGCGCGCCGGAATGGGCTATTGCGGAGCCGCTGATTTGCCGGCATTGCAGCGCGCGAAATTCATCCGAATTACAAGCGCAGGCGTCAAAGAAAGCCATCCGCATGATGTATTCATCAGCCGGGAAGCGCCCAATTACAGTATCAAGTAAGTTCGGATTCGTTATTTTATTTTAACAGGTGTTGAAGCCCCGCGGAATGCATTGTATTCAAGGGGCTAAACATTACATTTGCGGCCGTCCGACATTTATAGGACACAGATTACCAACAACAAATTGACCTCGTCATGAAAGTGAAATCGTTAGCTATTCTGCCTTTGCTTTTCGTTTGCTTGTCAACGGCTTTATTCGCCCAAGATAAAAATGCCACCGTGCTAACTGTAGACGGTGAGCCTACAACCATTGAAGAATTCGAAAACATCTTCCGCAAGAACAATCGCGACTCGGTTATCACGCAGCAATCTTTGGATGAATACATGGAGTTGTTCATCAACTTCAAACTCAAAGTGAAGGAGGCTCGCGAAGCGGGTTTGGATACGGTGAAAAAATTCAAGACAGAGCTCGACGGATACCGCGCCCAATTGGCTCGCCCTTACCTGACAGATACCGATAAACTGAACGACCTCATGCATGAAGCGTATCAGCATCAAACAGAAGAGGTGCGTGCTATGCATATTCTCATTAAAACAGATGCGAATGCAACTCCTGCTGATACCCTCAGGGCTTACAACAAGACCATGGCTATCCGCGAGCGCATTGTGAAGGGTGAAGATTTTGCTTCATTGGCTAAGGCAGTGAGCGAAGATCCAAGCGCTAAAGACAACGGCGGCGACCTGGGCTATTTCTCCGCATTCCAAATGGTGTATCCTTTTGAAAAGGCAGCATACGAAACTAAGGTGAATGAAGTGTCGATGCCCGTGAGAACCCGCTATGGTTATCACTTGATCTACGTGGTTGACAAACGTGCGGCACGTGGCGAAATTCATGCAGCACATATCGTTGTAAAACCAAAGTCTGAAACAGATGGCGAAGCCAATGCACAGACGAAGATCAACGAAATTTACCAGAAGATTTTAAGCGGTGAATCGACTTTTGAGGACATGGCATCGAAGTTTAGTGATGATCCAACTTCAGCGAAAAAGGGTGGTGAATTGTCGTGGTTTGGAACCGGTAAAATGGTGATTGAATTTGAGGATGCCGCTTTTGGTTTGAAAAACAATGGCGACATTTCACAGCCATTCAAAACTGGTTTCGGTTGGCATATCGTGAAGCGCCTCGACTATAAGCCGCTTGCTTCTTATGAAGCCATGGAGAAGGAATTGAAGAGCAAGGTTTCTAAGGATAGCAGAGCCGAACAAACCAAGAAGTCTTTCATTGATAAGTTGAAGAAGGAATACGTCTACACCATCAATGAAATTGAACTCGGTAAATTGGTTGAAAAAGCCGATTCTAACGCGTTCGAAGGAAAGCTTTATGTGAACAAGAAGTCATTGGACAAGGCTTTGATCACCATGTCAGGTTCGACTATCACGGTGAATGAGTTTAACGAATACATGCGCAACCGCGGTAGATCAAAACCAACCATGACACCGGGTGATTTTGTGCGTGCATCAGCCAATAAATACGGCGAAGACAAATTGCTTCAGCTGGAAGATGCCAAGTTGGAAGAGAAGTATACACCTTTCCGTCTGCTCATGAAGGAATACCGCGAGGGCATTTTGCTTTTCGAAATGACAGATCAGATGGTGTGGTCTAAGGCAGTGAAGGATACCGCCGGTTTAGCAACCTACTATGAATCGAATAAACAGAATTTCATGTGGCCTGAGCGCGCTAATGTGGTCATCTATACTTGCTCTTCACCGGATATCGCTAAGAAGGTTCGTAAGATGCTGAAGGACGGTAAGGACAAATCAATCATTGCAGGTGAATTGAATGAAGAGTCGCAATTGAATTTGCAAGTGCAAGAAGGCGTTTATGCAAAAGAGGATAATGCAATTCTTGCGAAGACGCCTTGGCAAATGGGTATCAGCGCCGACATTCAAGACAATGGTCAGGTAGTGATTGTGCAGTTCAAGGAAATCATTGCGCCATCAGTGAAAAAGCTCGATGAGGCGCGTGGCATGATTACCTCAGAATTTCAAACATACCTTGAGCAGCAATGGATAGCTGCCATGCGACAAGAGCATAAATACAAGGTAAACACGGATGTGCTTCATTCTATCCATTGATGATTTACACCATTCGGATAATCGGTTTTTTGTGCATATGCCTAGTGGCTGCATCCTGCAATTGGGATGACGATCGTGCGCAACTCATCGCTGAAATTGGTGATAAACAATTGACGTGGAAAGAGCTCTCAGAGATTATTCCGGATAACTCATCCGCAGAAGACAGCGCATCACTGGCCGATCATTACATCCAAGATTGGATTACGAAGCAACTGATCATTTCAAAGGCGGAATCAAGCTTGCCGGAAGAACTACAATCGTTTGAAGAAATGATTGAGAACTACAGAAGCTCGCTCATGATCTATGCCTTTGAACAGGAATGGGTGCGCCAGAAGTTGGATACCGTCGTGTCTGAGCAAGAAATCGAACAGTATTACAACGACAACGAGAAGAACTTTCAACTCAAAGATTACATCTTGAAAGTGAAATTTACAGCACTCGCTGCCGATAGTAAATATGTAACGCAACTGAAGAAATTATTCAATTCAACCAAGCCTGAGGATTTGGTGAAATGGGAACAAATGTGTGTTGAGATAGGCGCTAGTTACTATTTCAATGAAGAAGACTGGATGAAGTGGGATGAGTTTATCAAACAAGTTCCTCTAGAGGTTTATGACATCGAAGGTTTTTTGAAGAAACAGAAAACTATTGAATTCGAAAAGGACAATAACCTATATCTCATTTCAGTCACCGACTATCAACTTACAGGTAGCCGATCGCCTTTGAGTTTTGAACGTGATAAAATCAAGAGTATGATCATCAACAAGCGCAAATTGGTTTTGCTGGAAACCATGCGCAATGATTTGTACACGAAGGGAGAGCAAGACGGTTCCATAAAACTTTATTACACGAAGAAATGAGATACATGCTCTGCTTAATCGCTGTTTTATCCGCTGCCACACTACTGGCACAGCCGGGTAAAGTTGTTGATCGTATCATTGGAGTTGTCGGCAACGAAACTGTTCTGCAAAGCGATCTTGAAGCTTCTGTTTTGGAAATGACAGAAGGAAAGGGTTCTGATGATGCAGCAATGCGCTGTCAGGTGTATGAGAATCTACTGTACCAAAAGTTGCTGCTCAATCAATCTAAACTGGATAGTATAGAGGTAAGCGATGGCGAAGTGCAGTCGCAGGTGGATCGACGCATCGAGTATTTCGTACAAATGTTTGGAAGCGTTGAGGAATTCGAGAAGTATTACAAGAAATCGGCGGCCCAACTCAAAGACGAATACTTCGATTTGATTAAAGATCAGTTGCTCGTGCAGAAGATGCAGGAGTCAATTACAAAGCAGGTGAAGGTTACACCGGCAGATGTCTTGCGCTACTACCAAACGGTGCCCAAAGATTCAATTCCACTTATCGGTGAGCAACTGGAATATTCAAAGATTCAAATCGACCCTAAAGTGCGCGACTCGGAGGTTACCCGCGTAATTCATGTGCTCGATTCTATTCGATTGAATTTGGTGAATGGAAAATCATCAATGACGCTGGAGGCTGCCAAATGGAGCGAGGATCCCGGATCGAAATACAAGGGCGGTTGCTATCCGTTACAGCGCAAAGGTTCGTTTGTTCCGGAATATGAAGCTGCTGTGGCCAATTCACCCGAAGGGACATATTCTCCCGTGTTTTCTTCAACTTTCGGCTACCACTTTGTGAAGGTGGTTGAGAAGCGTGGTGAGTTTTATGAATCTTGTCACATCCTCATGTCGCCTAAAGTGAAGCCGGATGATCTCGACATTGCGCGCCGCACCCTGGAAGGGCTGATGCCTGCTCTTCGTGATACGCTGAGCTTCCCTGCAGCAGCTATGCGATTCAGCACAGATGAAAATACCAAAAACCAAGGCGGTCGTGTAATCAACCCTGCAACGGGAGGCACTCGCCACGATGTGGCCTCGCTCACTTCAGAATTGAATCTGGTGCTCATGGGCATGAAACCCGGCGACATCAGCGATCCGATTCTGGTTACAGGTGATGATGGTAAACAATCGTATGCGGTGTATCGCCTCGACAATCGACTGCCTGCGCACGCGGCCAACATGAAAGATGATTACGAAGTGTTTAAGCAAGTATCAGAATCCAGGGCAAAGCAAACAGAAACGGATAAGTGGTTGAAGAAGAAAATCGCATCGACCTATGTGAAGTTCGACGCTGAATACGCCTCGTGCAAGATGCAATTCCCCTGGCCGAAAAACAATCCTTAACAACTGAGCGACCGACGCATTGGCATTCCGTTTTACTTTCGCCGTTCCACGCTTTTAACAGAATTACTGTATGTCAGATATTAAGTTCAACTCCGATGCAGAGGCGATTGATTCGCTCAAGACGCGTTACAACGATTTGCAACGCGAGATCCGCAAAGCCATAGTTGGTCAGGATGAAGTAGTGCGCGATGTGCTCATTTCTATTTTCGGCAATGGTCACTGTTTGCTGGTGGGTGTGCCGGGTTTGGCCAAAACCCTTTTGGTAAGCACCATTGGCAGGTCATTGGGTTTGACATACAACCGCATTCAGTTTACACCCGATTTGATGCCGAGTGATATCGTCGGTTCTGAAATTTTGGATGAGTCGCGTAACTTCAAATTCGTGAAGGGTCCGATTTTCTCCAACATTATTCTCGCGGATGAAATCAACCGTACTCCGCCTAAAACACAATCGGCTTTGTTGGAAGCCATGCAAGAACGACGTGTAACAGCTGCCGGAAAAACTTACGAATTGCCTTCTCCATTTTTCGTGTTGGCTACGCAAAACCCAATCGAGCAAGAAGGAACGTATCCATTGCCGGAAGCTCAACTCGACCGCTTCATGATGAACGTTTGGGTGGATTATCCCACATTGAGTGATGAAATTCAAATTGTAAAATCAACGACCACCAACGTGGTTCCGCAAATCAACAGTGTGGTGAGCGGACAAGAAATTGCGTTTTATCAGCAGCTCATCCGTAAAATGCCGGTGCCTGATAACGTCATCGAATATGCGGTTAAACTAGTAGCCAAGACACGTCCTCAAAATGAATTGGCACCCGCAATGGTGAACAGCTTCCTGAGTTGGGGTGCTGGTCCACGCGCTTCTCAATTCTTGATCATTGGTGCGAAATGCGTTGCAGCGTTGAAGGGCAAATACAGCCCCGATATCGAAGACGTGCGCGCGGTAGCAAATCCTATTCTGCGTCACCGTATCGTGCGCAATTACAAAGCGGAGGCGGAAGGTTATACGGTCGAAAAGATTATCAAGGAACTTCTTTAATAGAAGTTGGTTCTCCGTTTCGTTCAAGTTTGTTTTGCGTTGGCCAATGCATCCATGGGAGCAATAGCGCCAATAGCGCAATAACGTTCATTCCATTGGACCACAGCAGGCCATATACGAGTGTGAAGCCAAGCCCTGCGCC
>CANHPZ010000091.1 GCA_947462725.1 Flavobacteriales bacterium
TCAGATTCTGACGAATTTGGTTTTCGATACAGCTGTTCCGCTGGATTCCGGTCAATCCTATTTTGTGGCTGTAGCAAGTAGCAATGGCGTGGATAATTTTGTGTGTGCCATGGCTGGAAGTGCTGAAGAGGGAACCGCATTGGTGCGCTATTTTCCTCAAGATTGGTACTACCTCGACATGCTGCCCATGGTGCGCATGAATTTCGGACCATACAATGCGGTGAACGAAATCAAGTCTATTGCCGATGTGCGTGTATATCCCAATCCTGCTGATGATGCCGTAGTGGTTGAATTGCCTGCTGCCGTGCGCGATGTATTCAGCGTGCAATGGTTTGATGCGCGCGGCACATTGGTGCGTCAAGAGCAGTTTAATAGTGCAGCGCAATTGCAATATCGTCCATCACTTGAAGGACTTCCATCGGGTATGTATCAGTTGGTCATGCATGGTGAGTCTAAGCATTTTCAGACCACCATTATTCGTCGATAAGCTGAATGTACGATGTCGATTAAATCAGCAGCAGCAGTCTTATTTGCGAAATATGTAGCGCGAAATATTCGTCGCGATGCTCAGCATGCTGTTGCTTCACAAGATCAGGTGATGCAACAATTGCTGCGTGAGGGGCGCAAGACCGTGTTTGGTCGCGATCATCATTTGCATGATGTTGCGCATTACGATACTTGGAAGCAAGCCCTGGTTGTTCGCGATTACGAGCAGCTTGTCCCGTATATCGATCGCGCAAAAAATGGAGAGCATGATGTGTTGTGGCCGGGATTACCCTTGTACTTCTGCAAAACCAGCGGCACGACGAGCGGCACAAAATATATTCCGCTCACGCGTGATTCAATGCCCAATCATATTGGCACTGCGCGCAATGCTCTTTTAAGTTATATCGCTGAAACAGGCAACGCAAAGTTTGTAGATGGCAAGATGATTTTTCTTCAGGGAAGTCCGCAATTGAATGCACTTCCGAGTGGCATCCCCTACGGACGACTATCCGGAATTGTAGCCAATCATGTGCCTTCCTATTTGCAAAAGAATCGCCTGCCATCATTCGATACCAATTGCATTGAAGATTGGGAAGAGAAGGTGAATCGCATTGCTGATGAAACACTCCGCGAGCGCATGTCGCTCATCAGTGGCATTCCGAATTGGGTGCAGATGTATTTCGAAGTGTTGCTGAAGAAATCAGGCAAGCAGAGCATTCGCGAGATCTTCCCCGACTTCGATTTGTTTGTTTATGGTGGTGTGAATTTCGAGCCATACCGACAGAAGTTTGAACAGCTTATTGGCAAGCGCGTTCCCATCATCGAGCTCTATCCGGCGAGTGAAGGTTTTCTGGCCTTTCAGGATTCACAGGAGGCTGATGGTTTGTTGTTGAATGTGAACAGCGGAATTTTCTTTGAGTTTATACCGGCTGATGAATATTTCAATGAGCAGCCCACGCGTTTGTCGTTGCGCGATGTGCGCGTTGGTGTGAACTACGCGCTCGTGCTTAGCAACAACGCAGGGCTTTGGAGTTACAGCATAGGCGATACAGTGAAGTTTACCTCGCTCGAACCACCGCGAATTAAGGTCACAGGGCGCATCAAGCATTTTACCAGTGCATTTGGTGAACACGTGATTGCTGAGGAGGTTGAAGGAGCAATGACTGAAGCTTGTGAGCAATTGGGCCTGACTGTAACCGAGTTTCATGTGGCTCCTATGGTATCGCCAGCGCAAGGGTTGCCGTATCATGAATGGTTCATAGAAACGGATAGCCAAGTGAGCGAATCGGTTCATATACGCATGCGTGATGTTATTGACCATGCGATGCAGCGGCGCAATATTTATTATCGCGATTTGATTTCCGGCCAGGTGCTTCAGCCTGCTGTTCTCACGTTTGTGCGTAAGGGAGCATTCAACGATTACATGCGTTCGGTTGGAAAGCTTGGAGGTCAGAATAAGGTGCCGCGGTTGGCGAATGATCGCACAATTGCGGATGCTTTAGGTTAGTTTTTCACGCGGAGAGCATAATGCGTTCTTCGCAAAGAAGAGCAAAGTGCTTGTTCTCGCATTCGCATTTATTCCAATTCCTCATCAACGTTTATCCTGTTTACTTTTGTCGACGTGAAACACAATCAAACTTATCTCATTGGCATTGCGGGTGGAAGTGGATCGGGCAAGACGAGTTTCTTGCGCGAGTTAATGAATCATTTTACACCGGCCGAAGTCGCATTGGTGTCGCAAGACAACTATTACGAACCAAAGGAAAAGCAGCATGTGGATGAAAATGGGCAGCATAATTTTGATATGCCTACATCCATCGATCGCAAACATTTTTACGATGATATGATGGCGCTGATTTCCGGTGCATCCATTGAAAAACTGGAGTACAACTTCAACAATCCGGCATGGGAGCCCCAGAAGGTGATTGTGAATCCTGCGCCGGTGGTTATCATGGAAGGTTTGTTTGTTTTTCATTACGAAGAAATTTGGAATCAACTCGACTACACCGTGTTCATCGATGTGCATCATGAGGAACGCCTCAATCGTCGTATTCGTCGCGATAGCGAAGAGCGTGGATTCGGAGTTGATCAGGTGAAATATCAATGGTTTAATCACGTGCGTCCTGCAGAGGAGCGCTACCTGGAGCCTTTCGTGAGTAAGTGCAGTTTGGTGGTTGACAACAACGAGCATTTTGGTTCGGGCCTCGATGAACTCGTAGGGGTCATTCGTGGTTTTCAAGGGAAATAATACACCATGAAAAAAATTTATCATTTGACCAATTGCGGCACCAATCAGCGAATTCTGAAAGAGTGGGGAAGCAAGACCAAAGGTTTTGAGATGCAAGACATCAAGCTCGATCCTATTACTCCGGCGCAAATTGATGAGATGAAAAAGTTGGCAGGCTCATATGAAGCACTGTTTAGTCGGGTGGCTATGAAATATCGCTCCATGGGCTTAAATGAAATGACGCTGACGGAGAAAGATTATCGCAAATACATCTTAGAGGAATACACGTTTTTGAAACGTCCGGTGATGGTCAATGGTGACCGCATCTTTATTGGCAATGCCGCCAAGGTTGTGGCAGAAGCCAAAGGGTCGCTTTAATGCCGAAAAACATTTGGGCACATATAGCGCTGTTGTCTGTGGCTCTTATCTATGGAGCCAATTTTATCATCGCGAAGTGTGTCATGCCGAATCCCATTCAGCCCACCAGCTTCATTGCTTTGCGTGTAATGGGCGCTACCGTGTTGTTTTGGATTACACTTCGGTTGAGCTCTGGGGGTGCGTCTAAAATTGTTGTTCCCAAGCGCGAAGATTGGTGGCGCTTTTTGTTATGTGCTATTGCCGGCGTGGCTACAAATCAGCTGCTATTCTTTAATGGTCTGGCACTTACTTCACCGGTAAATGCGAGCATCATCATGACGAGTAATCCGATCCTTGTGATGGTGATGAGTGCGTTGTTGCTGCGTCAACGCATCACATGGATAAAAGTAATAGGAGTGGCGCTTGGCGCGGCCGGAGCTATCACGCTGTTGTGGTTGAGCAATCAGGATGTAAGCAGGGCGAGTTCGCTCAAAGGCGATGTATTCATTCTGCTCAACAGTATTTCGTATGCTTTTTATTTGGTAATGGTCAAGCCATTGATGCAGAAATATCGGCCTTTGGATATTGTTGCATGGACATTCTTGATTGCCATTGCATTGGTTTTTCCTTTCGGTGGAATGGGTTTGAAGGCCGTCGATTGGGTTTCGCTGGATAGCTGGCAATGGTTCTGTGTTGGGTTTGTTATTGTATGCACGACGTTCTTGACCTACCTGTTCAATATTCTGGCTATTCATCGGTTATCACCCACCATTGCGAGTTCATACATCTATCTGCAGCCTGTGTTTGCCGGTGTGTTTGCACTTCTCTTGGCTTCAGTTTCAGACCGCGATTATACACGCGACTTCAGTATGATGAAGATCGTATGTGCTGCGTTCATAGTGCTGGGAGTTTATCTGGTGAGTCGTCCGGAGCAAACAGTGCACCGCTCAGCCGACTGAGAAATTATTTTCTATTTCATCAATAGGCAAGTGATAATCCCACGAGATAGTTTCTTGTGGCTTGCGGATAATAGAATTTCTCCGTGGTTAGTCCGCCACTGATGTAGCTGTAAGTGTATCCGTTTGTTTCGTAGTAATTGTCCAGTACGTTTTGCACCCAAGCGTTCACGCCCAATTCGAAGCGTTTGGCCACGCTGATGGTATAGCCAATGCGCACGTCGTTCACCAAGTAAGCATCGATTATCCGGCTATCATTTTGCGTGTTGTCGAGGTATTGCTGACCCACATATTTTGTGATCCAAGCGCAATCAATGGAGTGATTGAATTTCGCACCTTTCCAGTTGTGCTTGTATCCACCTTGCGCACTGCCGCTGATGCACGGTGAAAATGCGATGTCGGTGTTTGCGTAAATGTTGTTGATGATAGCGAAGCCATCGTTGGAGTAGTCGTAAAGTGTTTCGATGAATTGTTCGATTTTGTTGGCACTCCAAGTGGCATTGGCTTGTGCGTAAAATCCGAGTTTCGATTGAACCGCGAATTCCACTTCAACACCGCGGCGATAACTGTTGGGAATGTTGAGTCGCAGCGGCGCGCCTACATCGTTGAGTGCACCGGTAAGCACGAGCTGATCTTTGTATTGCATGTAGAATCCTGTGATGCCTGCGTGCAGCCAATCGTTTCTATACTGATATCCGGTTTCGAAGTCGGTCATGTATTCGGGTTTGATGGTGGAGGCATCGGCAGCATCAACGAAGTCGTTGCGGTTGGGTTCGTGCCCGGCGTGTGCTGCAGAAGCGAAGGCTTTGTGTTGTCCAAGTGTGTAAGTGATTCCGGCCTTGGGATTGAAGAAGAAGAGTGATTTTTCGATGTCGTATGTGCGTAGATCGTTATCGGTTCCAGATGTGTTGTAACCGATGTGACGTGCTTGCAAATCGATATACCCTTCCAGGTGCGGCGCTATGACCATGGTGTTTTTCCAGTAAGCATTCACGTCGGATTTGCCGCTGGTTCCATTGTAGTAATGTTGACCTTTCAAGTCGATGGCTGAATTGGCAATAGAAACAATTTCCCCGAAGTGGTTTCCTGCGTAATAGTTGGCACCGCCACCGAGCGTGCTTTGCCAGTGCTTGGTTTGACGTGTCAATGAGAAAACGCTGCCATAGAAATTGTTTTTGAGCCAGCGTTGGCGAATCACATCCGATGTTTCGAGATAGTTGTTGCTGTTATCGAAGATTGAATCGGGAGAATATCGCCACAATCCATCTTGAGCGTTGAACTCTTCGTAGTAGCCTTCACCATGCGTGAAGTGCAATGCTGCCTGCACTTGCCATTGCGCGTTGATAGTGTGGTTGATGTGCAACTGTGCCTGGTTTTGCGTGTAGTTGTCGGTTTGGTTTTCGTACTCGTAATAGTTGTAGGTGCGACCTGAATTGATAACGTTGTTGAGTTGCGATATGCTGAGGCCGTTGCGAATACCATAGGCGATAACCGCCGGGATGTTGTTCTGGAGCACCGATGTTGGCGTTCCGTACCATGATTGATACGTCTTCTCCTTGCCTCCAAAGGCTGTAAGTTTAATGGTAGTGCGATCGTGGTAGTAACCCAATTCACCGAAATAGGATTGAAGTTTTGATGTTGCACGATCAATGTATCCATCGCTACTGATGCGTGAAATTCTGCCTTCAAGAATGAGGTGCTTGCCGAGCATGCCGGTGCCAAAGCTGAGGTTGTTCTTTAGCGTATTGAATGATCCAAAACTGTTGGATGTGCGCACGTAAGGTTTTGTGCTCATCACACGTGTATCGATTTTGATGCTGCCACCGAACGCTGCTGCACCGTTGGTGCTGGTGCCAATGCCGCGTTGTATTTGAACGTTGTTGGCGCTTGAAAGGAGATCGGGCGTGTTGACCCAAAACACTTGCTGACTTTCCGGGTCATTGAGCGGCACACCATTGATGGTCACGTTGATTCGTGATATGTCGCTGCCGCGCAACCACATGCCGGTGTAGCCGATGCCGGTGCCTGCATCACTTGTGGTGATCAAGGAAGGTGTGAGTCGAAGGATATACGGCACATCCTGTCCGTTGTTGAGAGGAGTGATGTCTTTCGCAGAAAGCTCGGTGAATGCAATGGGAGTGTTGCTGCCCGCGCGTGTCGATTCGATGAGGATCACATCGAGTGTGTCGGCCGATAAACTATCGGACACAGATTGTGCAGTGCTGCATAGGCTAATGCATGCCAGTGCGCATGCGGAAAAGAGGTTTCTCATTGGACGTAACATCATTCAAAAAAATGTTGCTCGTCGGCCAGGGGCAGCCGACGATGAAAGTTCAGCTACCTCGTTGATCTTCCTTGGCGGCATGACCCGCCCAGGTTCAAAGGGTATAATCTCAGTCTCGGTTTTGCCGAGACACCCCTGTGAGAAATGCGCCGCGAATATAGCAGCGCAGTGGTGAACACAGCGGACATTTTTTGAAAGTCAAGGGCAATGACGCGCTGCAGCGCGTCCGCAACCTCGGCTAATAACCGAGACGCGCAGCAGCGCGTCGCTGTCCGCTGCTTTCGTTGGGGGAACTGATTACGGCAAAGGGTTTTGCTGTGGTGAATGAAGCCAATCACCCGTTGCGGTATACGCTGCGTTCTTCTTCGTCGCCGTACATCGACACGTAGCTGTTGTATCGCGATGGTGCCAATTCACCAGCTTCTAGGGCTTTGCGCACAGCGCAGCCGGGCTCGTTGAGGTGAAGGCAGTTGTGGTATTTGCACTCGGGTAGCAATGCGAAGAATTCGATAAAGTGATGATGCAATTCTTCTTTGGGAATATCTACGAGTCCGAAGCCTTTGATTCCAGGGGTGTCCACGATGAATCCTCCAAATGGAAGCATATGCATTTCAGCGAAGGTGGTAGTGTGTTGTCCTTTGTTGCTTGATTCGCTGACTTCGCCAATGCGCAGATCTTTTCCCGGAATGAAGTGATTCACGAGCGATGATTTGCCGGTGGCACTGTGACCGCTGATGAGGCTGATTTTTCCTTCGATGAGGTGTTGTACATCGCTAAGGCCAACATTGGTTTCAAGCGATGTTTTTATGCAGGTGTAACCAATTTTTTCATACACTTCCATGAGTGCCTCAACCTCTCCGAGTTCTTTGGAATTGTATTGGTCGATTTTATGGAAGAGCAGTATGACAGGTATGTCGTATGCGTCAGCGGTAATGAGAAAACGGTCGATGAAACCTGGCGTTGTCTGCGGGCGAGTAGTAGTCACAACGAGCAAAGCCTGATCGAGATTGGTGGCGATGATTTGCGCCTCTTTCGACAGGTTGACCGACTTACGAATGATGTAGTTCTTGCGCGGATGAATGTGTGTGATATTGCCTTCACGCTCGTTTTCGAGGGTGTAATCAACGATATCTCCTGCCGCCACGGGATTGGTAGTTGAACGGCCTTCAAGACGGATTTTGCCTCTGACCTGGCATACAATCATGCGCTTGTCATCGGTGAGAACGTCGTAGTTCTTACCGGTTGATTTGATGACAAGGCCTTGAGGCATGGTTGAATAATCGATCTTAGAGTGCGCTTGCGATACTCGCTAATTCGCTGCGGATTTGAAGGAGTTTATCGGTCAGCATTTCATGGGTTGTCAAATCATCTTTTTCACGAAGTGCATTTTTTGCTCCATCAAGCGTGAACCCTTTTTCTTTAACTAAATGATGAATCTTCTTGAAAAGCTCTAGGTCTTTTTTGGAGTATACACGATTGCCTCGGCCGTTTTTGCGCGGTTGCAACTGTGGAAATTCTTTCTCCCAAAAACGAATGAGGGAAGTATTTACTTCAAACATATCGGCGACTTCGCCAATAGAGTAGTAGAGTTTTTCTATTTCGAATGATTTGGTATACATGAATGAGAATGCGTTTAGTCGAAGCTTTGGTTGGAGTTCGCAGCGCGCTGCAACATGTCTTCGTATTGCTCTGGTGTGATGTCGCTGTAGAAGTAGAATGCAGGATCCACTTTAACACCATTCTTAATGACTTCGTAGTGCAAGTGAGGGCCGGTAGATGTTCCGGTGCTTCCGACATATCCGATGACTTGTCCTCTTGTAACTTTTTCGCCCGGGCGCACTGCTACGCGACTCATGTGAGCGTAGAGCGATTCGTATCCGAAACCATGGTTGATCACAACGTGGTGCCCGTAGCCGGAGAGTTTGCTATCGACAGCTTCAATTACACCGTCGCCTGTGGCGTAGATTTCAGTTCCGATATCTGCAGTGAAATCGAGACCGGTGTGCATCTTCGCAATCTTGTAAATCGGGTGAATACGCATGCCGAATCCGGAAGCCAAACGACGTAGCTCTTTGTTGGATACCGGTTGAATGGCCGGAATGCACTGCAACATTTGATCTTGCGATTTGGCCAAGTTGTAAATCTCTTCGTACGATTTGCTTTGCGCAACCATGGCACGCTGCAAGCGATTGATGCGCTTTTGCGTTTCAATAATACCATCGCTGCTTTCGTAACCTTTTACGTTTTTATACCTATCACTTCCTCCTACACCGCCTTTGCGCATGTGCTCAGGAAATGGTTCCGCTCCAAAAATGCTACGGTAAACATTGTCGTCTTTGTCTTGCAGATCGCTGGCGAAAAGTTCAAGTGTGTCGATCTGATCGTTCAGCTCTGCGATTTGTGAATTGAGGAATTTCACTTCCCGACTGAGTCGCGCAGTTTCCGGGTCTTTAAAGAAAGATGCGTATAAAACCACACCAATAGCACCAATGACAAGCCCGGCGAACAGGTAACGCAATCCACTCAAGGTATAGTCGCGGATGCCGTAACTAATCTTCTCAAAATTGAGCGTGCTGGGGTTGAATTTGTACTTAAGACGGGCCATTAGTTGACGCGAATGTAATGATTTGAAGCGTTACCTAAATCAGAAAAAATTACAGCTTGAATTGGTCGCCTGATGTAGGCTCAATGGCATAAGCGGAATAAATTCGCGCCTGTTATGCAAAAGATGACTTCCCGCGAAATACGCCGACAGTTTTTGGATTTTTTCCAATCGAAAGGCCACGTTATTGTTCCTTCAGCACCGATGGTAGTGAAGGGCGATCCCACACTCATGTTCATCAACAGCGGTATGGCTCCGTTCAAGAATTGGTTCTTGGGCAATGAGGCGATTAAATATCCGCGTGTTGCTGACACACAAAAGTGTTTGCGTGTAAGCGGCAAGCACAACGACTTGGAAGAAGTGGGCGTTGATACCTATCACCACACGATGTTCGAGATGCTCGGCAACTGGTCGTTTGGCGATTACTTCAAGCAAGACGCTATTGCTTGGGCGTGGGAGTTGCTCACAGAGGTGTATCAAATTCCGAAGGACAGATTGTATGTTACCGTTTTTGAAGGTGATGCTTCAGAGAATTTGGAATTCGATCAGGAGGCTTATGATATTTGGAAGGACCGCATAGCCGAAGACCGCATTCTGCGCGGCAATAAGAAAGATAA
>CANHPZ010000092.1 GCA_947462725.1 Flavobacteriales bacterium
CGTGTTCTTTTTGCCCAATTGATTTATGGTGGCAATTGGAAGGACGTGCTTAAAAATTCCACCTTGCTTACTGTTCCCAAATGGTTCGAAGAAGGCATAATCGCCTATGCAGCCAATGGTGTTTCCACCGAGAGTACCACGTTCATAAAGGATTTGGCGCGCAGCGGTAAGTTCAAGAGTTTTAATCAGTTTGAAGGTGACGATGCGAAGCTTGCGGGACAAACATTTTGGAACTATATCTCTGAAGTCTATGGTCAAAATGTAATTCCGAATATTCTCTACATGGCACAGGCCAGTAGAAATGTGGAAAGCGGATTTTTATATGTGCTCGGGCTAACTCTTGATCAGTTATCTAACGAATACCTGAATTTTTATAAGGAAAAAGCTGCCGGCGTGCGCGCAGAATTGTTGCCTGCAGAGATGCGCTTAGCAGATAACGCGTCACGTCAGGAAGTGAGGGCCTACAATAAAAGCAAGAAGTCGATGGGCGATGTGGATGTGCGCTTTCAAAGAAAATTCCGCTATTCGCATTTCACGCTTTCGCCCGATCAAAAGCATGTGGCGTATGTGACACATGAGTTGGGGCAATACCGCGTATGGCTATACGATGTGGAAAAAAAGGAGAAGAGATGCATACTCAAGAGAGAGCACAAAATGGAGCGGGTGGCCGACGAAACTTTCCCTGTGCTTGCTTGGCATCCCTCCGGAGAAATATTGACCTACATCTTTGAAAAGCGCGCCAATGCGTGGATTGGTAATTTTACGGTCGCCACTAAGAAGCACACCCAAAAGGAACTCTTCCTCATAGAGAAAATCAATTCGATGGAGTATAGTCCTGACGGAAAGCGAATGATTCTTAGTGCCGTCAATCGCGGCCAAACGGATTTGTTTCTTTACCAGGTAATCGGAAACAACTTCGAGCAACTCACGCGCGATCTATGGGATGATATGGAGCCTTCTTTTATTGAGGAAGGAAAGCGAGTGATTTTCACATCCAACAGAACCGACGACACACTGCGAACAGCCAATGAGTCGACCATGAAAATGGGCTTCAATGCTGATGTGTTTATCTATGATCTGGAGAATCGGGGCAAGGTGCTCGAACGCATTACGCAAACAGAGAGTATCAATGAATCGAAACCCTACGAATACAATCGCAAGCATTTTACTTTTCTAGGTGATGGCAATGGCTTTCGCAATCGATACATCGCCAATGTAGATAGCGTAATCAGCGCCATTGATACTGCAATTCACTACCGTTACTTCACTACGGTGAAGCAGGCTACCTCCTTCACACGGGATATTCATGAGCATGATTTTCATCCTAGAGATGGTGCTTTTTTGATTGCTTTTCGGAAGGGAGGGCAACCGTGGGTCAACCTATCGAATAGATCGGCGGATGTCTTTGATGGCGCTCAGCAGCCAATCGATCCGGATAAGGATAATCCGCAAATGGGGTTAACTGATAAACTGAAAATATCGGCGGATACAATTTCGAAGGGTGATATCGATATCGATAACTATGTGTTCGATGACGATAAGTTAGATTATACACTTGAAAAGGAAACCGTGCGTGTTGAAGAAGTTTCATCGCGAGCGAAAGCAATGGCGAATGACACCACTGCGGAATTCGTGTTGCCTCGTTCACGCAATTACAAACTCAACTTCGCCGCCGATAAGGCGATTGCTCAAATGAGCAATAATTTCTTCAATCCGATGTATCAAAATTATACAGGCTCTTCTCCAAGCAGTATTTCGCCTGGCCTTAGTGGATTCACCCAATTCGGAATTTCGGATTTGTTTGAAGACTATAAGGTTGTTGGTGGATTCCGCGCCAATTGGGGTCTTGATAATACGGAGTACGGCATTAGTTTCGAAAACCTTAGCGATCGTTTGGACCGCAAACTCATTTTCTCCCGACAGTCACAACGCATTCAGCGGGGAATTGACTTTGTGAAGTTGCAAAGCAACGATGTGGCCTATAGCGTGAAGTACCCGTTCAGCGAAGTGAGCTCTTTGCGCATACGCGGGGACTATCGCATCGATAAAGCGGTTCGCCAATCCAATGATTTGGTGAGCCTCGAGGCTAAGAATTTGTTTGAAATGAACTTAGCATTGAAGGTGGAATATGTGTTTGACAACACGATTTCGAAGGGGTTGAATTTGTATAACGGAACACGATTTAAAACCTGGGTAGAGCGCTACCAACAGCCGAACCTTAAAGAGAAAACAGAGATTAATATTTTCGGTTTTGATGCACGCCATTATCAACGCATTCATCGATCGTTCATCGCTGCATTTCGTTTGGCGGGCACCTCCTCATTCGGCTCACAGAAGGTCATCAATTATTTCGGCGGCGTCGACAATTGGCTTTTCCAACGCGTAGATAATGCTACTCCTGTCAACCCGGATGAACCTTATCGTTTTCAGTCATTCGTAGGACCGGTGCGCGGATTTTATGTGAATGCACGCAATGGAAATTCAGCTGTGGTGGCCAACGCAGAACTGCGCCTTCCCTTGTTCAAGTACTTTGCTAAAAGTCCCATCAAGAGCGACTTTATTGAGAACTTCCAACTTGTTACATTCTTTGATGCGGGCAGCGCATGGACCGGTTGGAATCCTTATGCTGATGGAAATTTATTCAATCGCACCGATGTGGTGCAAAATCCGGTTACTGTTTCGATTACCAACAACCGTGAACCTGTGATTTACGGTTACGGATTCGGATTGCACTCGCGTTTGCTAGGCTATTTCGTAAGAGCAGATTGGGCGTGGGGTGTAGACGATGGTCGTGTAATGGATCGCGTGTTCTACGTTTCGCTCAATATGGATTTTTAATTCTACTGATTGTAGATTACTTGCATCAATGTTTGTCCCACCGCTTGAAGCGTATTTTTATCAATGATGGAAATGTTGTCGTTGTGTGTGTGGTGATAGTTGGCAAACTTGTATCCTCCTAGCCCCATGGTCATTATCTGTGAGCGAGTATCAATGATGTCGATGCAACGAATTCCGCCGCGAGTAACAAAGAAGTGATCATCCACCACACCTTCCACTTCTTCGGAAGTGAATAGTGCATTAAATCCCATTTTTGACGCTGTATTCCAAACCAAGTTCATCACATCAGGTGCATATTCCATGGAGTAATGCTCTTTGTTGAATGTCGCATCTGCGGCGCCAACCATGTCAAGTAAAATTCCGAATCGCGCGTTATAGTTTGGAACGTGTTTATTCTTTCCCCAATACTGAGAACCTAAACACCAGGAGGTAGTGTATCCGTCATTGAGTATTTCTTTTTCACCATCCTTCGCAAATTCTGCAGTGCCCAAATCTTCTGCATCGAAGAAGATCAGGTCAACTCCAATATCTGTTGGCATTAGGCTGAGTTGGCGGCCTATTTCCATGAGCACACCAACTCCGCTTCCGCCGTCATTAGCGCCATCGATGGGTTTCTTCCATAAGCCCTGGTCTTTGTCTTTATCGGAAAACGGACGACTATCCCAGTGTGCACAAAGCAACACGCGGTTTTTCTTTTCAGGAGAAAATGCAGCGATGATGTTGCGAACAGGAATGCTCTTTCCTTCGAAGGTTTTCAGATTCGTGTTTTGCTCTATAACACTTGCACCAAATGATTTCAAGCGGCTCACCATCCAATCGCCGCAACGAGTATGGCTTTCGCTCCCCGGAACTCGAGGGCCGAAGTCGACCTGTTTCTTCACATAGGCATACGAAGTGTCGGCGCTGAATGTCGGCGCTGTTATCTCTTTCTTCGTTTCTTTTGGTTGCTGTGAACCCTGGCTCTTTTTCGACTGTTGGTCGTCGTTGCAACCGATATAGATGGTTGAACCCAAAAAGATTCCAATAAGTGCTATGGCTCCGATTTGTTTTGCTTTCATGCTTGTGGAGTGGAGTCGATTATCCCTCGTAGGTCCAGGTAGTGCCTTCTTTGGAATCTTTGATTTGTATTTGAATTGACGCTAATGCATCGCGCAATTTGTCGGAGGTAGCGAAGTCCTTATTGGCCTTGGCTTCTGTGCGCATGTTTAGAATCATTTCCATGAGTGAAGCACTCAGCTTTGAATTTTCACCGCCTTCTTCGCTGCTTAACCCCATAACAGTAAAGAAAAAATCTTCGAACGTTAGCTTGAGCGTTGCGATGTCGTTCTGGGTAAGTTGAATGGATCCTTCTTTCGCTGAGTTAATCACTCGCACACCTTCAAACAAATGCGAAAGAACAATAGGTGTATTGAAGTCATCGTTCATGGCCTCAAAGCACTCGTTGCGCCATTTCTGTGTATCGTATGCGCTCGTTGCCGATGCCGGTAATTGCGGAATCAATTTCATTGCTGCGCACATCCGCTTGTACCCTTTCTCCGCAGCTTGCAACGCTTCATTGCTGAAGTCGAGTGTGCTGGCATAGTGCCCCATGAGGAAAAAGAAACGCACTGTCATCGGGCTGTATCCTTTGTCCAGCAATTTGTGATTGCCAGTGATCAATTCCTCGGGAGTGAAACCATTGCCTTCACTCTTGGCCATCTTACGTCCGTTTACGGTTAGCATGTTGCCATGCATCCAGTAACGCACAGGCTCATGACCGGTGGCCCCAACGTTCTGCGCAATCTCACATTCATGATGAGGAAATTTCAAGTCCATACCACCGCCGTGAATGTCGAATGACTTGCCCAAATACTTCGTGCTCATCACTGAGCACTCGATATGCCAGCCGGGGAAACCGATGCCCCAAGGTGAATTCCACTTCATGAGGTGGCTGTCGTCGGCTTTTTTCCATAAAGCAAAATCAAGTGAATCACGCTTCTCATCCTGTCCATCCAAGTCGCGTGTGTTGGTGTATAAATCATCAATCACACGGCCCGATAATTTTCCATACGGATACTTCTCACTGAATTTGCGCACATCGAAATACACAGAACCATTGCTTTCGTAAGCAAACCCGTTGGCAATGATGGCTTGAATCATTTCGATTTGTTCGATGATATGCGCTGTTGCTGTTGGTTCAATCGATGGGTTCAGGATGTTGAAGATCCGCATCACATCGTGAAACCCGTTGGTGTATTTCTGCACTACTTCCATGGGCTCGAGGTTTTCGAGCTTGGCTTTCTTGGCAATTTTGTCTTCACCATCGTCGGAGTCACCGGTGAGGTGACCCACATCGGTAATGTTGCGCACATAGCGAACCTTGTAGCCTATGAATGAAAGGTAGCGATAAACCAAATCGAACGTCATAAACGTGCGTACGTTACCCAAATGCACATCGCTGTAAACGGTTGGACCGCACACATAAAGGCCCACATGGCCCGGGGTGATGGGTTCGAATAGTTCCTTCTGACGATTGATGCTATTGTAAATGTGGAGTTTCTGTTCCATACGGCAAAGTAAATAGGGATAAGGCAGTTGTGCCCATAAAAAACCACCGCATTTTCAGCGGTGGCCTTTTGATTTTTTTCTTAAGCGGATTATTGATTGTTCTGTTTCAGTCCTACTTGACCAGTGCTTTTGCCATGGGCGATTATTTCTGTGCCCGTTTGTAAGCCATTTTGGTCGTAGTGATGAACTCGTCCGTTGTAGAGCCTGCCATTCATGAAATCACCTACCATGCTCATTTGCCCATTGCGGTTGTAGAGCGCGTTATAGCCGTTCGGATTGAATTCTTGCGCACCATTGGTGCGATGCTCCGCGCCTGGCATCATTCCCGCCATCTGAGCCGATTGGACCTGTGAAGGGGTCATGTATGTTTTTGAGCCACCGGCTAAGATTTTACCATTGTCGAAAACACGTTCTTCGATGAGCTTGCCATCGCTGTCGTAACGTTTTTGAACGCCATGTTCTGCGCCTTGCACCATGCCAACTTCTACCGCAAGAACTCCATTTTCGTGATAGAATTTCTGAACACCTTGGCGAATCCCTTCCTCGTCGTAGTTCAGTTCCTCCTTCACTTTGCCATTGGCATAGCAGCGTTGGAATTGGCTGCTGTTTCTCCCGTCTTGCCAGTTGCCTGATTCTTCCATTTGACCGTTGGCATAGTAAATCTTGTATGGCCCCTCGGGTCTTCCTTTTAAATAGTTGATTTCTGAACGTAAGTTGCCATCGGGCCAATAGCGCTTCCACATCCCTTTTTTCTCTCCATAGAGATAGTCACCCTCCTCTACTTTCGCATAGGGGGCAAAGGAAGGATCCTTCATCATAGAGCCGTCAATAATCCATGCGCCATGCCGCCTGCCCTGATTATCGACTTGATTGAGTTGCGCGTTCATTGCCGTTATCGAGAAGAGAACAGCAAGAAGGACTACGAATAGTTTTTTAGAAAATTCTACGAAGAATCGCATAGAGATGTTCATGTTTAGGTTAGGTCACGGCACACGCCGCGAGTGAACCTATACGACAACATCAGCGAGGGGTTGCGATGTGCTCAGCTTTTTTTTTAGTGATTTCCTGAAGCATCGTTTTGCTCAGGAGAGCTGTGTCGTATTCGCTTTGCCAACCCCAATCCGTGCGAGCGCAACTGTCATCGATGCTTCCCGGCCATGAGTCTGCAATGGCTTGGCGGAAGTCAGGCTCGTATGAAATAGCGAATGATGGAATCTCTTTACGAATATGTTCCGCCAATTCTTCCGGAGTGAAACTGCAACCGGCAATGTTATATCCGCTTCTATTGGCAATGCTTGCTGATGGTGCTTCCATAATAGCGATTGTAGCTCTTATAGCATCTTCCATCATCATCATGGGAAGCTTGGTGTCGGCCTTCAAAAAACAAGTGTATTTGCCGTGATCAATCGCTTGATGAAATATATCAACGGCATAATCTGTAGTGCCACCGCCAGGTTCTGACCGGTATCCGATGAGTCCCGGATAGCGTATGCTGCGCACATCCACACCATAGCGCTGATGATAATATTCGCACCAACGCTCGCCGGCCAACTTCGATATACCATAAACAGTGGTGGGTTCCATGACTGTGCGCTGGGGTGTCATTTCGCGGGGTGTAGTAGGACCAAATACAGCTATAGAGCTTGGCCAAAATATTTTGTCAATCTTCTTTTCCCGCGCTAAATCCAAGATGTTGAATAGTCCCTCCATGTTCAAGCGCCACGCGAACTCAGGATTTTTTTCTGCGGTGGCAGAAAGCAAAGCAGCCAAGAGGTAGACCTCTTTGACATTGTGTTTTTCGATGCAGGCCAGAATGCCCGGCTTATCCAATGCATCCAAAATTTCATAAGGTCCTTGAAGCAGGGCCGTGTCTGAGGTTGGACGTATGTCGGAAGCAATGACTTTCCCATTGCCATGTTTGCTGCGAAGTGCCATCGTGAGTTCAATCCCAATTTGCCCCGATGCCCCAATTATCAAAATCGTCGATTCCATATACATTACAGTGTCATTGACTGTCGAAAGCAAATGTATACAACAGCAGCAATTCTCCTTTGATGCAACTCTGTTTTTCATAGTCGCGTCAATAGTCTTATCATTGTGCTTGTCAAATGAACTGCAAGCCATTGACCGTTGAATGAAACCTGATCCGATTTCTAATGCATTGACTCACGATGAATTTCAGCGTGTTTTTAGTGAATGGTATAAATCGGTGCGGAATTTCATTTATTACAAATGCGGTGACATGGACCTGGCTGACGATATCGCTCAAGATTCATTCATCAAACTTTGGGAAAATCGCGATCGCATCGACCGCACTACTATGAAGGCTTATCTGTTTAAGATAGCTCAAAACAACACCATCAACTATCAAAAGCGGCAACAGTTGTTCTACAAATTTCAAAGGAAAGGAACGAATGATCGCGAGTTTGATACACCTGAGAAATTGGCTGAAATGGCAGAATACGAAGCCAAGCTCAATCTGGTTATTTCGGAATTGCCTGACGGAGGTCGTGAAGTATTTCTTATGAATCGCTTGGAAGATTTGACTTATCAGGAAATAGCAGATCGATTGAGCTTGTCGGTGAAGGCCATAGAAAAGCGAATGAGCAAAGTGCTTAAAATTTTTCGCGACCGACTCGGAGCTGATATATGACGCATGTTTAAGCGAATCTGCTATACCTCAGTATGCTTGCTGCTTCAGCTGATAGTAGCGGCTCAGAATACCCAGCTCATCACTGGCGAATATGCCAACCGCACTGTAGCTCATGTGCTCAATGCATGGTCTGAACAATGGTCTTTGTCTTTTGCCTACGATAGTTACGAGCTCAATCAATACAAGGGCACGTGGCGTTTCGTGAATGAAACCCCTGATGCCGCTCTTCACGCGCTTTTGCAGGAAACGCCATTTGCTTTCAATCGTGTCGACGACACTTATGTCATTTTCCCTGTTTCCGATATCAGCACCCAGGTACAATCCACGACCAGCCATCGCTCCGTTTTATCCGGTATCCTTACCGATCGACTCACAGGTGAAAGGTTGCCCTTCGGTGGTGTTGCATTGCTTGCTAGCGGGCTTTCTGCTGTGGCCGATGAATTTGGTCAGTTTTCACTAGTCATCGATACTGCCATTGATGCTGATACCCTTGTTGTTGCTTATGTGGGATATCAGCCGTTTAAACAAGCTGTCCAATGGCCAGATCAGGGCATGTGTATTCAAGTGAAGCTGGTTCCTATTTCAACCTTTTTGAAAGATGTTGTTATTCGAGCGGATTCTATACAAGTGCCTGAGGTGACCATTCGACCTCTATATGCGCAACTTAATCCCAGTGCTTTTCAAATCCGATATGGACTTGGTGAAGCGGATATTTTCCGCGTTGCTCAAGTACTTCCGGGAGTGAGTGGCTCTCAGGAATACAGCAATGGACTTTACATACGTGGAAGCAATTCCGATCAAAGTCAAATGCTTTTGGATGGATTCAATATTTATCACCAGGACCATTTCTTCGGAATGATTTCAGCAGTCAACGCTTACGCTGTTAAATCGATGCGCTTGTATAAAGGACCTGCTGATGTGACTGTGGGTGGAAGGGCATCCGGATTTCTGGAACTGACCGGTAAGGAAGGCGATTTGCGAAACCCCTCGGGGCAATTGGAGCTTGGTGCACTCAGCTTGTCGGGCGCTGTAGAGGCACCTCTCGACTCGTCGGGCAAGGCGAGCATTTTTATTGCCGGCCGCAGATCGATAACCGATGCCATACAAGCGCCTGCTTACAAAGAACTCTTTAATACTATCTATTCATCATCTGTTGTTTATGCCAAGGATGAGCGCTTGAACGCATTCGAAGGTGATTTTAAACCGTCGCTATTGTTTCAAGATGTGAATGCGAAATTGACCTTCAGACCCAATGAGCGTGCCTACTTAAATCTGTCGATGTATGCCTCGCGTGATGATCTTGAATTTATCTATGCAGACACTACCAGCAACGAAGCACTGAATGTCTCCGACATACGATACAACGATGAAACGGCTAAAGTCAATCGTGGAATTGGTTTGCGTTGGAATCAGCA
>CANHPZ010000093.1 GCA_947462725.1 Flavobacteriales bacterium
CATCTCAGGTCAACCTCAAAAACAAAAAGGGCTGCCTTGCGGCAGCCCCTTTGGATATATTCAATTGCAGATTTCTGATTAGAACAACCAACCCAAACGGATAGTAGATTGGAAGTTTGGACCCCAACCTGAAGTTTTGGTAGGGCTAGTGAATGACAACGGGTCACCAGGGCCAATGATAGTCTGGTACTCGATAGCAGTACCTTCATTGTTCCAAGTAGCTTGGTAGAAGTCGATGTCATTTTGAGCATCTGGACGACCGCCAGTGCTTTCTGGACCTGTGCTGTATTTCCAAGCATCTTCGTTGCTCGCTGTTGTCTCACGATCTTTGTAAGATGTGTTGTGGAAACCAAGGCTGATTTCAGCACCCATGTAGAAATTGTCAACGAAGTAGAAATCAACACCGGCCAAAGCATTGAGGCCAAAAGTGCTAGAACCGTTCTTCACTGTCATTTCCCAAGTCTGCCAGTTCTCTGGCTTAGATTGGTCGTCAGCATTGTTAGAGTTGTGGAACTCACGAGTCATTTGTGAGCTAGACATTGAATAAGCCAATTCAGCACCTACGTAAGGTGACAAACGATCTGTACCCTGGAAGTGCATTTCGTATCCTGGACGGATAGAGAAATTGAAAGACTTCATAGATTGGTTCAACTCAGGCAATACCACTTTGGCACCGTCTGAACCATCTACTTGTGTTTGCTGCTCATACACTTCAGAGCTGTTGGTACCACCAATGTTGAAACCAACACGGATAGCACTGCTTTCACTGTTGAACATACGGAAACGGAAACCGTTTGGCATGCCAATCGGAGATCCTCCAAATGGATTGAACTCCACTTCAAGGTTCTTTTCGCCACCTTGAAACTTCTGCGCTTGTGCACCTACCACAGTGGTGGCAACCAGTGCGATAAACAAAACTACTTTTTTCATATAAATTGAATTTTGATTTGTACCGACAAACATCCGATGAATAATTTCACACCAACTGATAAAAATCGGAGTTTATCAACATTGGGTTTGTGGATTTGTTAATAACCTCATAATCACTCTACAGTAACGCTCTTAGCGAGGTTTCTAGGCTGGTCTACGTTGCATCCACGCATCACGGCAACATGATATGCGAGCAATTGGAATGGAATAACCGAAACAATCGGCACCAAGCTGTCATCCGTCTTGGGTATTTCGATAGAGTGATCGGCCAACTCACTTACGGTCTTATCACCAGCAGTAACTACTGCGATAATTTTTCCCTTACGCGCCTTCACTTCTTGGATATTACTTACCACCTTTTCATATGAGTGTCCCTGTGTTGCGATAACAAAGACCGGCATCTCCTCGTCGATAAGAGCGATAGGACCATGTTTCATCTCTGCAGCCGGATAACCCTCGGCGTGGATGTAAGAAATCTCCTTCAGCTTCAAAGCGCCCTCAAGTGCAACCGGGAAACTGTAGCCGCGCCCCAAATAGAGGGCATTGCGGTGATCTTTATAAATCTCTGCGATTGTTTCTACAATGGAATTCGTCTTCAACACCTCTTCCACTTTATCCGGAATGGTGCTCAGCTCTGCCATCAAACGATGCATGCGATCTTTGGTGATGGTTCCGCGCTTGTCGGCAACGGAAAGAGCAATCATATATAGCACGGCAACTTGTGCAGTGAAAGCTTTTGTAGAGGCTACGCCAATTTCTGGCCCGGCATGCGTGTATGCCCCTGAATGTGTAGCACGTGAAATGGTTGAGCCCACCACGTTGCAAACACCAAAAATAAATGCCCCCTTATCCTTGGCTAACTCAATAGCTGCAAGTGTATCCGCAGTTTCGCCCGATTGCGAAATAGAAATCACGATATCGCCCGGTTGAATGATCGGGTCGCGATAGCGAAACTCCGATGCATACTCGACTTCAGTAGGTATGCGCGCAAATTCTTCAAATAAATATTCAGCCACTAATCCGGCGTGCCATGAAGTGCCGCAAGCCACGATAATAATGCGATTGGCATTCATCCAGATTTCTTCATGGCGATCAATACCGCTCATCTTGACCATACCATGATTAAGATTGAGGCGACCGCGAATGGAATCATGAATCGAACGTGGCTGCTCGTGAATTTCCTTCAACATGAAAGAATCATATCCACCCTTTTCGATGGCTTCCAGCTTTAACTCCAATTCTTGTATGTATGGCGCCTTCGGCTGGTTTTGTATAGTCACAATCTTGAGGCCTGTGTGGCGATCAATTAATGCCACCTCCTCATCCTCGAGGTAAACAACATTCTTCGTGTATTCAATGAATGGCGTAGCGTCTGAAGCGATGAAGTAATCACCATCGACACCAATACCTATAACCAATGGGCTTGATTTCTTAGCACAAACCAATCGATCAGGAAATCGGCGATCCAAAACAACAATAGCATATGCGCCTACAACCTCACACAATGCTGTGCGCACTGCTTCAAACAACTCAGCACCGGTCTTCGACATGATGTCCTCGATGAAATGCACCAAAACTTCAGTGTCGGTGTCACTCTTGAAAATATGACCTTGGCCAATAAGGGCTTCCTTGAGCGCAGCGTAATTCTCAATAATCCCATTGTGAATGAGGGCTAAATTGCCATCTCCGGATAAATGAGGGTGAGCATTCACATCATTCGGAACACCATGGGTAGCCCAACGCGTGTGACCGATACCAACTGACCCCTCAAGGTTTTTACCCTTAACGAGCGACTCGAGGTCGGCCACCTTGCCCTTGCACTTGTAGGTGTTGAAATCACCATTCTCTATCATGGCCACTCCTGAGCTGTCATATCCGCGATATTCCAACCGCTTCAATCCCTTAATCAAAATGGGATAAGCGTGCTGACTGCCTATAAATCCTACTATTCCACACATGGCTTATTTAGTTTTAGTCTGTTAATCAAAAATAGTTGAACACATTAATAGCTGTAAGTAATCACCAAGCGCATATTCTGGGTGCGGTCTGCGCTGTAAACCGGCCCATGCAATAAACTTCGGCGCGTACCCAGTGTATTGTATAATCCTCCTACCCGTGGGTTAACCACTAGCTTCAATTCTGTATTGTCAATTTCACCGGCCAAAAGGCTCTGCACATGGTGAGTGATATTGAATCGATAATACCCCTCGGCCTTCCGAAAATTACCACCGGCATTGCGCGCGTAATCAGCGGTAAGAGCAAAGAAGCCCTCGCTCTTCTCATACACCATATTCAGACTATCTATTCCGGCAAACTTAGATTGTGCATCGTATGGCACAACCAATTCTGCTTTATTAATCGTAATGTTTGGCACTTCTCTCATCCATAATACATCCGAAATATCTACACTCACGCGCGTACCTCCGGCACCTTGCATATATGCCCACTGAGTTGCGCTAAGCGGTGACGTGGGGCTTAACCCTGAAACGGAGCTGCCATAGTACTGCTGCTCCACCGTGGAAAATGCCTCGCATGAGGATGTGTATTTGAATGTATAGGTACCAATGTTCATCCTGTTTTCTCCGGGATATCGGTAATAAACAGTCAGCTTTGAATTGATTGTTGCGAAACTTACCACACGACCATCCGTGGTGGTCGAACTCAAAACCAATCCATTGAAGTACTCAGAAAACGCGTCAAAACTCGTGAGCGCACTATCATTCGCTATTAAAAACTGTCCAAAAGCAGGATCCAGTTTCAATTTCAAATACTCCGGTGTTGCCGTCGACAATGTTGATGCATACTCCGGGCGGGTCGTATGTGTTTCTTGGCCCGGCAAAATCAAATTCTCCCAACCCCGTTGCGGTTGATGATTGGAATAATAAGAGGAATCCAAATCAATCGGCTCCATAAGCTGCTGCACCTGAAAAAACATGGGGGCATTATTGCCATAGGCCTCCGGCTGATAGGCTAAATCAAGTTCAACGGCATATACCTGCCTGTTTGCCGGCAACGTATCAACGGTGAGATCCGGGGCAAACTGCAAAACGCCTCGGCATTTTACCGCGCCCATGACATCATCCAGGTAATTCCCAACAAGCACATTGGCGAATAAATCGGTTCGCAATGAATCAATCTTTTCGGTAGAAACCACCAAGGCTATTGAATCTGTTACGGCGGCGTGCAGCTGATCTTCGTCGGGCTGAATGCCTTCGCCTAACGTCTCGTCAGGCTTGGTGCAACCCACGGCAAGCGCTGCAGCTAAAATGACAAAAAGCCCCAATCGCTTGAGGCTTATTGTTTGAAATCTATGATGGTAATTTTTATTAATCAACGAGCTCTGTCTTTCCCAGTACAATAGAATCGTAAAATTCATCCACTGATGCCAACTGATCCAATTCCGCGTAGGGCTTGAGAACAGGAACATCAATATCATTGCAAAAGGTCTCTAATGAAGGACTAATTCCTGACTCGGCGAAGATGGCTCCGTCAGAATGTTGCAAGGCCAGTTTGGCCAAATTCGCATAGGTTGGATTCTTCAAATGTGCCATCTGATCCATACCAATGCCGTCAAAGGCAATCTTTTTTGACACTTTCGCATCCAAGCTTCCTTCAAATGAGTCATTGTATAGTGAGGTCACCACCTTCGCATCAGCGAAATGAGGATCCCGACTGTACAATTGCTTTACATACAAAGGCATCAATGAAGTAAACCAACCGTGGCAGTGAATCACATCGGGAGTCCATCCCAATTTTTTCACAGTTTCCAATACACCCTTGGTAAAGAAAATCATGCGCATGTCATTGTCCGGGAACATTTGATTGTTCTCATCATGGAAAAAGGCCTTGCGATGAAAAAACTCTTGGTTATCAATAAAGTAAACCTGCAGTCTTATCTGAGGAATGCTGGCGACCTTAATAATGAGTGGGTGGTCGGTATCATCGATAATCAAATTCATTCCGCTCAAACGGATCACTTCGTGCAATTGATGACGGCGCTCGTTGATTTTACCATACCTCGGCATAAAAATCCGGGTTTCTTTTCCACCTTCGTGGACAGCTTGAGGAAGTGAGCGACTATTTTGAGCAGTAGAGGTTTCGGGCGTGAAAGGAAGTATTTCCTGCGAGACGTATAAGATTTTCGTTTTATTGCTCATACTAATAATTAAAGTTCTACTGAAAGCGTTTGCAAAGATAGTAATAATATTTCCTTTAATATTCCAAACAATTACATTTGGCCCCTCACATTTTTTGTCAAAACCTTGTCAATCGCTGTATTCGAACACATTAAGCAGGTCAACGATTGGGTGGCTCATCAACGCAATCGCCAATTAACAGTCGGATTCGTGCCGACAATGGGCGCTTTGCATGCCGGTCACCAGTCATTAATTGCGCTTGCTCGTCAAAATTGCGACGTAGTGATTGCGTCCATTTTCGTGAATCCAACGCAATTCAACAATGCGAGTGATTTGGCTAAATATCCCAGAACGCTTCAACTCGATATTGAGAAACTCAGCGATAGTGGTTGCGACGCTGTGTTTTGTCCTGCAGTTGAAGAAATGTACCCGAGCAATGAAAAGGGCCATTGGAATTATGGCCCACTTTCCAATAGCTTAGAAGGACATTTTCGGCCGGGTCATTTTGACGGCGTTCTCACCATCGTAAAAAAACTATTCATCGCCGTGCAGCCGAACAAAGCCTTTTTTGGTGAAAAGGACTTTCAGCAGCTGGCACTCATAAGGCGGATGACCGCCGATGAAAGCTTGCCAATCGAGATCATTGCTGCACCCACCATACGAGAAAAAAGCGGCTTGGCTATGAGTAGCCGCAACACTAGGCTCAATGCGAAACAATTGGAAACAGCGGCTCACATCAGTAGAGTATTGTTTAACGCTGCCAAAAACGCGCGGAGCTATGACCCGAAAACGCTTGTGAGTAAGGCCAAAATCGATTTTGAACACATCCCCGACATTTCACTAGAGTATTTCGAACTTGTAGTTGCTACAACCTTCGAGAGAGTCGAAGAGTGGTCGATTGAACCTTGCGTTTTCCTCGTGGCCTGCTACTTAGGTGATGTCCGTTTAATCGACAATGTGATTGTCCCATAAAATTCAAAAAAGAGGTCATTATCTCTGTGTCTGACTATCTTTGACGCCCCGCTAGTTGGGATTAAAACATCTACCATGGGTATACAAGGAAAAGAATGGCTTTTTATTTTGCTCGCAATCATCATCCTTTTTGGCGCTAAGAAAATTCCGGATTTAATGAAAGGAATTGGTCAGGGTGTGCGCGAATTCAAGAACGCCAGCAAAGGTGATTCTCAAGACACGCCGGAAAAGCCGGAAGCCAAGTAAAGGTTGCTCCATCACATTGGCTGCTGCACTTGAATACGCAGTGCTGTGTTGAAAAACTTAATTCAACACTGTTTTTCTTTGGATGAAAATCCACAATTTGTGCGCTTTATTGAAGTTCACAGTTACAGGAAGAATGAGTTGAAACTTAGTTCTTGCCATCTATTAACGCTAAACTAAGGAAATCATGAAAAAGTGCGTGTTTACTTTCTTCGCTTTACTCACTGTGCTTGTATGCGCCGCTGAGTCGGTCAAAGATTCCTTGCCGGCTACTCCGGCACTCAGCATTCGTCCCGACGACCCCGAGCTCGCGGAAATCGACAATATTCTTGTTGCTGGTTATCTAAACCATTACTGCTTCAGCGCCGACGAAGGTCTGCTGAATGCATTTGGCTACGCCCCAGAGACCGTTCCGTCATTTTCTTCTGAAACAGTGGCCAGCCGTATGGCGGTTCTTGATCGCAATACGCCCTTCGACTTGGTTTACAACAACACAGTCCAGGGATTCATTGACCTGTATGCCGCGCGTCGCCGCGATATTTCCACCAAGGTACTCGGGATGTCTGAGCTTTACTTCCCTATGATCGAGGAGCACTTGGCGAAATATGACATTCCACTTGAAATGAAATACCTAGCCATCGTTGAATCTGCTCTAAACCCTGTGGCGATTTCCCGCGCAGGCGCAGGTGGCCTTTGGCAATTCATGGTAGGTACAGGTAAAATGTATGGCCTCGATGTTTCTAGCTATCAAGACGAGCGTTTCGACCCCTATAAAGCAACTGATGCAGCATGCCGATACCTGAAGTCTTTATACAAGACATTTGGTGACTGGCAACTCGCACTTGCTGCCTACAACAGCGGCCCGGGCAACGTTAACAAAGCTATTCGCCGTTCGGGTGGCCAAAAAGATTTTTGGGCAATCAAGGCTTTTTTGCCGAAAGAAACTCAAGGATACGTGCCCGCATTCATCGCTGTTAACTATGTGATGAACTACGCATCGGAATATAACATCTATCCGAAAAAACCACTGATTACATTCTTCGAAACAGATACTGTGGGTGTAAATCGTCGCCTAGATTTCAAAGCTCTTTCACAAGTAATTGACATGCCGGTTGAAGACATCGCGTTTCTCAATGGCACTTACAAATTGAAAGAAGTTCCTGAAAATGGACAAAAGCATTACGTCATTCTGCCAGTGTCTAAAGTAGGCTTATTCATGGCCAACGAAGACGTGGCTTATGCGCAAAGTGAGATTAAGCGTTATGAACCAGAATTGATAGCGAGCACCAACAGCACAACTCCGGAAGGAACAGAAGGAAAAGTGGTTTGGGAAACAACCTGGAAAACACACAAGGTTCGTAAAGGTGAATCATTGGGCTCGATCGCCGATAAATACAATGTGTCGCTTGCCGATCTGCGAAAGTGGAACAAAATCAAGAATACACGCATTGTTCCAGGCCAAACCTTGAAAGTGCAGGCCAAGGTTAAGAAAACAGTTTACGAGGCCAAACCACAGCCAAGCGCAACCCCTGAGGCCAAGAATGCAACCTCTCAAAATAGTGAGGCCGGAGAAGAAGAAAATTATCAGGAGACCAAGGAAACTACCGTTAAACCAGCAGCACCAAAGCCAACTGCCACAACTGAACCCAAGTTCAAATACTACACGGTTCAAAAGGGCGATACGCTCACAAAAATTGCATCGGCTAAGGGAGTGACCGTAAATGAAATCAAACACCTCAACAAAGGGCTGAAAGAAAATAAGCTCGCCGTTGGGCAGAAAATAAAGATCAAACAGATCTGATGAAAAGGCTGCTTTTGTTAGCGGCTTTTTTCATGAACCTTTTTTCATAATCAGCGTAAATATGCACTGTTATGATGCGTCTTTTTCTTCTCCCTATTCTTCTTGCCCTGGCAACCAACTGCGCGCTTGGACAATCACCGCTTGCAATCGCCCAAGAGCAATATAACGCAGGCCGCTTCGAAGAAGCGTTGGCAAGCGCCGGTGTAGCGGTAAGCATGGATCGCTCGCCGGAGGCACTCTACTTGCGTGCAAACGCCCATCACAAACTCGGGCATTTCATGGAGGCCTTGGATGACTACGATCGCGCGCGAATAGCGGGCTACAGCGATGATGAACTTTACCTGCACAGAGGCATTTGCAAAGTTTCACTCATGATGTATGAATCCGCACGCATGGACCTCATGCACCATCTGGAGTACCATCCCGACGATGCACACCCCTACTACTGGCTAGCCACTATCGAATACATGAATATGGAAAACAAATCGAGTTTACGCTATCTCGATGAAGCCATAGCAATCGATTCAACTTACGCCGATGCCTATTACCTCAGAGGGGCCAACATGGCCGAGCTCAAGAAAATGAATCTCGCATTGGAAGACTTCCAAAGCGCCCTGCAATACAACCCCAAATTGCAACGTGCAAAACTCAATATGGCTATCATCCTCATTGGCATGGGACAATACGACAACGCTTTGGAATTGCTTTCGGAATTGCGACTTGAAGGTGTGGACTTTCTCTCCGAAATTCTGTACTACCGAGGAGAATGCCTTTACTACTTGCACGACCTTGAGGGAGCATGCACCGATTGGAACGAAAGTGCGCAACTCGGTGATCGCGATGCGCAACAAAATCATAAGCGTGTTTGCGCTGATAAAGGGAAACTGAAAAACAAGAAGCGCACGTATTTCGAATTCTAACAGATATCTATTGCATTTACTTACCTGAAAGACTCCAATCAGGCCATGCAATCTCTACATCCCAATTCGCTCTTACAGATATTTTTCCGGGATAGACATGATTGACTTCCGTCGGTTGAACCGGAGCTATAACCATCGGGTCGAAACGGCCATTGGCATTGGTGTCTTCCGTTATGATCGCGCTATAATCCCCGGGCAACAAGCTTTGAATAGTAAGCACACCGGCCCTGACATCGCTCGACGAATGCACAATAATATTGTTCTTGTCCTTGAGCACCAGCACAGTATTGGATTGATCAACGTATGCCGGCAATTTCATGCGCAACGCACCCAACTCCTTGCTTTCGTAAACACTGAAATTGAAACTTAGCGAATCGTTTGTTGAGCCATAAGCGTCTGTCATGAAGCCCGGAATCACTCGACATGCATAGG
>CANHPZ010000094.1 GCA_947462725.1 Flavobacteriales bacterium
TCTATAGGTTTTTCTAAATTCAGCGGATCATATTTCTCCTCTGATTCTGTTCGCAATAACCTGTTTCTTATCGATAGCACTCAATTCTCATTTCGCAGCATGTCGCTTAAGGATTTGTCAATAAGGCACTATTGGCAGATGAGCGGAACTAAGCATATCGCAAAGCTGGGCTTGGCTTCCAATAGCATTTATTTGGCTAATGCTTATCGATCATCTAATGTTGCTCAGTTGGGATCAACTCAAGCGGCTTCAATTCTTACACTATTTGCCGGTGATGATTGGCACCTGAGTAAACGATGGTCGATGAACTATGGCGCTCGTTTCAACTATTACACAGCCACAAGCCGCATATACGCTGAACCTCGTTGGTCAATGCAATGGATGGCTATGCCCGAACGTTTGCAATTGCGCTTTTCGGCTGGAAGAACGTGTCAATTTATTCAACGAAGTGGCAATCAAAATTTGTATCAAAACACCCCGGACACTTGGGTGTTGGGCGGTGAAACCATGCCGGTGCTATTATCGGATCAACTCTCCCTTGGTGGATTAGTTCACCGGGGAAATTGGAGCTGCGATGTTGAGGTCTATCGCAAGTGGAATCGTGGGCAATTGGTGAATCCGACCAACATGCCGAGGCCACAGATGGCTTGGGGAAATTCCAATGCTTTGGGAATGGACATGATGGTGCAATTCAATTATAAATCTCATCGTGCGATATTGGCTTATTCCTGGTTGAAAGCAGTTTCGGATTATCAGCCGTGGTTGTCGGGACGCATCGTTGAATCGTATTACCGCAACCATGAGGTAAAATTGAATTATGAATGGAGACTGAGAAGCTGGAATGTCTCCATCGTCCAACTTGCCGCCAGTGGCACTCCGTATACCTCGATTTTGGGAACCCACACTTTGGCATTACCCGGCAACAATCAGCAGTTGCTGCCGGTAATGGGCGACGTGAATACATCACGCACCGATTGGTACTTGCGAACCGATCTCCTCGTTGGATATCATTGGAGTTGGGGAGCAAATCGCTTGGCCGTAAATGGGGGTGTTTACAATTTATTTGACCGTCAGAATTACCGAGGCATGCAATACTCGATACAGCGTAATTCTTCCACAATAAGTGACTATACCATCCAACAACGAAAGATTCTCATGATTGGAAGATTGCCCTCCATTCATTTATCATGGCAATTCTAATGAGGCATTGGATTTACATACCGCTCTTTATGTGTGCATGCCAAGGCGAGCAATGGCAGCCAAAGGAAGAAGATGCTCATGCGCTTTTTGGAATCGTAGAAAGTGGCCAAGCACCGCTATTGCAAGTGGTGAGTTGGGATGATGAGCCGGCGCAAAACACAAATCACCTGACATGGATTTGGCCTGATGGTATGGAGGAAGCGTTTACGGCAGCAGGAGAGTATTATGAACTGCAATCAGAACGCCTGCCTATGCCAGGTGATACTTGCCAAGTGCTCTGGCAACATCACAATGAAAATGCAACTGTTTCTTTGATACTGCCACCTCCATTGATTCTTCATGCTATCTCGGATGATACTATTACAGTTGTTGATTCCCATCCTATTGTACTTGATTGGTTTGAATTGGGCTCCGAATATGAATATGTGCTCGAATTGGAATGCCTCGAATCTGTAAAGGTTCCCATCGATGGGCAGTCCGGAAATTTTGCGAATACCTATGATGGACCGCAAGTAGGCGCATCTTTGAATCTTCCTATCGAGCGCTTTACATATTACGGAACTCATCGACTCGTGATATATGCGTTAAATCCAAATTTGATCGACGTTTTTTTCTTTGATCCGAGCGATATTCGCGGCTTGCTTCAGGCCGGTCCCGACAATGTTACCAACGGTAAGGGATTGGTTGCAGCAACGACTCGACTGGAAATTTTGCTCGAAGTTCAATAATTATGTGAATCATGGTAGGGGATATCGCTCAAAATATGTAGAGGTTTCGGCAAGGCCAACTGATGAACAAGTACAAGGAAATATTAAGTCAATGGGAAGCTCCCGATGGGAAGCCGACCGAGCAGGCTTGGGCTGAAATGCAAGCTAAAATTGCTCGTTCTGAAGCCTCACCTTCTCCTCGTATTATTCGCTTTAGTTGGAAACCAATGATGGCGGTAGCGGCGGCTGCAGCACTTATCATTGGTCTCATTGTTTTGTGGCCCAATCAGATGCTGCGCCAAGTGACCGCGCAAGCTGGAGCGCATGAAATGGTAACACTCCCCGACCAATCTCAGGTTGATCTTAATGCAGGTTCAACCATTTCGTTTACTGATCCTTGGGAAGGCGACCGCCAGGTGAAACTGGATGGTCAAGCTTTTTTCGAAGTAGTGAAAGGAGGCAAGTTCAGCGTAGTGACGACGAATGGCGTGGTGGAAGTCTTGGGGACTTCATTCGATGTATTCGCTCGCAAGCAGCGCTTTGCTGTGGAATGTCGCACAGGTAAAGTCAAGGTTACATCCAACCATCAAGAAGTTGACATCGTTCCGGGTTACCGCGCAGAGGTTATTGACGGTCAATTGACCGTTAGCGAATTTGATATGGCACGCGGTGATTGGAGAATGGGTGAGTTCAACTATGAGCATGCACCATTGGTTGATGTATTCGAAGAATTGAAGCGACAATTCAATGTGCAAATAACATGGCCTGATTTGGCCAATCGTTTTTATACCGGAAGATTTAGTAATAAGAATTTGGAGGAGGCGCTGCAACTGATTTGCGTGCCGATGGGTTTGAAATTTGAAATGCGCGATAATGCAACCGTCTTGATTACGGAAGGAAGAGTTTCGTTTCGTTAATTTTTTTGCGAGAAGCAACTTTTTTGAAAGTAATTGAGTTTAGTTGTCAATAAGAATTTGAGGCGGGAGTGATTCCCGCACACACCGTTAAGTAACACACGGCTGAAGCATTTCGATGCTTCAATCAGTATAGTTAGTTTTAGTTAAGGTTTAGAATTATGGCCAGAAACGTCTGGCCATAATTTTTTTATACCTACGACATGCTTTCCTTTGCCGCATGGATCCCCGCCACATTGCCATAGAAGACTACAACTACGAACTCCCCGATCATCGAATTGCTAAATACCCGCTGCCTGTGAGGCATGAGTCGAATTTGCTGGTGAGTGATCCCACAGATATCTCGGATAATCGTTTCTATGATTTACCCGATAGACTCGAGAAAGACGATTTATTGATCATCAACAACACACGTGTAATTCCCGCTCGACTTCATTTTTACAAACCGACCGGCGGTGTTGTAGAAGTTTTTTGTCTCGATCCTATTCAACTCGCTCATCAGGATGCCATGAGCAGAAAATCAGGTGTTCAATGGAAGTGCTTGGTGGGTGGCGCTAAAAAATGGAAGCCTGATCAACTGGTATCTGTAAGTGTAAACGTAGGAGGGATTTCCTTCTCGATGCATGCTCGAAACATGGGGCGAATTCATGATGCATTTATTATTGAGTTCACTTGGGAAAATAATCAAGCGGTATTCTCTCAAGTCATTGAGGCAGTCGGTGAAATTCCTCTTCCTCCTTACTTCAATCGTGATGCAGATATCAGCGATGTTGAACGCTATCAAACGGTATTCGCAAAATACAAGGGTTCTGTTGCGGCACCAACGGCGTCGCTGCACTTTACTGATGAAGTTTTTCAGTCATTAACTAGCCGAGGCGTAACGGTGGATGAGCTTACGCTGCACGTGGGTGCCGGAACGTTTAAGCCTGTGTCGTCAGTTCAACTCAACGAACATGAAATGCATAGCGAGTGGTTTTCAATCAAGATGGAAACGTTGCTGCGTTTAAGGAACCATGATTACAATCGACTTGTAGTTGCAGGTACTACCTCCATGCGCACAATCGAGTCTTTGTATGGCTTGGGAGCAAAGCTTTTGGAGGGTCGTGCAAGCGATTTCGGGTCAATGAATTTGGGTCAATGGGAGGTTTATGATAGTAAGAGCAAGCCTTCATTAACAGATGCATTGGATGCGATTATTGAATATACTCGCTTGCGCAAGGAGAAGCATTTCAGTGCGGCCTCTTCTATTCTGATTGCGCCTACTTTTCAATTCCAATTGTGCGACGGTCTCATCACCAATTTTCATCAACCGAAAAGTACTTTGCTCGTTCTGGTTTCTGCATTTATCGGTGATCGTTGGAAGGAAGTGTACAACCACGCAATGGCTGGAAATTATCGGTTTTTGAGTTATGGCGATAGCTCGCTGCTGTGGCGTTAGAATTTATACCGACCGCATAGCTTCAACCGGATTGAGTCGGGAAGCTTTGATGGCCGGAATCACTCCGGCAACTACTCCAACTACCGCTGAGATAGCTATTCCCCCAAAGATTCTGTTCAAGGGCAAAATGAAGTTGAAATCAATCAGCGCGCTTAACCCCATTACAACAAGCCACACCATCAGCAAACCAACGGCGCCACCGATAATGCAAAGTGCAATAGACTCAAAAAGATACTGGATTAGAATGAAGTAATTTTTAGCACCAAGCGATTTTTGAATACCGATGAGTGGAGTGCGCTCTGCAACAGAAACAAACATGATGTTGGCAATACTGAATGCACCGACAAGAATTGCGAATATGCCAATAACCATCCCCACAATGTTGAACACGCTAATGATGCTGTCGACTATTTCATTAATCATGGATGACTCGATGATGGAGAAGTCCTTTTCGCCTTGTGGTTTGATGCGACGCACTTCGCGAAATGCTCCCGTAACTTCATCACGCAATTGCTTATTGCTTATGCCTGTTCTTGATTTGATGAGAATTTTAGTTTCTTCTGCATTCGGTGGTATGAGGCGCGTGGCAAATTGAAATGGCATCATTACGGCACGGTCGAATCCATCACCGAATAGCGACGTACCTTCTTTAGCGAACACACCAATTACATAAACCTTCTGACCTCCAATTTTCATCTCCTTCCCCAATGGAGAATCATTGCCGAACAGCTGCAATTTCACGGTGCTGCCAATAATCGCAAAGTTCTTCCCGGCCTCACATTCAATGGGTGTGAAGTAGCGGCCTTCTGATATGTTGAGCGCAATGGTTTCATTGTATTTGTAGGTCACAGCCACAATGCCTGCGTCGGCCAGGCTGTTGTTTTGATAAGCTGCAATGCCACTGGATTTTGCTTCAAAAGCCATGGCATCTGCGCTTTCCAGTCGACCTTCCAATGATGACATGTCGCGCAATGCCGGTGGCCTCCTGCGCATATACTTCCACCACTCATAATCCTCAGCTCCATCTTCCGGACCGAACGGCCATTTTTGAATGAATAGGACATCGGATCCAATCGTGTCGAAGCTTGATTTCATTTCTGCCTCCATGCTATCGACCACGCTGAGCACGAAAATGATAGAGAAGATTCCGATGGTAACTCCCAACAACGAAAGCACAGTGCGCAGACGGTTGTTGGTCAACGCATGCAGCGCAAAGAGGAAGCTCTCGCGAAGAATATTCAGAATCATGCAGCTAAACTAAGGCTTGCAGGCTAATGAAATTAATTTGGACTTCGAACGTTGCGCTGATGTTGAGCAGGCCAATCTTCGCGAATTTTGCTCTTAACCTTGATCCACCATTCTTCAACATATCGAAGGGCATGCTTGGCTATTGCCCTAGCGCTTGTTGTTTGCACAGCACAAGCGCAGCGAACGATGCAAAAGGAGACATGGTTGGTATGGAAGGGCGATACTCTGAGCATGGATTCGCTGGCAATTCTGCCCGGTTCCACATGCATCACGCATCGTGGTGACACTCTTTTAAGTGAAGAATATTGGATCAACCCCATGCGTGCCTTGTTGCTGCTGAAAAATGTTGCTTATGGAGATAGCGTTTATGTTAAGTATCATGCACTTCCATGGCACGCCAATCTTACTGTCGCAAACAAGTCGTTGGGTCTGATTCAGCAAAATACGGGTCGAAACATTAAGCCTTACGTTGTTGGAAAAGGCGAGGAGCTATCGTTTGCTGATGATAAGGGCTTGCAAAAAAATGGTTCAATCTCACGCGGTGTGCTCTTCGGCAATAATCAGAATCTGTCGGTAAATTCAACCCTCAATCTGCAGCTCAGTGGAAGGATTTCTGAGAATGTGAGCCTGCTTGCTTCTATAACCGACGACAATATTCCGATACAACCCGCCGGTAATACGCAACAGCTGCAGGATTTTGACCAAGTGTTTATTCAGCTATACAATGAACGATCGAAGGTTATTGCTGGAGATTTTCAATTGCGCCGACCTACGGGCTATTTTCTCAATTATTTCAAACGAGCCCAAGGCTTGTACACCTCATCAGAACGAGGGGATTCAATTGCCGGTAAATGGTTCAGAGTGGAAGCTTCGGCTGCGGTATCCAAGGGACGTTTTGCTCGAAATATTATTCAAGGTATTGAAGGAAATCAAGGCCCATATCGCTTGAAGGGCGCCGACAACGAGCTCTTCATCATCATTTTGTCTGGAACTGAAATGGTCTATATCGATGGGCGCCTGCTAGAACGTGGCATGGATAAAGATTATGTGATTGATTACAACGCCGCCGAAATCACGTTCACGCCGCGTCAGCTAATAACCAAAGACCGCAGAATTACCGTGGAGTTTCAATACTCCGAGCGTCGTTATGCTCGTCCCATGTTACAAAACTCATTGGAGTGGAAACGAAAAAATTCTGCCTTGTTTTTGAATGTGTATTCAGAAGGCGACGCTAAGAATCAACCCCTGCAGCAAGATTTATCGGATGACGACCGCTCAATACTGGCGGCGAGCGGTGACAACTTTTTGAATGCATATCGCTCCGGGATTGATAGCTTGGGATTTGTCAACAACGAAGTGCGTTATGCTATGGTTGATACCGCCGGATTCGATTCAGTGTTTGTGTTTTCTTCCGATTCTGCTTATGCTTTTTATCGTGTGAATTTTTCATACGTGGGTATCGGAAATGGCGATTACGTGGAAGCGGGATTTTCTGCCAACGGCCGAATATATCGGTGGGTGCAACCGGTGTTCAACGGCGTAACCTATGTGCGACAAGGTTCCTATGCTCCGATTTTTTTGCTCACTGCCCCCAAGAAGAATCAAATGATTGCAGCAGGATATCGCCGCCGCCTTGGTCGTGAACAGCGTTTGCTATGGTATACGGAAGGGGCGCTGTCAAATCAAGATCTGAATACATTTTCAGCGCGTGATGCCTCCAATGATGTTGGCTGGGCAGCACGCACAGTTCTGAGCTGGAATGAACGGAAAACAGGGAATGCCGCCAAGCAAGTTGCAATCGATTCAACAAAACGAATAGTATTCGGTGGCCGCGCGAACTACGAATTCACACATCACAATTTCAAAGCAATTGAACGCTTTCGTGAAGTGGAATTTCAACGCAATTGGAATTTGGGAAACTCTGCATGGTCGTCGGATCAGCACATAGCCGGAGGGTATTTTACTGTAGCGGCCAAGCGTTGGGGGAAAGTTTCTATTGGTGCTGATGCACTTGTTATGCCGGGTGATTACAATGGCTTAAAGGCCAAGGTGAATACTGATATTCTCACCAAGTCAAAGTTTAAAGCACTCATCGATGCATCGGCATTGCAAACTGATGGCTTGGTTACGTCCACTTTTTTACGTCATCGTGCAAGGCTGTCGAAGGACATCGGCTCAGTTCGACTTCAAATTGTGGATGAGCATGAGCGTAATATCTTCCTGTCGGCTGATACTGTTCAAGCAAATTCGTACGAGTTTTTCGATTGGGAAGGATCGTTGGGTACGGTGGATACCCTGAAGCGCGCCGTACGCGTCTTTTATCGCGATCGCGTCGACAGGCGCACCAGAGATGGATTGCTTTCTGGTGCAGCGCGCGCAGAGCAGTATGGTACGCAAATGACCTTGCGCGGAGCCAACGATAGCAGGCTTTCTTTGCAAGTAAACAATAGAAGATTGCGTGTTGTCGATCCTGAATTGTTCACGCAATCACCTGAGAATACGTTGGTTGGTCGACTGGAATATACCACCAAACTATGGAAGGGCTTTGTGCAGAATACCACATTTTATGAGGTAGGATCTGGATTGGAACAGCAGCGGGAATTCGTATACATTGAGGTTCCAGCTGGGCAGGGTGTTTACGTTTGGAATGATTACAATGCCGATGGCGTGAAGGACCTCAATGAGTTTGAGGTCGCTGCATTCTCCTACGATGCCAATTATATCCGCACTTTCGTGCAAAGCAATAATTACGTGAAGACGTATTCCAATCAGTTCAACGAATCGCTGGCCTTGCAGCCGATACGATTGGTGAAGGGGAAAAAGGCAGTTGGGAAATTTATTGGTCGTTGGAGTTCGAGCACCACAATGCGGGTTGATCGAAAGACCATGCAGGAAAGCGATTGGCAACGATTCAATCCGTTTAACTCAGAAATAAATGACAGTGTGTTATTGGCTACAAACGGGTTGCTCCGCAACATCGTTTTTTTTAATAAGGCCAATCCAAAGTTTGGTTGCGATTACACTTGGCAGGTCAATGAATCAAGAAATTTGCTCAGTAATGGTTTTGAAAGCCGGGCTGAGCGTTTGGATCAATGGGGTTCGCGTTGGAATTTTTTAGATGGCTTCACGGCATATGCGGAATTCAGAACAGGCAGGAAGGAGGCAACATCCGATTTCTTGGCGGGAAGAAATTATCGGATTGTGTATGCATTGGTTCAACCCAAATTTACTTACCAGCCAAGTCCCGCATTGCGCTTTGGTGTTTTGGGTCAATACGCGGAAAAGGACAACACGATGGGAGCGGAACATGCAGTGGTGCGCAAACTGACAGGCGAATGGGTGCTGAATGCGTTAGAAAAGGGAAGTATTCGAGGTGAGATGAATTTTTATTCCATAGCATACAATGGCGCCGGACTCAATTCACTTGCCTTCGAAATGTTGGAAGGGTTGCAGCCTGGCTACAATTTTACTTGGACGCTGGGAGTTCAAAAAACAGTCGCGAGTAATGTGCAAATCAACGTGCAATACAACGGTCGAAAACCACAGGATCTGAAGACGATCCATGCCGGCAGTGTCCAAATTCGGGCGGTATTCTAAGGGATTTTCCAGGCTATAAAACCGCAGTAAAATATACCTGTAACTATTTTATTACATGATGTAACCTTGTTGCGTATAGGCTCCGTTAAAAGCCATGTAAGATCTCTTGATTGAGGTATTAGATAGTTAATTGTTTTCATTTACGGAAAGGTCACCTAGCGAGGTGGCCTTTTTGTTTGGTGTTTCAACTATTATGATTCATGTTTGCCTCATCAAAAACACTCCAA
>CANHPZ010000095.1 GCA_947462725.1 Flavobacteriales bacterium
ATAGGCAATCAAATACCAGCGGTTATGGTATTCTTTGAGTAAGTAGGGGTGGAGCTCATATTCGTTGAGTACATCGTCGGTGAACTTACGATACTGAATTCGAACGGATTTTCTTGATCTGATGTGGTCGAGCAACGGAGCCAGATGTTCATTGCCCAAGCTAACTGTAGAGCGCTCAAATTGTATGACCTTCGCCAACGAGGCGTCGTCGGGGTTGGGTGAGATATTGACGCGATTGATGATTTTTTCAATGGCGCTCTCGTATTGTTTGAAAATTTGTATACCCTTGAACTGTTCTAATGTGGCTGTGGCAAAGCGGATGGCCTCTAAATCCTCATCACCAAGGGATAATTCGGAAATACTGTAGCCCTCCTCCTCATATAGATATCCGCCGCACTGCTTACTGAATTTGATGGGAGCATAATAGCCCAGTTCCCCTTCATTCTTCATGGCCCAGATATCCTTATCAATGGTGCTTAACGAAATTGCGTCGCCACCACTGCCAAACAATGCGTCTTCGCAAGCCTGGCGCAAGTCTTCACGCGATGGATATGGCTTCCCTTTGTTGGTAAGACATCGGTCGATAATGCGGTAGCGCAAAAGCGCGTATTTATTGGCGGGCATAATCCGGAGATAAGCCCCAAAGATGCATCATAGACGCCCAAGGTTAGGTATGCATAAAAAAAAACTCACGCTTCAGCATGAGTTTCTTTTGTTGATTTATGTAGTTCTATTTTTCGTTTTGCTGATAGATGGGGCGGGCAATCTCGAGAAACTTTTTCCGATTAACAGTCATTGCCTCTTTATCCCACTTAAGTTGGTTTTGCGCCACCGAGCACATTCCGTATGGCTTTTTAGTCATCGCTTGAAGCTCTTTGTTATCCACTTCTTTGTACAGGTCAATGTCCATTGGACATTTCAATGCACTGCCATCAATATTATGCTTCAGGTTTTTGCAGTTCATTACAAAGGTTTTACTGAAATACCCATCTTTTTCAAACACTACCTCATAGCTTGCTCCTGTCCTTAACAAAACACCATAGAATCCATTTTCCTTCGAAGTGGAGGTGCTTACTAATTCACCGGCTACGTAAACGTTCACGTTTACATTGTCGATTGCCTTTACTTTGCTTCTGCCGTCGATGGGCACAGGTCCGCAGTCGTTGGCTCGGAGAATGGCTTCTTCAATGACTCCATAAAACAAAAGTTGGGCTTTTTGGGCGTGTGTAGCTGTCATCAAAAAGGACATGACACACAGGGTGATAATCTTTTTCATCGTAAGTTTTTAAGTTTTCAACAGGTTATACACATGTTTTCGACAAAAAGTTACAAATGAAAATTATTTGACTGATAATCAATTGTCGTGTTCTCTAATTCTTAGACGAATGTCGTTTTTTGTGGTATCGGCTTCGGTGGAATCCGGTGTGTTGGTCGTTAAATTTTCCATTAGTTTGGATAAATCGGGCTGACCGGCATCGATCCATGCTGTGTACCAAAAGCTTCCGATAGAAATGACAGCAGATTTCATGCGTCGCTCGATTTGTCCATCCAGCATATTGCTGTACGCCCTGCTGAATTCTTGTGAATACACCTTCATGTTTACCTGACCGCGGGTTTCATAGGAGTACTTTTTCTCTTCACCAATCTTGGTCGTCAGATCGCGCTCATAGCGCAGCACGGAGTCCACTGCGGCAAAACTTTCTTCCACGCGCTCCCAGATGTAGGTTTGTGGGGCCTTTATGTAATTGGCCTTTCCAACGAAAAAGTCGTAGTCATCGAAGTAAAGTTCCGGAATCCGGCTTTCCCAAAATCCGTGGATACCGCGTTGACCTGTTTTTTGCCCGTTGTAGTTACTGGTAGAGTGCAGGGGCACGTGGGCATCACCGATATAGTGACCAATTTCAGCGGATAATCGCAGGATACGATTCACATCCTCGTTGCGAAAGGCAGTGGTCAGTTTTTGTTGTGTGAGGTAAACATGCCAAGGTACAATGCCATGGGCGCGTAACGTGTCTTCTGAAAACTTCGCTACCGCATCCGTCCATCGGCGAGGCACATTGTCGAATGGGTTGGGATGCTCGTTATCGAGATAGCGGTCCATATCGATGTAATGGCATTCCGCTTCTCCCTTTACGCTGTAACGGCGTTTATCGGGGTCAACTGAATGATCGATAAGATAATCCATGTTGGATTTGTAGAAACCGAAGAGTTCTTCGGGAAGTGTGTATACCGCTAGTTCATTGATTTTCTTATGGCCGAAAAATCCCCAGGCATTCGCGTCGAGCACACATTGATGCGGTTTGTAAGCACTGCCCAATAGGCCGGTGATGAGAAGAATGAGCGGGAGCAGAATTTTGCGGCGCATAGCTTGAAGTTATTGAGCCATCATCTCGGCCGTAAGCCAAGTTTTGGGCTCGTATACCAATTTTACCAAGGCGCCGTCGCGCAGGATAGGTATACAAGGGACGGTATTGGCGGTGAGACAGAATTTCACATCGCGCTGGATATTGAGTTTCTTCAATCTGCGACGATGGGAAGAGGCCCTCAAAAAGCTCCACAAGTGCTCTCGGGCCGAACGGTACATGAATTTTGCAGCTACAGTGCTGTCTTCAACACATTGAAATTTCTGCGATTCTATGAGGATGTCGGCAATGGCGCCACCGCAAATGGTGTCTTCTAAGTTCACTTTGTCTTTCCACCCAGACGCAAGAATGAGCGTGTTTTTATGTTGCTCTGCAAGCCACGAACACAGGATGTCGAGGTTGTTGAGGCAGCCAATTACAACTGTTTTGCGGTCACCCGCTATTTGTATTGCTCTGGTTCCGTTGGTGGTGGTTAGCACCACGGTCTTTCCACTCATGTCATTGTCCATGTAAACAAATGGACTATTTCCAAAGTCGAACCCCTCTACAACCTGCCCATCACGCTCTGCACCTACTATGTAGCCTTTCTCTTTGTATGAAATGGCTTCATCTATAGTTGCTACCGGAATGATGCGCTCTACACCATAGTGCAACGCTGCGGTAATGGCACTTGTAGCACGAAGTACGTCAATGACTACGACAATTTCAAAGTCTTCCTGGTAGAGGTGATACTGGCTAGGCGTGTAACACACTTCAACGAGTTTTCTGCTGGTAGTTGGCGGCAAATGGAATCGGTTTTAGGGTCTAATCTACAATGATTCAAGGGGTGACCTTGCAAGCTGCGAAAATAAGAATCTACGGTCAATGCGCTTCAGGTCAATAGTGCAATCTCGAACTGGTTGTTTTACAAGTGCCAACCAATCTTGCGCAGGATTGTTATTATTGGCTTGAGTCGCTGTGCTATCTTCGCGGCGCTTAAGGAATTATCATGATTGAAACCGATATCATTATTGTAGGGGCAGGCCCGTGTGGATTGTTTACTGTGTTTGAAGCAGGTCTGCTCAAGTTGCGTTGTCATTTGATTGACGCCTTGCCGCAGGCTGGTGGTCAGCTCACGGAAATCTATCCAAAGAAACCGATTTACGATATTCCCGGATTCCCGGAAGTGTTGGCGGGCGACCTCATCGATCATTTGATGAAGCAGGCCGAACCTTTCAAGCCCGGCTTTACGCTTGGTGAGCGCTGCGAATCGTTTGAGAAAACCGATGATGGTCAGTTCATCGTGAAAACCAGCAGGGGAACGCTGCACAAAGCTCCCGTTGTTGCCATAGCGGGCGGATTGGGTTGTTTCGAGCCACGCAAACCCCCCATTAGCAATATTGCAGATTTTGAAGACAAGGGTATAGAATACATCGTGCGCGATCCCAATTTCTATATGGGTAAAAGCGTAATCATCAGCGGTGGTGGCGATAGCGCTCTCGACTGGTCGATATTTCTTGCTAATGGCGTAGCCAAAGAAGTAACCCTCATTCACCGCAGTAAGAGTTTCCGTGGTCATCCTGACAGCGTTCAGAAAGTGCTCGACATGGCGGCTTCCGGAAAGATCAAATTGATTACTGATGCCGAAGTTGTTGGATTGGAAGGCACCCATCAGTTGCATGCTGTGGTTGTCGATTCGCAATCGGAAGGGAAGTCGACTCTAACAACAGACCACTGGTTGCCGTTGTTTGGCTTGTCGCCCAAGTTGGGCCCACTTGCCGATTGGGGACTCAACATCGACAAGAATTCGATTGAGGTGAATACCTTTGACTATAGCACCAATGTTCCGGGAATTTACGCCATAGGCGATATCAATACGTATCCCGGTAAATTGAAGCTCATCTTATGCGGTTTCCATGAGGCCACATTGATGGTGCAGAGCGCATTCAAACGAATCTATCCCGACAAGAACTATGTGTTGAAATACACTACGGTAAACGGCGTAACAGGATTTTAAACGGAACAACTTAGACAGCACATGGACAATATCATTCACATCACAGTAGTGGATAGAGAAGGGAAGGAGCACGACTTAGAGGCGCCTACCGATATGAACATGAACATGATGGAGCTCTGCAAGAGTTATGAACTTCCTGTGGAAGGCACCTGCGGAGGAATGGCCATGTGCGCCAGTTGTCATATGTACATCTTATCTGATCATACTTTACCCCACCGCAATGATGATGAAGAGGCCATGCTGGATCAAGCGTTTTTCGTGAAAAGTAATTCCAGACTTGGCTGTCAGCTGCATTTGTCGAATGACATGGATGGACTGAAGGTGCAGTTGGCGGAGGTAGGCGGTTAGTTGGTTACGCAGAGTTTATAGAGTTTTTTGTTGTTTGAGTGCACAAAGACTTTTATTGCATACTCATGCTTTTGGTGTTGAATTTATACCGAAGGTCTTTTTTAGAATTTTAATGGAGTCATGCTAAAGGAAGGCATAAGACGATTGAACGGAACTAATCTCAGGTGTCTTCATTACAATCAAAAATCGCGGTGTAACTAGAACAGCTCGTCGTGTCTCAAGCTACCACACTCAATCAACCTTTTTAGCACCGGCATTTGGCGCGCTTGGTGGGTGAGTTGCACATGCCCCATGTGGTGACAATCGGTGCCAATAAAGCTGACCATTCCTTTGTCGATCAACCTTTCTGAAATGCGCTGGCAGTTGGGGCCGTACTGTCCGGTGAGGCTATTTATATTGACTTGAAGCAGCACATCCTTATCGATCATGCTTTGGTACTTTTCGAAGTTGCCGTGCCAGTATTCGTAGCGCTCAGGATGAGCTAGAATGGGCTGATATCCGGCGAGTCGCATGTTGAAAATAGCACGTCCCAGATTGATGTTTTCATCGGCAAATGAAATCTCGAATAAAACTAATTTTTTGCTTTTACCGAAGGTGAGCAATTTCTCCTGTTCAATCAATGACTCAAAATGCTCATCGCAGTAATATTCAGCAGCGGCATCAATTTCCACATCAATTTGTCGAGCTTTTAATTCTGATCGAACAAGTGCAAGTTTCTCTGAAATTATTTCAGGTGTATTCTTATACATGTCCCAAAAAATATGAGGCGTTGTCAAGAACTTACGATACCCCATTTCCTGCAAATGCAAAATCAGTTGAATCGATTCTTCCAATGTTGGTGCGCCATCATCAATGCCGGGAAGCAAGTGGCTATGCATGTCGAAACCAATAGCAGATAGGTCAATAGGATCTATCTTCTTCTCCTTTTTAGTAGGCTTCCATTTGTCGAATAGTCCCATGGTATTTATCGGGAATATTGCATTTCGTAGTAGCTCCTGTAGCCGCCGCTGGTAACATTTTCGAGCCAGGGCTCATTGCTGAGGTACCAGTCTACAGTCTTTGAAAGGAGTTCTTCAAAGGGTTGTGTGGGCTCCCAACCGAGCTCATTCTTGAGCTTTGTGGCATCAATGGCATAGCGCGCATCGTGGCCGGGACGGTCGGTAACGTAGGTGATCAGTTGAGCACTTTCGCCTTCAGCACGACCAAGTTTGGTATCCATCAAACGACAAAGCAGACGCACTACATCAATATTCTTCCATTCATTATTGCCACCGATACAATAGGTTTCACCGTTTCTGCCTTTATGAAAAATCACATCAATGGCGCGGGCATGATCCTCAACCCAAAGCCAATCGCGAACATTCTCACCTTTGCCATATACAGGTAGCGGTCGTTTGTTCTTGATATTGTTGATGATGAGTGGGATGAGTTTCTCTGGAAAATGATGACTGCCGTAGTTGTTGCTGCAGTTGCTGATAACTATAGGTAGTCCGTAGGTATGGTGATATGCTCGTACTAAGTGATCACTGGATGCCTTGCTCGCGCTGTATGGACTGCGTGGGTCATATGCGGTGGCCTCGTTGAATTTTCCTTCGGCACCTAATGATCCGAATACCTCGTCAGTGCTTACATGATAGAAACGCTTGCCTTCCATGTGGGTTCTCCAACTTTCAACCGCTGCATTGAGAAGATTGGCTGTGCCCATCACGTTGGTTTGTATGAAAGCATCGGGGCCTGTGATACTGCGGTCGACATGGCTTTCTGCTGCCAGATGAATCACGGCATCGAATTGCTCTGCACGAAACAAATTAGCGATGAATTCTTTTTGTGTAATGTCACCCTTTATGAAACTATAGTTGGGTGCTTGCTCGATATCACTCAGATTGGACAAGTTGCCGGCGTATGTGAGTGCATCTAGATTGACGACTAATTCATTCGGATAGGCATTCACAAACCGGCGAACAACATGCGAGCCGATGAATCCAGCACCTCCGGTAATGAGTAGTTTCATGCCATCAAATATAGAGATTTGCGCTTCGCCCTTCGCCCTTCACTACATGCTCCAATAATTCAAATCCTTCATCTTCCCGCGGTAAAGTCCTTTGAGGTCAATCAAAGCGCCTTTGCCTTCGTGTAAGAATGATTTGAATTCTGATTCAGGTAGATCCTTGTATTCTTTGTGGGCTACTCCGATGATGATAGCGTCGTATGCATTCAACTCTGCTTGCGCAACAAGGCCGAAGCCATATTCATGCTTGAGCTCATCGCTGTCGGCGTGTGGGTCGATAACGTCTACTTTGATGCTAAAGGATTCCAATTCGCGAATGACATCCACCATTTTAGAATTACGAACATCGCTCACATCTTCTTTGAATGTAGCGCCCATAACAAGCACACGGGATTCGAGTGCATTACGACCTTGTTCAAGGATTTTTTTTACGGTTTGCTTGCCGACATACTGTCCCATTCCGTCATTCACGTATCGGGCACTGCTAATGACACGGCTATGATAACCTAGTTTTTTAGCTTTATATACCAAATAGTATGGGTCAACGCCTATGCAATGTCCGCCTACCAAACCGGGAGTGAATTTCAAGAAATTCCACTTGGTACCCGCGGCTTCAAGAACATCGTAGGTATTGATGTCCATCATATTCATGATCATCGAAAACTCGTTGATGATGGCGATGTTGGCATCCCGTTGTGTGTTTTCCAGAATCTTGCATGCCTCGGCTACTTTGATGCTCGCTGCGCGAAATGTACCTGCATCTACCACGATTTCATACGTTTGGGCAATTTCCTCCAGTGATTCAGCATCACAACCCGAAACAACTTTCGTGATGGTGCGGAGTGTGTTCTTTTTATCGCCTGGATTGATGCGCTCAGGTGAATAACCTACTTTGAAGTCGGTCACGCGCTTAAGTCCGGAAAGCTCTTCCAAAATGGGTACACAATCATCTTCTGTGCATCCGGGATATACCGTGGATTCGTAAACAACGTAATCGCCCTTTTTCAAAACCTGACCCACCGTGCGTGAAGCCGAGAGCACAGGGCCCAAATCGGGAAGATTCAAATGGTTGATAGGAGTCGGAACTGCGATGATGAAGAATGTGACATCTTTTAAGTCATTGATGTCAGCAGTGAAATAGATATCGCAACCATCGAAGGCACTGTTATCAAGCTCCTGAGAAGGATCAATTCTATTGCGCATCATGTCGACGCGTTTTTGATTGATGTCGAAACCTACGACTTTAATGGATCGCGCAAATTCTAGAGCAATGGGTAATCCAACGTAGCCCAAGCCTATTACGGCCAATTTCGCTTCTTTATTCTTGAGTTGATTGTAAATCATAATTTCCTTCGATACTGTTTCAGGTGGTGCGAAAATAGTATTTAATACCATTTCCACGCACTCGAAGTCAATTCGCGGCCTATTGTATCTTGTTGTACTTCTCGAAATTCTTATGCTCCACCTTGTTTAACTCGTCTGGCGAGAGCGATTTGAAATAGTCATAGGTGATTTTTAGACCTTCCTTACGACCTACTTTTGGCTCCCAACCCAACAGCGATTTGGCTATGGTAATGTCGGGCTGACGCTGCTTCGGATCATCAACCGGAAGATCTTTGTAAATGACCTTTTGCGAAGTTCCGGTAAGCTTGATGATTTCCTCGGCGAAGTCTCCGATACTGATTTCATCAGGATTTCCAATGTTGACAGGGCTGCTGTAATCACTCTGCAGCAAACGATAGATACCATCTACGAGGTCATCTACATAGCAAAATGATCGTGTTTGTGAACCATCACCGAAAACGGTAAGATCTTCACCTCGCAACGCTTGACCGATGAACGCCGGCAGCACACGACCGTCGTTGAGTCGCATGCGTGGACCATAGGTGTTGAAAATGCGCACAATGCGCGTTTCTAACCCATGGAATGTATGGTATGCCATAGTCATGGCTTCCTGGAAGCGCTTGGCCTCATCGTACACGCCGCGTGGGCCAACAGGATTTACGTTGCCCCAATAGGATTCTTGTTGTGGATGAACCGTTGGGTCACCATAAACTTCGCTGGTGCTGGCAATGAGCACTCGAGCTCGCTTCACCATGGCAAGACCCAAGCAATTGTGAATACCGAGAGATCCAACTTTGAGTGTTTGTATCGGGATTTTGAGATAGTCGATTGGACTGGCAGGAGATGCAAAGTGGAGGATATAGTCGAGGTGACCCGGAACGTGAATGAACTTGGATACATCGTGATTGTAAAACTCGAAGTTTTCCAATGGGAACAGGTGCTCGATATTCTTCAGGTCGCCTGTTATTAAATTATCCATGCCGATGACGTGGTGCCCTTCTTTAATAAATCGATCACAAAGGTGAGACCCTAGAAAACCGGCTGCACCGGTTATTAAAACTCTTTTCATGTGCACTTGATAGCGTGATTAAAGTGGCTAAAGTAAGAAATTGCAACCCATGATGTTCGCTGTGTATGCGAAAACAGGAAATGACTGAAATGTTGGAGCATATTTTCGGTTATTTGTGCCCCTCAATCAATTAATCAAA
>CANHPZ010000096.1 GCA_947462725.1 Flavobacteriales bacterium
ATAAGGCCAAGCCCGAAGTCAATCCAATGTTGCAATTCGCACATTGAAAAGCTCCCGCCGAAGGCGTGTAGGCAAGCTCACCGGGTTGTCCATTAAAAGTGATATTGAATGCATGGGCACCCGGCCCCATGATTTGCTCGACCATCTGGTCAACAGTGATATCCGATTGCATGACGAGCTGTGCGTTTAATTGACAGACCGCCCCCAACATTAGTAATGCTAAGATGAATCGCACCCTAAAGCAAAATTCTTCTCTAACTAGTTGGTAAAATGAAATATAGAATTTGATCATTTACTTATTTCCACTTTAAATCAATCCCCATTAAAACGGTACAAATTTACCATCATCACAAGCAATATTGAGATAAGCGCGGCTCCTCGAATTGAATGGCGCAGGCCTGCTCGAAAAGCCGCGTGTGATGATTTCAAAACAAGGGAATTCACCTCACTGAAAAGGGCCGCATCTGAGGCCCTTTTTAATTCTCGTGAGAACAATTTATCCTGCAATCGTAACACCGATCAATTGACCAATGCCATAGGTTATAGCCGCCGCGGCCAAACCAAATAACACCTGACGCATGCCCGACTTCAACATACTTTTTCCTGTAAACAATGTGATGGATGATCCTATCAAAAACAAACCAATAGAACTTGAAGCTACACTGAGCATGATTGCTGTATAACCCTCGGCCAGAAAGAACGGAAATAGCGGAATAATGGCACCAATGCAAAATAGAAAAAATGAGTAGACTGCAGCTTCCATGGCAGAGCCTTCGAGTTCTTCCGGATTAATGCCCAACTCTTCGCGCACCAAGAACGCATGAGCTCGGGATTTATCCGAAACAATTTCATGCGCCATGCTTTGCGCCTGATCCTCCGGAATTCCTTTAGCGATATAAATGAGTGCTATTTCACGAATCTCTCCCTCCGGATTGGTCTCAAGTTCCTCCATTTCAAGATCCATCTGATTTTCATACAACTCTTGCGAACTCTTCACGGAAATCCACTCGCCAAGAGCCATCGAAAGAGCTCCTGCCAGCAGTCCCGCGCTTCCTGCTAGAAGCACATTGTTTCCCCCATGTGTGGCACCGGCAACGCCCATAACCAGACTGAAGTTCGACACCAATCCATCGTTGCCTCCGAGCACTGCCGCGCGAAGAGCATTGCCTCCAACTGATCGATGTCGCTTTTCAAAACGTGCCACGCTCGGACCGGATATATTGGCATTCGTTTCCAACAGTGTGCGCAGAATACGCACATGATTCGTTTCACTTCCAGTCATTGGCTGCTGCAGCTTCACTTTTGTTTTTATGACTGCGTTGGAAATGCTCTGCTCAGTATCCATCAGCACACCTACGATGTACTCGTAGCCAAATGTTTTCCCAATGCGATGAAGAATTCTAGCTCGTATGGATGGTGGTGGAATAACAAGCGCTCCGGTAGGCTGATGCTTGCGCAGAAACATTTCGGCGTGACCCATCTCTATTTCGCTCATCTGACGAAACACATGGGCAATAGTCTCATCCTTTTCATGATCGGCTAATACGCCATACAAATAGGAAGCATCGATTTCGGTTTGAACACTCTTTAAGACTGAAGACATAGTGAAGGATTATAGTGCAGCGAATGTAGACTAGACGCTAAAATCACAATTCACCTTGAATTCTATTCTGATATAACTCAATGATTCGGCTATACAGCTCGCCGTGCAATGCGCTGAGCAAGCAAATAGATCACTGCCATGCGAATAGCAACTCCATTTTCAACCTGATTGAGGATAATGCTTTGACTGCTGTCGGCCACATCACTGGTAATTTCAACGCCGCGATTGATTGGCCCTGGGTGCATCACCACAATTTTCTTAGACAGGCTATCCAGCATAGCCTTGTCTAAACCATACTGCATGCTGTATTCACGCAGTGAGGGGAAATAACGCACACCTGTATCCTGTCGCTCGAGTTGAATACGCAGCATGTTGGCCACATCACACCATTCCAATGCCTTTCGCAAATTATGTTCGACACGAACGCCCATGCTTTCAATGTGCTTTGGAATAAGCGTGGTCGGTCCGCACACCATCACCTCGGCACCGAGCTTTTGAAGACAATAGATATTTGAAATGGCCACACGCGAATGCGTTATATCACCAACGATGACAACCTTTTTACCTTCCACGCTGCCAAGCTTTTCACGAATCGAATATGCGTCGAGCAACGCCTGGGTAGGATGTTCGTGAGTGCCATCGCCAGCATTCACTATCGAAGCATCGATGTGTCGGCTGAGAAATACCGCCGCTCCGGGTGAAGCGTGTCGCATGACCACCATATCCACTTTCATCGCCAAGATATTATTGACGGTATCAACGAGTGTCTCGCCTTTCTTTACCGATGAACTGCTAGCTGCAAAATTGACGACATCCGCGCTCAGACGCTTCTCGGCCAACTCAAAACTCAAACGTGTTCGGGTAGAATTTTCGAAAAACAAATTGGCCACAGTGACATCGCGCAAAGAAGGAACCTTCTTAATCGGACGATTTAACACCTCCTTGAATTCATCCGCTTGAGAGAAAATCAATTCAATATCAGACCTAGTCAAATCCTTGATTCCTAAGAGATGTTTGACACTCAACCCCTTTTGCTCTGCGGTCTTCATGGCGTTCATTCGTTTAGAAGCATTACTTTATCCTCGCCCCCATCTTTCTTCCACATCACTTTCACTTGTTGATTGTCGTAGCTATCCACACTCTTACCCACATACTTCGGCTCGATGGGTAACTCACGAGTAAAGCGTCTTTCGACCAATACAAGCAACTCAACACTGGCCGGACGACCATATTCCATCACACCTTCCAGGCCGGCGCGTATGGTGCGTCCGGTATATAAAACATCATCAATAAAAATGACATGTTTGCCCTCCAAAGAAAATGGAATCTCAGTTTTCCTTGCAATCAATGGTTTATCATGCATACGAAAATCATCACGATAAAATGTCGGATCAACAACACCGTACTGAATGGTTGACTTAGGTTGCATCGATCGCAGTTGCTCCAGTATGCGCTCGGCCAACAAAACACCACGTGGCTGCATACCAATAATAACCGCTTCACTAAAGTCGTTGTGATTTTCTATCAACTGGCACGAAAGCCTGGTAATGATCAGGTGCAAGAGCTTGCTGTCGATCAGGGTAAGTTGACGCATATCGCGTGCGAAGATAGTCAATTTTGCATCCGTGCGTAAGTCCGGCTTATCGCCGCCGGGCAAAGACGCGCAAAACGAGTCCCAAACCAAGATGATACTTACCTTCATCCAGTGTCACTTCCTCAACTGAAATTTCTAGTAGCTCGTAATCGCTAAAAATGACACGCGCCTCCTCCACAGAAAACAACATCTCCGGATTCTTAGGCCCGCCAACTTCAGGATTGAGCGCGTTATAGTATTCATGCCCCTTTGCAAATACTTCCATAATAGCATAACCACCAGATTTCACGCGATCTGCCAGATCAGCATGTAATTGCACGCGATCTAATCCAGAAAAATGTGAGAAAACGAAAGCTACCGCATCAAATAAGGAAGAATCATTTTCCAAGAATTTCTTCGCGTCAACCATTTCAAAATGAAATTCGGCCCCTATATCCAACGCCCATATCAAAGCCTTTTGAACACCAGCATCACTAATATCAAAGGCCATAACCTCCCATCCCTGGTGGTATGCTTCCATTGCGTTTCTCCCTTCACCTTCGGCAGGCAGTAGGATCTTTCCGGGAGATATTAATTTCAATTTTTCCTGAAAAAATCGATTTGGCAATTTGCCGTAGGCAAAACCTTGCTCTAAATAGCGTTTATCCCAAAAGTCGGCGTTCATTTTTTCAAAAATTTACTTGACAACACCTGTTTCGCATCAGCTACAACAATCATCTCAAGAAGCTCATCTCCAACATCAGAAGGCAGCTCGTATACGTATCCGCCTGCCTCCCTTTTCAATGAAGAGAGATTACCGCTGTGCAACAATTTACCATCACAACTCAACAAATAGTATTGGCCTTGGACAATGTCTTCACTCAATTTCAAATGAATGATTTCGTAAGCGGGATTAGGATAAATATCAAATTGCTGTTTAGTGATTGAAGGTGATAATTGCTCAATCATCATAGGGCTGCGGATTAACCTCACCCGATAAAACACGGGATCTGCGTTCGTCAGAGTCGTTTGATTTGAAATGAAAGGGTTTAAGGCTGAAGAGGCAATACCACCGTAAATAAAACCTGCGTCCAAAGTGTCTGTACCCATCCCGCTGAGCACAATCATACCGTTAGAAGTTAGTGGCAAATTGGCGTTTGGAATGAACTCCGCTCCTGAACCCTTTAGACCGGGCATTTCAATGGGCAGAACAGCCTCGGAATAATTTCCGTTAGTTGCTCGCGAAACCATGCTAACAGTTCGTGTGAAAGGAACCAAATTGTCCTGGATCAATTCTCCGCCGGAATAATAGTATTGACTCATGCCACCAAAAAACACCGCATAACTCGTTGAGCCATCATACAAGCTCATCGTCGGACAATGATAATTACTCAAGTATTGATTGAAATCCGTTTGAGCATGAACTGAATCAACATCAATCTCTACTGGATATAAAAATGGCAAATCAATAGTTGGCTGAAATACTCCACTCGAGATATAGTATCGTTCAACACCTGCAGATGTCATGTAAGGAATCAAATTGAAATCCCTACGGTGCAAATGAAAATCGTCGGTGATAGCCGACTGCGCATACGCCACGAATTCATTCGGCGCTTGAATCACTCGAAACATCTTTACGGCGTTGGTGTATGCTTGCGTGTAGGTTGGCATTCCCATCGGATTATAACTACCGTCAAAGCGGTGCCCGCCCACTATCATAAATGACTCACCATTGTGCGCCATCCGTCCACCTGTGACTGCAAAAAAATCATCAGTCAACTGACGGAATACAGTTGAACTCAGATTACCGGATATGACTTGCTCTATTGCATCCCCGACATGCATTGCAATCAGATTGGGGAAGGTCACATGATTACCCTGTGTTGCTGAATATGCATATCCACCAGCGATATACAATGTATCACCAACCTGGTGAAAACAAGAGTTGGTAGATTGCAATTGTTCTTGCATACCAACAGGTAGCGTTGAGAGAGAAACAGTCCACGTTTGAAATGCCTGAGGATCAATCACGATCATCGCGTCGTTATTCATTGTCGCCGAAAAAGCGCTAAAAGGCTGGCGCGCGTGCAGCCCATCTCTTCTGCCTCCAATCACCAATATCTTTCCACCACTCTCCCCAAAGGCATACGAATGCAGTCCTACAATACCTGGAATTTCCAGCGGAATTATCTCAATTGAGTAAGGAAAACTGCCTTGACCAAATACAGAACAGGCGATTGCAATGAAGGCTAGCACGAATGGTATACCACGCATATAATTTGATTTGATGCAAATTAATAATGCAATCGCACTGCACTATGTGACAAGTGTTACACTCATACCCATTTACTCAACCATGTAAATATTCGCCGTCACATTCAACCATTCTCCTTCCCAACTACTCTTTATAACACGAGCAAAAAACATCTTACCTGCATCCATAAGCCGGGAACATACCACATTGAGATTGGCCGGCACATAACCCACACGCACATCGTCGACATATAAAGCAATAGCGTGCTTATCATATGTATTCGAAGGCTCACGCTTCATGGTCAATACTTGCTCTGCAATAATTTTATCCTGTACCTTTTCCAGATCCTTCGCGTAACTGGTACCTGCTACCGTAATTTGAAGTAGAAAAATCTCCTGAGTAAACGGCGAAACTCCTGTTTGCCCTTTGCTGAGCAAGGCCAATAACCCTGGTGTGATTGGAACTATGGAATCATTCATCACAGAGTAATTCTAAGATTGCCTGCTGCTTCAACAACTCTTCATGGATAGCTGCTGTCTCCGCCTCCACCTCCTTTTGCTTTTCGTTGAGTTGATCTTCATCGTTTAGCATAGCCTCCATAGTAAAGGGAAACACCATGCGCAATTGATCAATCTTGGAACGCAATGCAGCTATGTTTTTCCCCAATTGTTCAATGCGATTGAGTTTCTCGTCGCTAGAATGAGTGAGCAAATCACTACTCTTATGTTCATCTACAAAAAGCAATATTCGCTGCAGTTCTGTCAGATTCTGCAAATCGTAAGCAGCTTTAACTGTAATGAAAAGGTCCTTATCGTCTTCGCTCTGTCCCGGATTCAAATCGGGATGTAGTCGCTTGCACAACACATAAAAAACTTCCTTCAATTTTTTGGTTTCGTCGACAGAGAGTAAACCCGACAAAACACTCTTCGCCGAATCAATTGCCGAGGATTGCTCAGCTATTTGCTTATAGTATTTCTCCAATCGAGCCGATACCTCACGATTAATGGCATCCATGTCAGGCGACTCATTGCGATTAATCGCAGCCTGAATCATGGAAATCTTCATTTTGATACGCGATAATTCCGTCTGACGCTCCAGCAATATCAATTGAAACCGCCCTAGTTTTTCGAGATACAGCGAAGTCAAAATGGGAGATTGGTCCTCCACCATCGTTTTATGTGCGATGAAAACCTCGGTGAAATCTGCGTGCAATTGCTGCAAACGCTGATTCAATTCGGCATTTTCAGGTGTAATTGTTATTTCCATGGGATGCACGAATTTAGTGTATTTCACAAGGACTTTAGAGCATACACATTGAATTGAGAGTTTGTGGAATTTCCACATCAACAATTATCGCTTAGGCTCTTGACAAGCGTCAGCGCAATCCGCGGATATCGTCATTCACAACACCATCTCGATATTGCGAATATTGTATCAAGAAATTTGAAAAACAAAAACTATGAGTTCTTATCAATCCCAAATCGATAGTTGCTTGGCGTGTACTGTAGCCTGTGAGCGTTGTGTGACAGATTGTATTGTATCCAATCGATCTGAGTGTGCTAAGTTGTGTCGTGATTGTGCTGACATCTGCGCCTTGAGCGCACGATTGACTGCACGAAACTCACAATTCAGCTCTGACCTTCGCGCATTGTGCGCAATGGTCTGCAAAGCCTGCGCTTCTGAATGCGATAAACATGCGATGCATCACGATAGCTGCAAGCAATGTGCGGAAGCATGTCGCAAATGCGCTGCTGATTGCAGCGTAGCAGCAATAGAATTGGTATGAACTTATCTATGAGTGAGGAGGGAGCGATGGGCTCCCTCCCCTACTCATTTTCTGTTTTTCGTTAATGAGTATTGTCATAACTCAAATTGAGAACGCTCAAAGTGGTTTGTTGGCCACAAAATGAGGTTTGTATTCCAATCCAACTCTCCTTGACAACCACCCATGCAACAGATTCTCTGATTTGCTATCACTGCGGACAATCGTGCGCTTCGCAATTAATTCCATTTGACGCCAAAACATTTTGCTGTGACGGCTGTCTCACGGTGTACCAACTTCTGCAGGAAAACAATCTTTGCAATTTCTACGCATTTCAAGAGAAGTCAAATATTCAACCGCAACAACGTGATTACCGCAACCGCTTTGCTTATCTCGACGATTCCACAACTACCAAGCAACTATTAAAATTCGAAAGCAATGAGCGTAATATCGTTCAGTTCGAACTACCTCAAATGCACTGCAGTTCTTGCGTTTGGTTGCTCGAACACTTGTATCGCATCAGTCCTGGCATAATTCAATCTCGAGTTGATTTCATGGAGAAATCAATTACCATCGATTACAAGCCAAGCGAAATTGGACTTAGAGTCTTAGTTGAATTATTGACCACATTGGGATATGAACCTTTGATTCGATTGAACAACACCGACAAAAAGGTTCAAACGAATCAACGCACTCGCATTTATCGCATAGCAGTTAGTGGATTCTGTTTCGGAAACATCATGATGCTAAGCTTCCCGGAGTACTTCCATATTACTGAACAAGGTGATGAATCCCTTCAACAAGTCTTTGCTTGGATGAACCTCGGCCTATCGATACCCGCGCTACTTTTCGGTGGAAGTGAATTCTTCATCAGCGCATGGAACGGCATCAAAAACAAATTCCTCAACATCGACATTCCTCTTGTGCTTTCTCTACTGCTAACGTTTGGAAGAAGCGTTTTCGAAATCACAACAGGCACTGGACCGGGATATCTCGACTCGATGACCGGAATTATTTTCTTCATGCTTATAGGCAGGCACTTCCAAATGCTTACCTATCACCGCATACAATTCGACCGTGATTACAAAAGCTTTTTTCCAATAAGCGTGAGTGTAATATCAGACACTGAAGTCGAAACCACTATTCCCCTCACCAAGCTGCAATTGGAAAATGTCATGCACCTGCGCGACCATGAAATAGTTCCGGCCGATGGTGTACTACTGAGCAAGGAAGCGATGTTTGATTACAGCTTTGTTACCGGCGAATCAGACCCCATTCATCTCCGTCAAGGAGACGTAGTTTATGCCGGTGGTCGAATTATCGGTAAGTCAATCCAATGCCGCGTAGCAAAAGAAGTATCTCAAAGCTACCTCACAGGACTCTGGAATAAACAGCAGTATAAAACAGACAAAACACAAACAACCAATTGGATTGATCGCCTGGCCAATCACTTTACAATAGCCCTGCTACTTATATCGCTAGCAGCCTTCGCATATTGGTTACCGACAGACGTGAGCCGCGCTTTCAACGCACTCACCACTGTACTAATCGTTGCCTGTCCGTGTGCATTGTTGCTCTCTGCAACATTTACTCAAGGCACCATGCTGCGCATTTTCAGTAAAAACGGATTGTATTTCAAAAATGCTCAAGCCATTGAATCCTTATCAAAAACCACCTATTTCCTGCTCGATAAAACAGGCACTCTCACATCAGGTGAGGTAACTATAAACTACCATGGCGTTCCACTTACACAGGAAGAACTGCAGATGCTTGCGTCAACGGCCGCGCAATCAAATCACCCGCTAAGCAGAAGTCTGAGGAGTCAACTTCCGAATCCATCACATTTTGATTGCGAACAATTCGAGGAGTTCACTGGCATCGGAGTGCAAGCTTCAATTAACAAGCATCTCATTCGTTTGGGTAAGGCACATTTCTGCTCTTCACC
>CANHPZ010000097.1 GCA_947462725.1 Flavobacteriales bacterium
GAACCACCGGCAACAACTGCTTTCAGTTTTTTGCCGTTGCGAATACCACCGCAGTATTGATCAGAATAGATAAATTCCTCAACAGGAACTCCAAGTTCAATTTCGTAAACACCCGGTTTGTTGATGTGGCCTGAAGCCGAAATCAATTTCGTCCCTGTGCTTTTGCCTACACCGATGGCAGCATATGCGGCGCCTCCATCTTTTATGATAGGCACTACAGCTGCGATAGTTTCAACATTGTTTACTACTGTGGGGCAGCCATACAAACCTGCAATAGCAGGGAATGGTGGTTTGATACGTGGGTTGCCGCGCTTGCCTTCAAGCGATTCGATAAGCGCAGTTTCTTCACCACAGATATAGGCTCCGGCTCCCACTTGCACATAGCAATCGTGATCGAAACCGGAGTTGAGAATGTTTTTTCCAAGCAAGCCTGCTTCGTAGGCCTCAGCAATGGCTTGTTCCAAAATGCGAGCGACATAGAAGTATTCGCCGCGGATATAGATGAACGAAGTGCGCGCGCCCAATGCAAAGCTGGAGGTAATCATACCTTCAACAAGCAAGTGAGGAATGCGCTCCATGAGGTAGCGGTCTTTGAACGTGCCCGGCTCACTTTCGTCGGCGTTGCAAACGAGGTAACGCGCCACACCGGCAGGCTTGGCAATGAATCCCCACTTCATGCCGGTAGGGAATCCCGCACCGCCGCGTCCGCGAAGACCGCTGGCCTTCACTTCTTCGACAACCTGATCGGGTGTCATGGTTTTCAAAGCTTTTTCTAGCGATGCATATCCACCATGTTTGCGGTAGACATCCAGTTTGCTTATGCCTTCAATATGGTCGTTGGCGAGTAGTAGTTTGCGTCCCATCAGATGTTGATCATATCGTCTTTAGTGTACACACGGCGCTTGCCTTCTGATTTCATTTTATCAAGTAGACTGTCGACTTTCTCGAATGTGAGGTTTTCATAATAATCGCCTCCGCATTGCAGCATAGGAGCTGTTCCGCAAGAGCCGAGACACTCTACCGTTTTCAAAGTGAACATGCCATCAGCAGATGTTTCACCTACGTGAATGTTGAGTTTCTTTTCGATATGGCGCACGATGTCTTCGGCGCCTAGCAGCCAACATGAACTGGTGCGGCAAACTTCAATCACACATTTACCGACTGGCTTCAAGTTGAACATCGAGTAAAACGATGCAACTTCATACGCCTCGATGGGTTGGATTTGCAGTAGCGATGAAACGCAGTCCATAGCGCCGGGGCTCAACCAACCATCGAATTCGGCTTGTGCCAAATGCAATAGCGGAATGAGTGCGCTTTTCTGTTTTCCTTCGGGGTATCTTCCGATGATGCGTTTGGCCGTGGCCAATGTCTCATCTGAAAATTTATATTCCTTGTTATCAGACATGATACTTGTGAATGTCGTGTTGTAATTAGTGTTTATGCGTCGAGCTCTCCGGCGATTACGTTCATGCTACTCATCGTAAGAATGGCATCACTGAGCATGCCGCCTTCAATCATAGAAGGGTAGGCTTGGTAATAAATAAAACAAGGGCGACGCATGTGCAGGCGATACGGTGTGCGTCCTCCATCGCTGATGAGATAGAAACCGAGTTCACCATTTCCACCTTCTACAGCATGGTAAACCTCGCCTTTCGGAACGTCGGTTTCTCCCATTACAATTTTGAATTGATAAATGAGCGCCTCCATTTTGCTGTACACATCTTCTTTGGCTGGCAGGTAGAACTCCGGAACGTCGGCGTGGAATGCACCATCAGGCATGTTCTTAATGGCTTGTTCGATGATGCGCATGCTCTGCCACATTTCTTCCATGCGAACCATATAGCGATCGTAGGTGTCGCCATTTGTTCCAACGGGAATGATGAAGTCGAATTCTTCGTACGAAGAGTAAGGAGTCATTACGCGCACATCATAATCTACTCCAGCGGCGCGCAGGTTCGGACCTGTGAAGCTATATGCCAATGCCTTTTCTGCACTGATAGCGCCACAGTTGATGGTGCGATCCATGAAGATGCGGTTGCGTGTTACGAGCTTGTCGAATTCGGTCAGTGCTTTTGGAAATTCTTTCATGAACGCGTGGATTCTACTCCAGGCTTTTTCATTGAATTCGCGCTCCATTCCGCCGATACGACCAATGTTGGTCGTGAGGCGTGCGCCGCACATTTCTTCGAAAATTTCGTAGATTTTTTCGCGCCATTGGAACAGATACAAGAAGCCGGTCATGGCACCGGTATCTACCGCGATTACCGTGTCACACACAATGTGGTCGGCGATGCGCGAAAGTTCCATGATAATGACGCGCATGTATTGAGCACGCTTGGGGATCTCACATCCGATGAGTTTCTCCACTGTCATGTGCCATCCCATGTTGTTGATGGGTGATGAGCAGTAGTTCAATCGGTCGGTGATAGGCGTAATCTGATTGTATGGGCGATGCTCCGCAAGTTTTTCGAATGCGCGGTGGATGTATCCGATGGTGGGTTCTGCCTTCACGATGATTTCACCATCCATAGTGAGGATGTTTTGAAAGATACCGTGCGTGGCAGGGTGTGTTGGACCAAGATTGAGAATGGAATAATCCTTCTGCTCTGTAACCTGCGAGGCTGTCGCAAAGGTTTGTCCGATGTTTCCTGAAGTTCCTTTCATGATCTTATCGTCCGAAGTATTTGTCTTGTTTATCGTCGCGACCGGCATCTTCAAGCGCGTATTCTTTGCGCAGCGGATGGTAGTTCATTTCATCCATGTTGAGGATTCGTCGCAGATCGGGGTGTCCTTGAAAACGGAACCCATAGAAGTCGAATGTTTCGCGCTCCATCCAATTGGCACCTAGCCAGATGTCGGTTGCAGTTGGCACATTCAAATCTTTATCTGCCATGAATGTTTTGATGCGCACTCGCCAGTTTTTCTCCATGTTGTGCAGCTGGTAAACCAATGCAAACTCTTGTCCGACTTGTTCGGGGTAATGCACACCACACATGGTTGTGAGAAATTGAAAGCTCTGATCACTGTTGTTTTTGAGAAACTCCAGCACATCATGAATGCGATTTTTGGCTACTACGAAAACCGGAAAGTCGTAATCGATTTGAGAGCCGGTAATGTCGTCTCCGAAGGAGCTAATCAACGCATCTTTCACGTGGTTGTGCAACTCAATGATTTGAGGCGATGCGGAGGGATGTATTTCGTGATGCATTATTCTAGTCCGTATTTGGCGAGCATGGCTTTGTATTCGGGTGAGGTGCGTCTTGCGCGACCTTCATTTTTGGCGAGCTCCTGAATCTTGAGAATGCCATCGAGCACTTGTTCAGGGCGTGGTGGGCATCCCGGGATGTAAACGTCAACGGGGATTATGCGGTCGATGCCTTGTAAAACTGAGTAGGTGTCGAAGATTCCGCCGCTGCTAGCGCAAGCGCCCATGCTGAGTACCCATTTCGGCTCAGCCATTTGTTCATATACCTGACGCAGGATGGGAGCCATTTTTTTGGAGATGGTTCCCATCACCATGAGCAAGTCAGCCTGACGCGGCGAAAAGCTCAGACGTTCCATGCCGAAGCGCGAAAGATCATAGTGCGAAGCCATAGTCGCCATGAATTCGATGCCGCAGCAAGAAGTAGCGAAAGGCAGTGGCCACAATGAATTGGCGCGCGCCAATCCTACGGCTTTGTCGAGGCTGGTAGCGAAGAAGCCTTGGCCTTCGAGGCCTTCTGGCTGGTACTCGCTTTTGATATCAACGTTGGTTGTCATGTCGGATGATTAGGATTGCAATGAGCAAAAAAACGGTTGGGTAGTTGGTTGAAATATTATTCCCAGTTCAAAGCTCCGCGACGGATGATGTAGACCAAGCCTACAATCATAAGTGCCATGAATGAGAACATTTCAATTAAACCAAACACCCCGAGTTCTTTGAAGTTCACGGCCCAAGGGTACATGAAAATGACCTCTACGTCGAACAAAACGAAGAGGATTGCTACCAAGAAATATTTAATGGAGAATGGCGAGCGTGCATTGCCTTGCACTTCAACGCCGCACTCAAACGGATCACTTTTTACTTTGGTTTTGCGCTTTGGTCCGAGTAGGTGAGTGGCGAGCATGGTAGTTACCACGAAGCCCAGAGCAATCACGGCCATGGCAATGATGGGCAGGTATTGCGAGGCAAGGGAAGGCGTTGATTCCATAAAGATCCGGATACTATTTTAGAATAGGCCGTAAAATTATGCGCCAACGCGTGATTTAGAGCGTTTCAGCCTTATTTTTTTCTCGAATAAATAAGCGGTAAAATGAACTTAATGTTGCGTGTGCGTCAGACGGAAACCAACGTCAGTAATTCCCTTTAATTCTTCCGTGCGCATGCCTTGATGGATATCGACTTTGTATCGTCCGGCTATTGGAAATTGCTTGGCTTGTTGATAGAGGAATCGGTTGTCGTACAAGTTGGCTGAGCCGCTACCAATCCACTTTCCGCCTGCATCGGCGAGAGTACATTCTACTGTATCTACCGACTTCTTGCCGTTGGGGAATTCCATTTCAACAAAGAAGTAAATGTTGCTGTATGGATAGTCTTCGCGATTGCGCAGGTTGATGTAGAAGTTATGAAGTGTCGTAGTGTCGTTGGTTTCGAATTCGAAATGCGCACCATCAACGGCCTTCCAAACGCCTTGATCTATGCGGATGTTTTCTTCGAAAATCACATCCGACTCACAGCTGGAAAGAAGGAGTGCGCAAGCGATGCCTATTGGCCATTGGAACTTCATTACTCAGTCGGTTTCGGAGCTTGTGGTCCATTATCACCCTCACGCGGGGGGCGTGGACGATTGTCTCTGCGCCCTCTTCCGCGGTTGCGGTCGCCTTGTGGTCGCTGTCCCTCCGGATTTTTATTTTGTTCGCCACCTTGTGGTTGAGCACCCGTGTTAGGTGCCTTCTGCTCACGTGGAGGACGTGGACCTCTTTGCTGGCGGTCTTCTCGTGGTTGATTCGATGGGTTTGGCTTGGTGCGCTGCTGTGGCTGGTCTGTTTTGCTTTGTGGCGCGCCGCCTTCCGCAGGCTTGTTGGGTCTTGGTCCGCGATTGTCACTTGGACGATTGTCATTGCGTTGATTACCGCGGTTACGTCCGCCTCGGCTTCTGTTGCGGGATTTATCAAAACGCGTGAGACTATCCTGTCCAACAACTTCGGCGAAGTCTGTGCCTTTTTCCTCTACTTCCTCAACAATAAATTCATCAATATCTTCAATCAGGATTCCCTTCTTGTTTTTCTCCAGGATTTCTTTCACGGCATCAACGCTGAGTGGAAACGGGGCTTCACCCGGTTGTCCTTCATAGATGAAAAACATTATGCGTTGAAAGATATCGGTCTTGAAGTGTGATGCTGTGCCCTTGGGTAATTTCAATCGGGTGTTTACCGATGGGAAATCACGCATGGCTTCTACATATTGATCAAGCTCGAAGTTCAGGCAGCATTTAAGCTTGCCACATTGTCCTGCGAGTTTAGTAGGGTTCAGTGAAAGTTGCTGATAGCGGGCTGCACTTGTGCTAACGGCTCGGAAGTCGGTGAGCCAGCTGGAGCAACAAAGCTCCCGGCCACAACTTCCTATACCACCGAGTCGGCCGGCTTCGTAACGATAGCCAATCTGACGCATGTCGATACGCACACGAAATTCTTCGGCATATCGCTTTATGAGTTCACGGAAATCGACACGGTCATCAGCCGTATAGAAGAAGGTTGCCTTGGATTTGTCGCCTTGATATTCTACATCACTAAGCTTCATGTCCAAACGCAACTCCCGAGCAATGGTTCGCGCCCGCATCATGGTATTTTGCTCAAGCGTGCGTCCGTCTTGCCAGCGCTTGATATCATCTTCAGTTGCTTTGCGCAGAATCTTCTTGGTTTCGTAGTTGTCTTTGATGTCCTTGCGCTTCATCTGCACGCGCACAAGTTCTCCGGTGAGACTAACAACACCAACATCAAAGCCAGGAGAAACATCTACAGCAATTACATCACCTGCGAAAAGCTCGAGGTTCGAGGAATTGCGATAAAATCCTTTGCGACTGTTTTTGAATCGCACCTCCACCATGTCAAACGGCTTTTGTCCTTGAGGCAATTCCATGCCTGCAAGCCAGTCGAACACGTCGAGTTTGTTGCATCCGTATGTGCCACAGGCACCATTATTCTTACAACCTCCGGGTAAACCATTACCTCCGGTTGAACAACTTGAACATCCCATATAAATATTGCACTGCTGATCATGGTCTTAGCATGATCATGGTTTTCTACTTCATCTATTCTTCGACCTGTAGCCAATGTGTAAATGGCTCCATCTTATCGCTTCAAAAATACGGAGGAAAAATACAATACAAGTTGGGGGCAGCGCAAATGCTTACCACCTAAGTTGCAACGAACACATGTGCTATGCTTCGGATTTGCGGGTAAGCAGATAGTGGAGTTTGAAGGATAAATCGGATAAGACCAGCTTGGTGTATGCGTTGCGCGTTACATCGTGATAGGCCTCGGTAATCTCTTCCATGAGCTCTTGGGCGTTGAGGTCGTTGATGAAAGGAGCGAATTTGTCGGAGAAGCTTTTTTCGGAACTATTCAATCGCACGAAGTCCTCACCGGCATAATTGAGCACCAGGTTTTGTCTGATTTGATCCAGTGCATAGCTCAAAAAGTGCTTTTGATCTTCTCGGTTGAGCTTGTGCATTTCGTCCGACCATTTGATGATGCCGGTTACATCTTTCTTGTAACACATACGCATCCATTGTTGGAACTGCTTAGCGTAGGTTTCGTCCGGGTTTTGAGAGTTGAGAAGCTGTAGGGCTTTGTTCCAGTCGCCATGAGCGAAATGTGCGATTTCGGCAGCCTTGTCAGGCGCACAGTTTTGTGCTAGCAAGGCGTCATGAATATCCTGGTCTTCAATTTTAGGAACATAAACGACTTGAACACGAGACAGTATGGTTTGCAGTATGTTTTCTAGACTTGAGGCCACAAAAAGGAAAATGGTTTTTTCCGGTGGCTCTTCTACAATCTTCAGCAACTTGTTGGCGGTATCCGTTTTTAAGTATTCAGCCATCCAGATTATCTGAAACTTGTAGCCACCTTCATAGCTCTTCAATGTCAAGTGCTGCATGATGTTGGCAGCTTCATATACAGACATGATCAGCTGCTTGTTGTCTTCGGTAATTTCATTTCGCCAGTCGTCTACTGTGGTGTAGGGCGATGATTTCAGATGATTGCGCCACGGGGCAAGCCAATCATTGCAGGTTGTTTTCTCGCTTCCTTCACTTTTATTGAAAAATGGAAAGGTGTAATGCAAATCAGCAAACTGGTGCGTGTCTATTTTCTTGCATGTAGGGCAGGTTCCGCAAGAGTCCGACTCTGATTTGTTGGGACAAGCGATGTATTGAGCAAAAGCCAATGCAAGGGCTAGGTTGCCACTGCCTTCCGGGCCTAAGAACATGAGTGCATGAGCAATTCTTCCTTCTCGGAAAGCGCCAATCAAACGCGATTTCAATGCGGATTGTCCTATGACTTGAGCAAATTGCACACGATAAAGTTTGAGGCGAAAATACAAAGTGCTGTTGCATCAAGCTCATTCGTGAAAAACAGCGTGCAAAACATCAAGTGATTTGATCTCGCGCAAATTGTCGAGATGAAGTTTCAGATAGGTAATGAGTCCGTTTAATAATTCCGCTCGGATACTGCTATGCAATTGAATAACCTGCGCTTGAGGCCATTCTAGATTTATCAATTGTCGCAAGTGTGTTGCCGGCTCTTGGTCCAGATGGTTGGGATGATTCGGTCTTGTGTGTGTAAACGACCCGGCCAGCATATCGAAAAAGCAAGGTGAGTTGTGTTCAGCTTCATCTTTTTGTGGGTAGAAGCCATAGTGCCGGGTAATTTCCATCAACCACCAGAGGTGGAAGTTTCGGGCATCAATTGCATCATCCAATAAAGCGATACTGTTTTTTAGGTACATAAACAACGAATCATTCACATAATCGTCGGCAATTGTTTTTGCTAGCACCTCATTCATAAAAAGCACCATGGCTGTTTTTGCAGGGTCAGTCGCAATATTGTGCAGCGGCATGGACAGACTGGGTGTCTTTATCGAAATGAAACGATTAAGTTCTTGAAAATCAGACTGAAAATCAATTATTCGAAGAGGTTGAAACAGGTGCTGGTTGTTCGATTTTTGCGATTTGCTGATGTACACCATTCCGGATTTGAGTCCGTATCGCTTACATAAAACTTTGATTATAAGCTTTTTGTCACTGTATTTAATGACGTGAATGACTATGCCCTGAGCGATGTCTATCATACGGGTTGTTTACAATTCACACACTAGCGTTAAAATCTCTGATAGGTCTGTTATTTCTTTGTTGATACTCCATCGCACATTTGGACAGTGCAAACGAAGTATTTCCGACGCGCAATTTACGCTTCGAAATGAAGCAATTAAGATATCGGTGATGCATATGGCTTCACCCCTCTTTCACAGAGTAAGAAAAACATTACCTCAGGTGATGTTTGTTTAAAGTTAGGTTAGGCAGGGCAACCCTAGGGTTGCCCTGTTGCTTTTTCAGAATAGCCCACAAGTCAAGATCTCCATCGTGGTAAAGAATGTTTATGCATACGTGTAACCATTTGTTGTCTCCTGGCGTAAACACGATCACAATCAATTGTTATCATGAAAAATCAATTCACGCCCTGTCTAACCGAAACACACTTAAAAAAATGAAAACACTATTCACAACATGCGTTGCAGCCCTGCTAACAGCGGCGAGCATCGCACAATCACCCGGCGGAGTATCCTCCGGATTGGTATCTTGGTTCAAAGCCGATGCAGGCACATCCACAACAACAAATGGAGCCGCTATGGCTTCATGGATTGATCAAAGTGGTGTAGCCAATGCAACCCAGGCGACTGCAGCTGCGCAGCCGCTTTATTATGCGGATATCATCAATGGACATCC
>CANHPZ010000098.1 GCA_947462725.1 Flavobacteriales bacterium
GCAGCCGGAAACCGCGTGCAATGGGACATGGTGCACTACGACGTTCAGCTCATTGGTGGTATCGCACTCCATCGCGGAAAAGTCGCAGAAATGGCCACCGGTGAAGGTAAAACGCTGGTTGCAACACTTCCGGTTTTTCTCAATGCCCTTGCTGGCCGTGGCGTGCACGTAGTAACCGTCAACGACTACCTAGCCAAGCGCGACTCGGAATGGATGGGACCACTCTATGAGTTTCATGGTCTTTCAGTCGACTGTATCGACAGGCACCAACCCAATAGCAATGCACGCCGCAACGCCTACCGCGCAAACATCACCTTCGGAACGAACAACGAATTCGGCTTCGATTACTTGCGCGACAACATGGCTGTAGAGGCCGGACAACTCGTGCAGCGCAAGCACCACTTCGCGATTGTGGATGAAGTGGATAGTGTACTCATCGATGAAGCGCGAACACCTCTGATCATTTCCGGTCCAACACCAAAAGGCGATGATCAGGAATTCGACGCTCTCAAGCCTAAGGTACTCCTGCTTATGAATGCTCAAAAAGCAGCAGCTACCGACTTCCTTACGTTGGCCAAAAAGAAACTGCAAAGCGAACAAGGGTCGCCATCGAAGGATGATGTCCAAGAAGGTGCTCTCTCTCTATACCGCGCGTATCGCGGCTTACCAAAGAACAAAGCCCTCATCAAGTTCCTCAGCGAAGACGGCATGAAAGCCCAATTGCTTAAAACCGAGGGTCAATATCTGCAAGACAATCAGCGCGATATGCCGAAAGTCGATGCGGAATTGTTTTTCGTAATCGATGAAAAGAACAATCAGATTGAACTCACCGAAAAGGGAATTCAACTGATGTCAAAAAACATGGATGACGACCGGTTCTTCTTGCTCCCCGATATCGGATCCGAAATCGCTGACATCGAAAACAGTGCTAAAACCCCGGAAGAAAAACTACAGGCGAAAGACGAGTTGATGCGCGACTACAGCATCAAAAGTGAGCGCATCCATACCATCAATCAATTGCTAAAAGCCTATGCGCTTTTCGAGAAAGATGTTGACTATGTGCTCATGGACAACAAGGTAAAAATCGTGGATGAGCAAACAGGCCGTATCATGGAGGGCCGTCGCTATTCCGATGGTTTGCACCAAGCGATTGAAGCCAAGGAAAACGTACGTGTTGAAGCCGCTACGCAAACTTATGCTACCATTACACTGCAGAATTACTTCCGCATGTATCATAAGTTGTCCGGTATGACCGGTACCGCTGAAACCGAAGCCGGAGAGTTGTGGAGTATCTACAAACTCGATGTGATGGTTATTCCTACCAACAGAGCCATTTCTCGCAAAGACATGGAAGACAAGGTCTACAAAACCAAGCGCGAGAAATACAATGCAGTCATAGAAGAAATTGCAGAGTTGCGCAATGCAGGAAGACCTGTCCTCGTAGGTACAACCACCGTTGAGGTGAGTGAATTACTTTCGAAAATGCTGCGCCTAAGAGGAATCGACCATCAGGTTCTCAATGCCAAACTGCATCAGAAAGAAGCCGACATTGTAGCCATGGCTGGGCATTCAGGCACGGTTACCATCGCCACCAACATGGCGGGTCGCGGTACCGACATCAAACTTACAACTGAAGTAAAAGCTGCAGGCGGTTTAGCTATCATAGGAACTGAACGTCACGATTCACGTCGTGTAGACCGTCAGCTTCGCGGTCGTGCCGGACGCCAAGGAGATCCCGGATCATCGCAGTTCTATGTATCGCTGGAAGACGACCTCATGCGTCTGTTTGGCAGCGACCGCATTGCCAAGATGATGGACCGCTTAGGACTAAAAGAAGGTGAAGTCATTCAGCACAGCATGATTACCTCGAGCATCGAACGTGCGCAGAAAAAAGTAGAAGAAAACAACTTCGGTATACGTAAGCGCTTGCTCGAATACGATGATGTGATGAACGCGCAGCGCGAAGTGATTTACAAACGCAGAAAGCATGCACTATTTGGCGAGCGTCTAAAACTAGACATCGACAACATGTTCTATGATTTGGCTGCAAGCACTGTAGATCAAAACCTCGCCGACAAAAACTACGATGGCTACAAGCTCGATTTGTTGCGCCATTTCGGAATGGATGCTGCTGTTTCTCAAGAAGAATTTGCTAGCGGTAAAGCCGAAGATATTATTCAACGCACCTATCAGGCGGTTGAAACGCGTTATAAAAATCGCATCGAGGAAATCAAGCATGAAGCGTTTCCTGTCATCAAAAACATTTTCGAAAACAACGCTCAAGGCTTCACCAATATCTCTGTACCATTCAGTGATGCGCGCAAAACAGTGCAAGTCGCAGCCAATTTGGAAAAGGCCTATCAATCACAATGCGCTGAAATTGTAGATGCTTTGGAAAAGGGTATTACACTCGCCATGATCGACCAAAGTTGGAAAGAGCATTTGCGCGATATGGATGATTTGCGCAGCAACGTTCAGTTCGCTTCGCACGAACAAAAAGACCCGCTGCTCATCTACAAATTGGAGAGCTATAGTCTATTCAAAAACCTAGTGGCCAAAGTCAACAGCGAACTCACCAACTTCCTGATGCATGCCCGTTTACCGCAAGGTCAGCAGGGACAAGTGCAACAAGCACCAGCGGCCAAGGCGCCTGAGCCCGCACGTGTGAATGTTCAAAAAGCAGAGAGCCTCAACTTGCAGCAACGTGTGGCTGTAAGTCAACAACCATCGGCTCAGCAACAAATGCCAATGCCACAGCAAGGTCCTCCACCGAAGGCAGAGCCTATTAAAGCTGAAGTTCGGATTGGACGCAACGACCCATGCCCTTGTGGAAGTGGTAAAAAATACAAGTCCTGCCACGGACAGGAGGCTTGATTCAACTCGTAAGATTCATTTGAAATTCTCAGAAACCGGAAAGCTCATTTCCGGTTTCTTCCCATTGCTGCATCACCTTGTCTAATTCAGACTTCAGCACAGCATAAGCATCAAGCTTCTTCTTGGAAGCATCCGCATCGGTATAATCGAGGTCTGCTATTTCGATGTCCATAGCAGCTATGGCAGCTTCCAATCGCTCAATCTCGCGCTCGCATTTCTGCAGTTGAGATTCTAGCTTCTTCTTCTGCTTCTCGCGTTCTTTCAATTCTTCGCGGGATGGCTGTGGCTCGCTGGACCGCACTTCAACAATCGGCTTCTTCTCTTGTACAATCGGCTTGGCCTTCTCAAACATAGCAATGGACTCAGCCTTTTTCTCCTTGAGGAAATCGAGTACATCACCAGGCCATATGCGCAAGCGATCGGGCTTGATTTCATATACCAAATTGGTCAAGCCATGCAGAAAATCACGATCGTGACTCACCACCAACAAAGTACCGTCGTAACGCATCAACGCTTGCTTAAGCACTTCTTTGGAAGCCAAATCAAGGTGATTGGTAGGCTCATCCAGAACCAGGAAATTGTAGGGCTGCAGCAGAAGTTTACACAGCGCCAAACGCGCCTTTTCTCCGCCACTAAGCACCTTTACCTTCTTATCTACGTCATCACCACTAAACAGGAATGCCCCCAGCAGTGAACGAACACTTTTCCGGATATCACCGACAGCTTCATCATCAATGGTTTCAAAAACGGTCTTATTGCCATCCAGCTCATCGCTTTGATTTTGGGCATAATAACCAACACTCACACTATATCCTGGAGTGAATTCACCCTCATGACTTTCCTTGCGCATTACCATACGAATGAGCGTACTCTTTCCAACGCCATTCTTTCCAACGAGTGATATCTTTTCACCACGGGCAATGGTAATGTCGACGCCGCTAAACAAACGATTCTCACCGTACGCCTTACCCAGCGCCTTTCCTTCCAAGATTATCTTACCCGCATGAGGCGCCGGAGGAAAACTGATGCGCACCTTATTTGAATCAAAATCATCGATCTCTATGCGATCAAGCTTCTCGAGTTTCCTTATCAAGGTTTGAGCAAACGCTGCCTTATCTTTCTTTGCACGAAACTTATCAATGAGTTTCTGAGTGTCCTCTATATATTTCTGTTGATTCTTTGCCGCAGCTTCCTGGCGCTCCACTTCTTCCTTGCGCTGCACTATGTATTTGCTGTAGGAAAATTTATAATCGTAAACCTTTCCCTTGGTAATTTCAATCGTGCGAATGGTCACATTATCCAGGAAGGTACGGTCGTGAGAAATCAACACAATTGCACCCGCGTAATCTTTCAAGAATTCTTCAAGCCATTCAATACTTTCGATATCGAGGTGGTTGGTAGGTTCATCCAGCAAAAGCAAATCTGGGTTTTGCAAAAGAATTTTGCCCAATTCCACGCGCATCTTCCATCCACCGCTAAACTCCTCCATCTTGCGGTTCATGTCTTCCGAACGAAAGCCCAGACCCTTCAATACTTTTTCAATTTTCTCTTCCAGATTGCTACTACCCAAAAGATCGAGGCGATGAGCAGCCTCCTCCAATTGCTCCAATTTATTGGAATAATCATCACTGGTATAATCATGGTGATCGGTAATGGCAACCGTCAGTTCTTCCACCTTCTCCTTCAGAAACTGCACTTCCTTGAAAGCCATTCCTGCTTCCTCGTACACAGTAGCATTCTCGCTGTGCTTCATTTCCTGAGCGAGATAGCCCACGGTGGTGCCGCGTGCCAACGCAATGCTGCCTTCATTGGGGTTTTGCAAACCAGCGAGTGTCTTCAACAGTGTAGACTTGCCGGCGCCGTTTTTACCTACTAATCCAATACGGTCACGCGGACCTATGAAAAAGCCAATGCGCGAGAATAACTCCCGCGATCCAAAATGAATGGTAAGATTGCCTACTGTAACCATGATTCTAAAAACGGGTGCAAAAGTACGCCCGTATCATCACTTCACCACCACCCAAAACACAAGAAACAAAAACGCCCCTCGAATAGAGGGGCGTTTAATATTTTCATCATGTATGATCAATAATGCCAAAGGTCGTGCTCAAGGGTGAACAAGTCGTTCTTGATGCGCTCACTTTCCATCAAGGCATCAACACCCTTCCAAGTTGGCGAAATACCGCGATTGTAGACGTTGTCTTCCTTCACGACATATCCCTGGAACATGCGCATCTGAAACAGTTGATCGTAAGTCATCTCCTGCGCTCCGTTGTGCATATTGAACACATCGTAGTTGTTGAAGATGTAACGACACTCCGGATAGTACAGCCAGAACAACTCTTTCTGACCTTTTACCTCACCGCTTTCAGAATAACGCAATGTAATCGGTGCAATTCCAATGATGCGCACATAACGCTCGGAGCGTTGCTTATCGAAGATCCAATCTTCTTTTAGCTTGTATGCTACAACATCACGTGAAGTCACCTCTTCCACGTTACGCACTTCCTCCTTTTCTCCGGTCTCCAAGTTTTCGCGATAGCGAATGATGACCGGATTCATCATTGAATCTAGCTCTGTTTGTCCAAGCGGGTAACGAAACTCGTCGTCCTCTTGTGTTGGTCCTGTTCCATATGCCGTGATCGAACCCTGGTCAATCAAGCCCAAGCGAATCACGTCAAACAAACTCTTACGGTTCTCCAATTCATCGATTGGGAAATAAAGAGTTTGATTGATTTTTTGGCGCAAGTCGACCACCTGCCATATGCGTTTAGCCCACATCACATCGGCCTCACGCAGGTAGGGATAACCAATCACCTTCCGTGTAGGATTATGCTCACGTACGTAGGCACCATCCAACACAGTTTGTGTTTGCGCAAACAACATCGTTGTTTGAAGCATTGCACAGAGCAGGAGCAGAAACAGATTTTTACGATTCATGATATTTCGTTTTTACTGCAGTTTCAAGGTTATCGCAGCCAATTTGCGATCAGTGTTATCAGGCATCTTACACATAATCTGCTCGATGAAGATCTTTTCACCCTTCTTCATCTTGCGGATAGCCTGACTGGCATCGTCAGAGATTTTATTTCCCTTACAATTGTATTCCTTCAGCACACCATTACTTACCAAAGTCACTGTAAATGATGTTACGGAAGCAGTCACCGGGAAGTCAAAGCCTTCCATGTCGGCGCGCACACCCGCCGCTACTGATGCATCACCCTGTGGGATTACGCTATCGTATGGCTTCTTACCTCCGAATGAAGGAATTGGATCAGGAATACGCTTGATACGGAAGTTACGGGCCGGCATTTGCACGCTTTCACCATTGATGTTGGCGCTTACGTTAATGACAGCATCCTTACCTTCACCTGGCTTCACATTGTATGTTCCATCCGGGCTTGGTGAAATGCTACCACCACTCATCGTTACGGTCAAGGCACTGCGGTCAACACCTGGAACAGAAACCTCCACCGGATTGTCGAGACCACGATAGAATACGTTCATGTTTACAGGTGAAACAACCAATGCAGGCTCACCTACGAAGAACGGTTGAGTAGCGAAAGGAATGAATTCCATCTTGCCATCTTTCTCGTATCCGATTTGACCGGTGTAGCCGTGTGGGCCTAAACTCAAACTTCCAGTATTCACCTTGAAGCGACACTTACCATCCGGATCCGCTGCGATTCCATCACCTGAAGCACCGAAAGTGCTTGGTGTTGGTACTTTATCACCGTTGTATGCGCCACCCATGTAAAGCTTGGTATTGCTGGTTTTGTTATAAGCCGCGAGGTAAACCTCCAACTCATAATCCTTACCCTTCAACACGTAGCTCTGCAACGGAACAGCTGCAACAGTTACATCAGAGAACTTCAAGTCGGTTGCGTTGATGCTTGCCGCCAAAAAGCTCATTACTGAAGTCTTTGCGTTCAATACATCCGTTTCAATTTTCGACATGGTTGCCACAACAGCTGCCAGTGGAGTATGGTAGAACTTATTCGTTTCCCATACTTCTAGCATACCTTCTGCATCCGGCTCGTCATTGTAAACAAACGAGCTATCTAGTGAGGCCAGAATCTGAGAATCCAATGAAACTTCCTTACCGTCAATGTTTGTCACCTTGATAGCTTTAAGTTTCTCTTTGTATTCAATCAATTTGGTCTTCAACTCGTAAGCTGACCAAGGATCCTGACGAGGTGCTTGTGGATTAGGACCAACCAACAGCGTGGTGTTGTTTTGGTTCTCGTCCAACTTGGTCACCTTTTCCTTTCCTTCTTTAGATCCCAAGTCAATCGCCTTCTTCTTGTCTTCCGTCATGTACTCTTCATAATCTGCTCCTGTTGGATCTCCCTTCATAGAGCATGCGATTGCGCGAGACTTCAGAATTTCAATATAGTCGATCAAATCATCGCCAAGCTTTGCCACTTCCTCAGCCTTGGCCAAGAAAGGAGCTGCCTTGTCGGCTTCCTTCGCCGCACGCAAACCTGCAAGCGTAGCTTGAGCCTTGGTTTGCAATACTTCGGAGGTTTTACCCAAACCTTTGTTGATCTGGATAAACGCATTCAATACATCCTTCGATATGTTCATCGCGAGAAGAGCGGTGAGTACTAAGTACATCATACCGATCATCTTCTGCCTGGGGGTTTCTTTTCCGCCTGCCATTTTCTATTCTTTAATAATGGTTGTTTCGTTGTTCTTTTTCAGAGCAGCGCTAAACAATTACTGGCGGGCTGTACCCATTGCGTTAAGCATATTCGCATAAACATTGTTGAGCGACTTCAAGTTACGAGAGAGTTCAGAAATGTTCTCTTTGTATTGCTTGGTATCTTCAACAGAATCTGCGAGATTCTTAACGAGTTCGTTCATGTTGCCATACATGCTGCGAGTCTTCTCGAGCTCCTGCAATTGCAGTTCGTACATGCTGTTCAATGACTGCAAATTCTCAGTCATCTTCTGCAAATGCACACCAGCAGCTTGTCCGTTCTTCGCTTGATCAGAAAGACCAGTCAAAGATTCAGATGCTGCAGCATAGGTATCAGCCAATGAAGAAACCTTTTCGGTTGCCGTCTTCAATGTTGACGCATATTCTTTAGATGCTGTAGCCGGTGCAGAGATATCGGAAAGGTCTTTAGCTTGTGAGCTGAAGGCACGCATGCCATCACCCAAACTAGCGATCAACTCAGGTTCAATCTTCGCTTCAGCCAACATATTATCGAGCTGAGCAGTTACGCTACCGCCACCAATGTTGCCCTTACCTTTTTTGTGATGATCATGACCAGACTTTGCTTCATCGGGCATAGCCAACTCAGGATAAACGAGTGACCAATCCGGCTCCTCGTGTAGTGGTTCAAATGCTGAGAAGAAGAAGATTACGGCTTCGGTACTCAGACCCACTACCAACAGCAGTGAGGCGAATGGCCAGTGCTGAATCTTAAACATCGCACCAATAATTACAACTGCAGCTCCAATACCGTAGAGCTTTGCCATAAACTTTTTCCAGGCTTTACTTCCAGGTTTCATAATTTTCTAATCGCTTGTAAGGGTTAATAAAAAGGTTGGTTTTTGATAGATTACTCTTGATTAAAGTCTTCAGCAGCTACGTTCTTACCACGTCCCAGGTAGCTCATCACACAACGGAAACCGATGTATGATTTTGCTGTATCCTGATACTCGTATGAACGCGTACCATTCTGAATAAAATACCCGATGTCTTTCCAGGAACCACCGCGTATAACTTTACGTTTCATGCTTGGAGGGTCATCTTGCTGGGCGCGGAAATCGTATTCCGAACTCATATCGTGTGTGAACTCATACACCGACTCATCATAAGCCGTGTTAGTCCACTCAGCAACGTTACCCGACATACACCACAAGCCGTAATCATTGGCCGAGTAGGATTGTACAGGTACAGTATGACATCCATTATCTTCTACATAGTCACCACGCATTGGCTTAAAGTTGGCCAATGGGCAACCCAGGTTATTACGAATGTAAGGACCTCCCCATGGGTAGGGAGATAACTCCAAACCACCGCGAGAAGCGAATTCCCATTCCGCCTCAGACGGCAAACGGAAACGTTGCACAAAAGGCTCTCCCACTGTAAA
>CANHPZ010000099.1 GCA_947462725.1 Flavobacteriales bacterium
ACCGACAACATCGCTTTGCCCTGGGACCGCAACGATGTGCGCTTCACATTTTTGAGTTTCAATTTTCGCACGGGGGCCAACACCACGTATCGTTATCGTTTGGGAGGGCTCACCGAAAGTTGGGTAGAGACCAACTCACGCACGGTTGATTTCTGGTCGTTGCCTGCGGGCAGTTACACCTTCGAAGTGTGTGCGCTCAACGAGGATGGTGTGTGGGGTGAGCCCAGTGCGGTGCGTTTTAGCATTGCGCGTCATTTCACCGCAACGTGGTCGTTTCGTTCGTTGATAATACTCACCTTGTTGGGTGTTATCGTGTTGGGATTTGTGTGGTTTTACCGCGGAAAGCGCGAGCGTTTGCTGCAGCGCGAGAAGATGGTAAACTTGCGTCAGCAGGCGCTGAATGCCAACATGAATCCGCACTTCATCTTCAATGCGCTCAACTCCATACAGCACTTCATCAACAGTGATCAGCCCGAGTTGGCCAATGAATTTTTGATTGATTTCTCGCGGTTGATCCGCATGAATTTGGAGAACAATCTCGAGGCGTTGGTATCGCTCGATGAAGAGATGGAGCGCTTGGAGTTGTATTTGAAACTGGAGAAGTTGCGCTTTGGCGACAAGCTTACTTACAGTATTCACGGCATGGAAGATTTGCAGCAGTACGACATTTCCATACCACCGATGCTCCTGCAGCCCTATGTGGAGAACGCGGTAATACATGGCATTTTGCCGCGCGAGAAGGGCGGTCACATCGACATCTCCTTGCGCGCGATAGGCAAGCATTTCGAGGTAGAGATCAGCGACAACGGCATTGGCTTAAAGGCCGCAGCCGGCAGGAAGCGCGAGGGACATGAAAGTTTAGCCTTGAAGATGAACCAGGAGCGGTTGAGCATTTTGAGTGCGATGACCGGCAGCACATACAGCATTGCCATCATCGACCGCAGCGAGGAGCCCGTTCCGGCAGAGGGCACGTTGGTGCGGTTGTTCTTGCCGATGGAGGCGGTCATAGAGGGGTGAGGGGTGAAGGGTTAGGGATGAGGTACGCGAATACCCGGATAGCGCCGCACAGCTGTGCAGCTCGGTATTACAGGGACAACACTTGCCTGAACCCCCGCTATTCACAACCCACTTTTAATTGCTTCCTCAACCGCACGGGTATAAGCGCATTCCATCATATAACTTTCGCGTTGTTTGAAGATCAGCAGCATGAACCTTCTTAAAAAATCTATCATATCGTTTGCATTCTGTCTTTGCGTTTTGTCGATGAGCGCGCAGGTGCCTGTGTATGCGCCAAGCAACAACCTCGTGGCCTGGTACGGTTTCAATGGCGATGCTAACGATGCTTCAGGCAACAACCTCAATGGCTCTGTGATCGATGCTACCGCAACTGCCGACCGCAGCGGACAAGCCAACAGCGCGTTTCATTTCAACGGCAGCACGAGCGACATCCTCGTTCCTTACACGGCATCACTCAACGCTTACCCGTTCAGTGTGTCGATGTGGTGTCGGTTGGACAACGATGCCAACGGCGGCATGCTCATTCAACACTATGCCAATGCGTCGTGGAATGGTTGGGTGATGAGCGTTAGCGGCACAAGCACATTCCCACAAACTATTGCGCCAGGCTATATGCTGGCTGCACCACCCAACTGCAACGGCGTGGTGTCGAACGCTCAATGTGGCAGCGGCATCAACTATTCCGGCAACGTTTTCGATAACCAATGGCATATGCTCACCTTCACGGTAGATGTTGATAGCGGACGATTTTATTTTGATGGTGCACTGCAAACCACGCAATTTTGGACAGCTGCTGCCGGCCCAACCACAAGCACAGAGGACCTGCACATTGGCGGAACCGATATGGGCAGCGGATTGTTCTTTAACGGAAATATTGATGACGTAGGATTGTGGAACCGCTCACTCGATGCGGCCGAAATCGAAACGCTCTATTTGGGTGAACCTCCCGTTGCCGGATGCATGAACTCCAACGCCTGCAATTACTGGCCTCAAGCCACAATCGATGATGGTACGTGCGCTTTCAACTGTGCAGGTTGTATTGACCCATGCGCCTGCAACTACAATCAAAACGCCGTCTACAACGATGGCAGCTGCAACTACCTATGCAATACTGCCACAAGTTTCATCACGGTATTTCATGATGCCAATGCGAATGGTACATTCGAATCCAACGAACGACCTATGCAATATTGGCCGGTGTTGATTGAAGAATTGCAAAAGACCGTTTACACCAATGCCGATGGCGTTGTAGGTGTTCCGCTTCCTACAGGTACAATTCACTATACACTCATCAACGCGACTTCTGATTGGCAAAGCACTACACCGGCGCAAGCTCAGGTGGTGTCGCCCGGTATTGCGCCTGTGCAATTCGGATTGAGGCATTCCACTTTGCAAGCTGCGGTGTTGGCGCAACCACTGCCGGGTTTCTACGATGGCATTCAATGCACACGAGGTATGGAAAGCGGCATGTTTGTTCGCAACACCGGAGGCGCGGGTCTGCACGGTACGCTAACCTTGTCGTGTGATCCCTTATTCGCTCCTATCGCAGCGCTATCGTTGAGCACAGCACCTACATCCACAGGAGCGGGTTTCGCCACCTGGGACATTGCTTCACTTGCCCCGTGGGAAACACAACTGCTGAGCTTCTCTATTAACGGACCCGGTAGTAACTTCGAGTCGCAAGTGTTTGAGTTCAGTTTGCACCTGGTGTTGCAAGACGATGGTGGAATCACCGTGCACGATGAAACTACAATACTACAGAAGACCGTAAGCTGTGCTGAACAGCCATCGCGCCTGCAGCCCGATCCGGTGGGTTATCTCGACGATTATCATTATATCTTGCCGGGAACGCGCGTCACTTTCCGCATGCAGTTTCAGAACGATACTGAATTGTCTGCGGAAAATGTGATGCTCATCCAAAACCTCAATGCACAGCAATTTGATTTGGCGAGTTTCGATTTGCTTTACACTTCCGAAGCCGTGGTGGGTTGTTTGCATGATGATGGCACGATTGACCTGGAGTTCAACAACATCAACCTGCCCAGCGTGTATGTCGATTCGCTCAATGCCACGGCCTATGCTGTTTACACCGCTCGAGTGCGCGATGATTTCGCACGCGACAGCTCATTTTACAATGATGCGCATGTGGTGTTTGATATGAGTGATACGCACAGTGTTGAATCCATTTTTCATACACTCTACGACTGCAATCGCCTGCTAGGAATTGCAGGGAATTATAACTATTGTGAAGGTGATAGCATTCGTTTGGAAGCGACAGCGATTGATGCGCAATCCTATCGATGGTACTTGGAGGATAGCCTTATTGCCATTGGGCGCATTATGGAAACTTTATATAGTCAAGGTTCATATGTCTTCAGGCTTGAGGTCAATGACTCGTTGTGCACGGTGAGCGATTTCAAATCGGTTGAGGTTTTTCCATTGCCTTCGGGGCAAATCACATGGGTCGATAATCTGCTCATTGCTTCAAGCAATGGCACCTGCACATGGTATCAAAATGGAGAGCCTATGAATATGATGGTGTCGGATACATTGGAAATCGTGGAGGATGGAATTTACAGCGCATTGCTGCAAGGTCAAGGGGGTTGTACCTCATGGACCGATGCATTTATTATCGATCATGTGGTGGAGCTTGACTCACCATTTTTGATATACCCTAACCCCACGTCAACAACCTTGTCTATTGACTTGCTTGATGGCGTGTTTGACATCACGTTAACCGATGCATCAGGTCGAGAGGTTTGGCGAGGTTTACGCCAACAGCAGCGCGTTCGTCTTGATGTTACATCATACGCGCGGGGTGTTTATCACATGCAAATTGAGGGCAATGGCACAGTGCACCATCGGATAGTGGTGGTGGAGTAAAAGATGCCGAGTAATTAAGTTTTCTTTATCGACTAACGAAACACCACACGCTGAATAGCCGTGTGCTCTCCCTTCGACATCACAATCGTGTATAGACCCGCAGGTTGATCGGGTACCGCAATCAATTGCTTACCCGACGACAACAGCCCATCATGCAGCGTTGTCACCAACTGACCTTGAGCATTGATCATCACAATGTTGACGCGCTCTGCTGCGGGCTGATACATATCGAGTGTCATGCCTTCGTCTGAAGGATTGGGATACACGTTGTAGAAAAACACCGGCTTCGCTTCACGCACACCATTGGCGAATGAGCCTACGATATTGATATCATCGAGATAGAAATTGTTGCCGCCATAACTGGTGAAATCAAACTTCACACGGAAGCGATCATTGAACCACATCGCGTTGGTGAGATCGATGGTGTAAGTGCCCCAATCATCTACAGTCGATGGAGTGAAAAATGAATTTGTACTTGTGGCAGTTGGCAGATTGGTGAGTCCCTTGTGCAGCTTGCGCATGCTCCAGTTGTTGCCACAATCGCCCGACACACTTACGCGCAAACGATCGTCGGTTTCTGTGACTCTGTTGGCATACGCCCACTTGTATGTAATCTGAGCGCTCTCTGCGCCGGTAAGATCCACGGTGGCCGAATAGATTTCATCTACATTGCCGGCGTCAATATTGTAATTGCGCAAACGAAGCGACTTAGCACCGGTATAAAATGCGTTGGGTGTTACCTCCCAAGTTTCGTCTGCGTTGAGGTTGTTGGTTATCCAAGTGCCTGGCCAAGCGGCCTCAAAGCCTTCTGCAACGGGCGATTGCGTCATGCCACCGCTGAGTACACGCACAAAGGCTGTTTCGGTGGTAGAGATAGTTTCTGAACCATTTCCCACAGTAAGTGTGACGTTATAAACGCCGGGATCTGTATACACGTGCGTTGGGTTTTTGTTTACTAAGGGATCTGTTCCTGATGTGGTTTGTCCATCACCAAAATTCCAATCCCAGCTGCTTACATTGTGATACGACTCATCGAAAAACGAGAGTGTATCGCCTGCGCAAATCGTAAACTGCGATGATGTGAAAGCAGCAATGCACAAAGGAGGATCGATTACTCCGGTAGCGACTAGGTTCGATTGGGTAATCAATTGATTGCGCTGCGCAGTGCTGCTCTGCAACGCGGTGCGCATGCGTGTGCGTTGTCCTTGAGTAAACATGCGGCTGCAGTAGGAATACTCCATGTAGTTTTGCACGTTGTCTATTGCGCTCCCACATGAAGCGCCACTCAAGCTGCAACTGGTGTAGCCAATGGTGTTGGGGGTATCTGTTACGTTGTCGTCGAAGTCGCAATTGGTAGGATCTGCCGGACTGTTGGTTGGCCCCCATGTGTGGTATAGGTTGAGCCAGTGACCTGTTTCGTGTGTGAGTGTGCGTGACTTGGTTACTGAGCTTGTGCCAATGGAGCCGGTGTAATCGCTACGCAAAACGATTCCGTCTTCGGTGGCGCCCCAGTTGCCATTCACATCACCGGGAAGATTGGTGAATCCCGCAATGTTGTTACCGATATTAGCGCATACCCATATGTTCATGTACTTGTTGCGCGGCCACATGGAAAGGGCCTTCATGGCGGAGTTGGTGCCGTCATTGGTCAACGGGCTCACGATGCGATTGATACCGCTGTGGCAATTGCCGTTGGGGTCGATGGTGGCCAGGCGAAACTCGATTTCTATATCAGCGGCAATGTCTATGAATGCATCCACAATCGTGGATGTATCCTCATTTTGCTTGCGGAAGTCGCGTGTTAGAACAGAGACCGCGTCGTAAATCTGCTCATCGCTAATGTTCTCCGGACCATTTTCATGGATGATGTGAAATACCACAGGAATGATGAGAACCGTGGTACTGCCGCCACGCTGACCTTGCGCCTGCTGAGTGAGTTGCTCCAATTCGGCGGTTGACCGTGCGCTTTCTTCGCGCGCTTCTGGATGACGACCAAATAAGCGCTCTTGTGCAGCTACTTGTCCGCAGAAATAAGTGAAGTGGTCCTGTGCAATGACTGGCGCTGAAAGGGCCAACAACAATGAGAAGTAAAGTAAACGCATCGATTTCATGATATGGTCTGCAAAGGTACATCCACTGCAGCTCTACACATACTGTTTACAGACAACAAACCCTAACTCTTGGGTGCGTCGATGCGTAATTGCCTAAATCACCCCTAAGACACTCAAATTCCTTTGTCTGTGCCTACTTTTGCACACCGATTTACAATCGAAAATGAGCCAGAAAAACACACGTAATTTTTGCATCATCGCACACATCGACCATGGTAAGAGTACCCTGGCCGACCGTTTACTACAGGTTACCAAAACTGTGGATGAGCGAAAACTGGTCGCCCAAACGCTCGACGACATGGATCTGGAGCGCGAAAAGGGCATCACCATAAAGGCCCACGCCATCCAGATGAACTTTGTGTTCAAGGGTGAGAAGTATGTGCTCAACCTGATTGATACTCCGGGTCACGTCGATTTCTCTTACGAGGTATCACGTTCCATTGCCGCTTGTGAAGGCGCTTTGCTCATTGTCGATTCTACACAAGGTATTCAAGCACAAACCATATCGAATTTATATCTGGCCCTCGAGCACGATCTCCACATCATTCCAATCCTCAACAAACTCGACCTGCCCAATGCAGAGCCTGAGTTGGTGAAAGATCAGATTGTGGATCTCATCGGTTGTGAGCGTGATGAAATCATTCACGCTTCCGGAAAAACCGGATTGGGAGTTGACGAAATATTGGCCGCCATTTGTGAGCGAATTCCGGCGCCTAAAGGTGATCCTGAAGCACCGCTGCAAGCGATGATCTTCGACTCGGTGTTCAATTCATTTCGTGGAATCATTGCCTACTACCGCATGCGCAACGGCGTGCTTCGTAAGGGCGATAAAGTGAAATTCATGAACCTCGACACTGTGTATGCCGCGGATGAAGTGGGTATTATGGGTTTAACGCTGCAGCCGCGCGATGAAATACGTGCCGGCGATATTGGCTACATCATCTCCGGAATCAAGAAGGCCACAGAAGTTAAAGTGGGTGACACCATCACGCACGTCGACCGCCCTTGTATGGAAGCGGTGAAGGGTTTCGAAGAAGTAAAGCCAATGGTATTCGCCGGTGTTTATCCCGTGGATACCGACGACTACGAAGACCTGCGCGCTTCGATGGAAAAACTGCAGCTCAACGACGCATCGCTTGTGTTTGAGCCGGAAAGCTCGCAAGCGCTTGGATTCGGCTTCCGCTGCGGATTCTTGGGAATGCTCCACATGGAAATTATCCAAGAGCGATTGGAGCGCGAGTTCAATATGACGGTGATTACAACCGTACCCAACGTGTCGTATTTTGCCTACACCTCGAAGGGAGAAACGCTGGAAATCCACAACCCATCCGAGCTGCCGGATCAGAATAAACTCGACTACGTTGAGGAACCTTATATCAAAGCGCAAATCATCACGAAAGGTGATTTCGTTGGAGCGGTGATGACATTGTGTATTGAAAAACGCGGCATCATCGTAGGCCAAACCTACCTCACAGCCGACCGCGTAGAACTTACGTTTGAGATGCCACTGGCCGAAATCGTGTTCGACTTTTACGATCGTTTGAAGACCATTTCAAAGGGTTATGCATCGTTCGATTATCATCCAATCGGCTACCAGCAGAGTGATTTGGTGAAGATGGACATCCTCCTCAATGGCGATCAAGTGGATGCATTGTCGGCACTCATTCACCGTGATCATGCGTTCGATTTGGGTAAAAAGATTTGCATCAAACTCAAGGAACTCATCCCGCGTCAGCAATTCGAGATTGCCTTGCAAGCCGCTATTGGCGCCAAGATTATCGCTCGTGAATCTATCAGCGCTCTGCGCAAAGACGTAACGGCGAAGTGTTATGGTGGTGATATTTCACGTAAGCGCAAGCTCTTGGAAAAGCAGAAGGAAGGTAAGAAGCGTATGCGTCAGGTTGGAAGCGTAGAGGTGCCACAGGAGGCGTTCCTAGCCGTATTGAAACTGAACTCGTAAGTAGGGTTGCAAGTTCCGGGTTGAAAGTTAAAAGTTGAAGGTTGAAAGTTTTTGGCGGGGGCGAACCTACAACCTTCAACTTTCCAACCCTCAACTAGGAGTTTTAAATGTGTAAACATGCTGGTTATTGTTCCTGGCTAAAAGTTAAAAGTTGAAAGTTCTTGGCGAGCGCTAACTTGCAACCTTCAACTTTCAACCTTCAACCTTCCAACCTTCAACCATAAGATACATGACCAACAACGACATCATGAAAAAACTACGCGTAGCCTTAAAGCTGCGTGATACGGAGATTGTCAAGATTCTCAAGCTTGCGGATTTCGATATGACCGAGTCTGAGTTGGGCGCTATTTTCCGGAATGAAGATCATCCGAAATACAAAGAGTGTGGCGATCAGCTGCTGCGCAATTTTCTTAACGGACTGATCATCCACATGCGCGGACCCATGCCCGCTGAAAAGCCCGCCGGAGACGCGAAGCCACAAGCGGAAAAGCCCAAGCAGCCTAAACCGGAGCGAAAGCAACTGCACTTTAAGAAACGTTAGTTGAGGGTTGAAAGTTGAAGGTTGAAAGTTTTTTCGAGGGCGAACCTGCAACCTTCAACTTTCCAACCTTCAATTAGCAATTCTCAACCATGGAAGTGCTTGTTCCTGGTTAAAAGTTGAAAGTTGAAGGTTGAAAGTTCTTGGCGAGCGCCAACTTGCAACCTTCAACTTTCAACTTTCAACTTTCAACTCACTCCTTGATCCCCACCAAGTCCATCATAAACGCATACTCCAGCGCTACTTCTTTCAACGCTTCAAAACGTCCGCTCTTGCCGCCGTGGCCTGCGTCCATGTTGCACCAAAAGAGGAGATGGTTATTGTCGGTCTTGTAGTCGCGCAGCTTGGCCACGTATTTCGCGGGCTCCCAATACTGCACCTGACTGTCCCAATAACCGGATGTAACCAGGATGTTCGGATAGTCCTTCTTCTCGATGTTGTCGTAGGGTGAGTAAGACTTC
>CANHPZ010000100.1 GCA_947462725.1 Flavobacteriales bacterium
AAAAAGAAAAAGCCGCGCAGAGCGCGGCCAATTCAAGAACGTAATGTGTTTATTTTAACTTGAGCAATTGCTCGTGTATTTCTTCTTCATCACCCGGGGTGTAGCCCACATGCTGCCAAACGATTTCTCCTTTGCCATTGAGAAGAAACGTGTGCGGAGGTGAATTCACGCCCATGGCTTGTGAGAAAGTCTTATTCACGTCAGAAAGAATCTGATATTCCCAAGAAACAGAATTTACATAAGGCTTCACACTATTCACGGTGCGCTGATCATCGATAGAAACTGCGTAAATTTTTACTCCGGTTTCTTCGCGCCATTGGTCGTAATAATCAGCGTAGGTATTCAGCTCCTTTTTGCAAGGGCTGCACCATGTGGCCCAAAAGCAAATGAGAATTGGTTTGCCATCGTTCGAGATTGTTGCTGTGTTCACGGCATTACCATCGAGGTCTTTCAATGTGGTGCTCGGCAATGATGATTGTGCCGAAGCAATCAGCGCGGTTAAGGTGATGCAGAGAATCAGAATTAGATTTTTCATGAGGTCAATTTTTGGCTTGCCGCCGTTTTCAACTAATGTACCAATTTAATTGTGATGAATCATTAGACGCTGCGAGCTGCGATGAAGATTTGAAATCATCGTAACTTCATACATGCCGTTGATCCAGTCTTGTGTATTCAAATCGATGGCTTGAATGCCTTGCATAATAGGCATGTCCTGAATGATGCGACCAAATGCATCGTGAATGATAAGTTGATTGTAGTTCAGCGTTTGTTCCCATTGCATGCGCAACCATTGGTTGGCCGGGTTGGGATAGACAAGGGTTTGATTATCCATTGTACTCGCAACATCTAATGACGACCCTGCTTCAAATGCGATCTGCACAAAAGAGGCTGTATTGGGCACCTCGGTGAAATTGTAAGAACCATCATAGTCGAACAGTGTTGCATCAGTATTGAGCGAATCGTTCATGCTTAGCAAGCGACAAAATCCATCAAAACCTCCGAACTGGCTTCCGTGCAGGCCGTCGCCGTTGCTGTCGTTTAAATAAAATGAATAGCAGCCTGCTCCGGGAAGCGTAAAGACAGCGCTTATGAATTGATATGGAATGGTGTATCCGCCGCCAGTGTAAATCACCGAATCCTGGTCATTGCGAATTTCCCAACTTACTTCATCGGGGTATGCGTCAAGAGCAAGTTCAAGTTTGATGATGTTTTGAGAATACCCAACTTCTGAGCGAGCTTCCAATGAATCGTTGAGGGTGTTGTCATTCGCATCGGCGATGGCAATGCCAATGGGGTTATCGTTGATTAATGTAAGCCCACTGAAAGTAAGGGTGTCGGATTGATACGATGCAAGCTCGCCACTCCATGGAAAAGAGGCGTCTGCAGTGGCTCCGGAGATTTGAATGGTGACATTCTGCAATGTGTCGGTGCCTAAGTTCTTTAGTACCACTTGCAGGTCGACAACGTTGGAGCCGCAAACGCGTTCAACAACAGGAGAAAAAATAGCTGGGTCATAACCGATGGAAATTGCTTGACACGATGTTTCGAAAACGGCTTGCTCCATTTCGTAGAGACTAGTAGCATCCGAATAGCGGACCACACGATCAGGACAAATGATGACCAAGCGTGGTAAAAAATTAATTCCCAATTGAGTTGCAATCCAAGCGGTATCAATGACGGGTAAATCTGATAATTCAAGCCAGTTGCCGAATGTGTCGGTTGCGCTGTTGCCTGTGATGGAGTCGGGACCCATGAGCTGAGCGCTGCCGTTGGTGGGCTCACACTCGATGCGCCATACGCTGCATTGTTGTGTGCCGTTGGCGCCATAATTCGCGTCAAACGTTTCGAGTGTTTGTTGCTGGTAAAATTCCCATGCATAACTGTCCCATGTGGCAAAGCAATACAAGACGACAGTCTTGCCTTCGTCAAGTGTTTCGTAGAGCGAATGGCTGTTGCCCTGAACATCATTGAGCGTAAAATCAAACATTGTTTCACCGTCGTGTACTTGGGCAGAAACACACGAATGAATCAGGGTCGCAAAAAAGAGGAGTTGCAATTTTCTCACGGGCCGAATTTACATCATTCAATGCTTATTCTATTCCTGCTTGTTCAACCGTGGTCACTGATGATCAACCCAACAGGTTTCATTACATTTGAAGCCATTACGATCCGTTATGAAAAGGACTTTCAGACTCACCGTTGTGCTTGGTTTATTTTGCTCTGCAGCGTTAGCGCAGGAGAGCACACCACCGGCCGACACCAAGGGGCAGCTGCATGGCAATGTGCAAACGCTCTTTCAGAATTACAACCCCGACGAAGCCATTGGCGCGCAGGTTCCAGACGCGAAGGCTGCAATGAATAGCTACGGCAATTTCACTTACACCTACGGCAACATAACCGCAGGGTTGCGCTTTGAGTCGTATCAGAATGCGATTCTTGGATTTCCCAATCGCTTCAAGGGCTCCGGCATCGGTAGCAGGTATGTGCGCTACAATGCGGATAACCTCGACATCACCGTAGGAAATTTCTATGAGCAGTTTGGCAATGGTCTTAGTTTTCGCACCTATTGGGAGCCGAATTTGGGTATCGACAATGCCATGGATGGTGTGCGAATCATTTTTCGTCCCATCAAAGGTGTTGCATTAAAGGCAGTATATGGTCAGCAACGCTTCGATTTTAGTAGCCGCATCATCAATGGCGATGGCATCGTGCGCGGAATAGATGGCGAGATTAACTTAAACGAGGCAATTCAAGGCCTGTCGGAGAAAGCCCTCAAGGTTACCTTGGGTGGAAGCTTTGTAAGTAAATATCAGGCCGGTCAAACTTTTGAGCGAGACTCTACTGTGTTCAACCTCCCAAACAATGTGGCGGCTACTGCGGGTAGGTTGGGTATCGTTTATAAGAACTTACAGTTCACCGGCGAGTATGTTTCTAAGATCAATGATCCAAACGCCGATAATCACTACATATTCAAGAAGGGACAAAGTATCTTCATGAATGCCGGTTATAGCAAGAAGGGATTTGGTATTACGGCTAGCGCGAAGTATGTCGACAACATGGCATTCCGCAGTGATCGTGATGCGCTGTTGTTTGATGTTCCCATTAATTTTCTTCCGGCCATTACTCGTCAGCATACATACAACTTGGCGGCAACATTATACCCTTATGCCACGGTGCTCAATGGTGAAGTGGGCGTGAGTGGAGAGTTGTTTTACACGTTTAAAAAGGAAAGCAAACTCGGTGGAAAATACGGAACCTATATTTCGCTTAACGTGGCCGCTGTGAATAGCCTCGATACATCGCATGTTGGCGGAGTTGATGAATTAATCAATGGATATAAAGTGAATTCGTTTGGATTTGGCGACAACAAATACGTGCGAGATATCAATGTCGAAATCCGCAAGAAGATCAACAAGAGTTGGAACATCAATTATCTCCACTACTACTTTGAGTTCAATACACTGGTTACTCCGGTAACACAAGACTTCAAAGGTTTGGTTTATGCGCACATCGATGTCGTGGATGTTCAGTATAAAATAAAGCCAAAGCATAGTGTGCGCATGGAGTTGCAATCATTGCTGACGCAACAGGATAAAGGCAACTGGGCAACTGGTTTGGTGGAATACACGTTCTCTCCGCACTGGTCGTTCGCAGTGATGGATCAATACAACTACGGCAATGAAAATCCGGAGAAGCGTGTGCATTATCTCTACGGCAACGTTGGTTACAGTAAGGGAGCCAGTCGCATCATGATTGGTTATGGTAAACGCAGAGCCGGTATATTTTGCATTGGCGGTGTTTGTCGCGCTGTGCCTGCTTCGAATGGTATTGAAATTAATTTGACTTCAAGTTTTTAAAACCGAAATCAAGATGCGTTTGAATTTAATAAAATACATGTGGTTGGCTGCGTTGGGATTGACCATATGGGGTTGCGATAAAATTGAAAATCCTATCGTACAGGCGGGAAGCTATCGGATCGATTTGTATGGTGCTGCGCCAACGTTTACTCCGGAGGGTGTTGCCCATCAGCGAGTGTTGCTCGAAGATTTCACGGGCCACGATTGTGGTAATTGTCCCAATGGGCATGTTGCTGCTGCCGGGATTTTGGAGAGTCATCCTGAGGACGCAGCAATTGTTGCAGTGCACGCCGGTTCGCTTGCTCAGCCTCTCGTGCCTGATTATCCTAACGATTGGACGACTGAAGAAGGCGAGTATTATTTGCTTACTCAAGTTGGCCAGGATATCATGCCCAAAGGGCGAATCAACCGTTTACCGGGAGCCTCAACCATTTTTTCACCATCGACATGGGCCAACAAGGTGAATGAAGCGATGGTGCTAACACCCGAAGTGAATCTGCAGCTCAAGACCGACTACCAAGCGACCAATCAGCATTGGAATGTGCATGTATTCTCGGAGTGGTTTCAGAACCTCACGGGTGATTATCGTTTAGTAGTCTTGTTAACCGAATCAGGCATTGTAGCTCCACAATTGTGGTATGGTAATACTCCGGAGTATATCGCAGATTACCATCACGAACACATGCTGAGAACAAGCGGAACAGGCGCAACCGGATTGGTAGTTGCGAGCAATCCGCAATCTGGCAATCAGGAAGTAAATAGCTACACCTTCGATTGGAATCCTGCATGGAATGCTGACAGTTGCGAGGTAGTTGCTTTTATTACCGAGGGCGATAATGGTCGCGTTGTGAATGTTGCAAAGGCTAAATTGGTTCAGTAATGAAGAGGATACTTACTCTCACTTTTTTAATGCTATCGTTTTGCTCTGCTTTTGCTCAGCAAGAACCATCAGCGAAGCGAAATTTCAAAGGAGGTCTTTTATTGGGCGGAGTTACTTCTCAAATAAGTGGTGATGGCCTTGGCGGATGGGATAAGTTCGGTATGACGGCAGGCGCGTGGGTGTCTGTTCCATTCAATGACCGACTTTCTGCTACGATGAGCATGAAGTACATCAACAAAGGAAGTCGCACTAAAATCGATACGCTTACATTCAACATGTTTGGCTATTATCTCAACTATGTTGATGTGCCGCTTTGGTTGAATTACTCCGTTTCAAAAAAGGAACCCGGAAAACTGGTCATCAACGTCGGTCCCTCTGTTGGATATCTGCTCAATCAGAAAATTATTTCCAATGGATTTGATTACGTTGTAAATCCTCCGTTTGAGCGGTTAGATATAGGGTTGGATTTTGGTGTTGCGTTTTGGGTTACACCAAAATTCAGTGTGAATATCATGACGACAACATCCGTGTTGCCTACACGCCCCAATCCGTCGCAGGTCAATAAGCTCAGTTACTATGAAAAGGGCAACTACAACCAAACGCTTCAGTTGATTCTAGCTAAGGGCTTCTAGTTTATTTGTTCTTGAAGAATTGGAACTGCATTCGTTCAATTTCTGATTTGAACTTGGCGAATGGTTCGTTGATGAATTTCTCCATTTCCTTGACCATGATGGTGCTTTCTGATTCCAAAGTGTGCATCGCGTTCTCTGCGTTCTGTCCATTGCTGAATTCATTGATCAGTCCCAGCGTGGAGTAAATTTTCGATTGAAGCGTATGTGAATCGTCGTTGATGCCTTTCTGATTTTCCTTGCCGAAAATGCGTTCATGGAATGACTTGATTTTTTGATCAAGTGAATCCATAGATGTGTTCAAACTCTTCTTCACGCTGTCGTCGGCAAAGACCATCGCTGTTCGAACCATGTCGATGGATTTTTGTGCATCACGCAATTGTTGCATGGCAGCTTCAACGTTGCTTGCAACTGCGTTTCCGCGCTTCACCAATGCCATGTAGTTTGCGTAGTCCGTTTCATTCCAGGTCTGACCGGGCTGAATATCTACGTTGAGGTAGGTGCTGTCTTTCATTTGGTTGAAGTGATACATCACTTTGTACTTTCCGGGAGCAATGTGGTATCCGTTGCCTTCTTCTTCAGCATCTGTCTTGGGATCTTCTTGCGATGGAAAACGAACACCTTTTGTTTCAAACCACCAGCCCACCACGTTGATGCCCGTGTCGGGCTCATGCTTGAATGTTCGCAGTGTGTCGCCTGCCAATGTCAACACATGAATCGTTACTTTCTTGTCTTTCTTTTCCTTCTTTTCTTCAGCTTTATTTTCTGCGCTTTTCTTATCTGATTTTTCTTTTTTCACTGCGGCATCTTCCTTCACTTCTTTGTCGACATTGAAAAAGTAACATAATTGTGCGCGCGTTTGTTTGTTCTCACCGGCAAAATGCATGTCGGCCGGGAAACGCTCGCCTGCAGGCTGCTGCCAAGAAGTGATGTAAGCTGTAGGAGAGTCAAGTGCGAATATTTTTTTCTCAAAAGAAGCACTGCCTTTTTGCGCAAAGCGACGCAAAGGTTCGATGTTGTCGAGCACGTAAATAGCCCTTCCAAATGTGCCAATGATTAAGTCGTTTTCGCGGGGATGAATTTTTAAGTCTTGCGTCGCTACGCTAGGGTAGTCGTGCGTCCATTTCATCCAATTGCTTCCGCGATCGAATGAAACGAATAGTCCATGCTCGGTGCCCAGGAATACTAGTTTGGGTTCGACCTTGTCCTGTACCACACTCAAGCAATGACCTTGAACTTGTGATGTTATGGCCTTGTTCGTCCAAGACTTTCCATGGTCGGAAGTGTAGAAGAGATAAGGTGCTTTATCTCCTTGGCGATAATTATTCACAACTACCCATACTTCGCCTGCAACTGCACCTAGCGTGATTTGCGGAATCCATGCTGCTTTTGGAAAACCTTTGATTGAAGCGCTCAAGTTGTTCCATGACTTACCGCCATCCTGTGTGAGCTGCAATTGACCATCATCCGTTCCAACCCAAATTTCTTTAGGGTCATCCTCACTCGGAGTGATACACAAAATCGTACAGTGGTTTTCGGCATTGGTCACATCCGGTGTGATGCCGCCTGTTTTGTGTTGGTCTTTCAGTTTTAGAGAGTCGTTGGTAGTGAGGTCGGGTGAAATTATTTCCCACGACAACCCGTGATTGGTGGAGTGATGCAGGTATTGTGAACCGAAGTAAAGGCCCTGGTCGTTATATGGGTCACGGCTGATCGCGGCGTTCCAGTTGAATCGGAGTTTTTTGCCTTCGGGATGCACGGGTTTCACATACGACATCTTTCCTGTTTCCGTATCGATGTAATGCACCTCACCGCCTTGCGACATCGCATAGGCAAAGCGCGATTTGTTGGGTTGCGGCAACACATCGAAGCCATCGCCAAACAATAATTCTTGCCAATCTGCCGAACGTATTCCACCACCGTGAAAAACATAGCCCGCACCTTTCCACGAACCATTGTCTTGCATTCCTCCATAAATGTTGTAGGGCACATCCATGTCGTAATCGACATGATAGAATTGTCCGAGCGGAAGGTTGTTGATGAACGTCCAGTTGCGCCCGCCATCGCGGCTGATGTTAAGTCCTCCATCGTTTCCTTCAATCATGAATTTTGGATTTTGCGCACTCCACCAAAATGCATGATGGTCGGGGTGCACACCTGAATAGGGAAGAAGGGTAGTCCATGTTTTTCCTCCATCAATACTTTCACTTACGGTGCTGTGCAAGTAAATCAGGTGGTTTTCATTGCTGGGGTCGACGTAGAGTTCATGGTAGTAAAAGGGCCGGTCTCCAACGCCTTTGTCTGTTACCATTGACCAAGTGAATCCACCATCGTTGGAACGATAGAGGGCGGTCTTCGCACACTCAATGAGTGCATATACAACTTTACTATTATTGGGTGCGAAGGCAAGGCCTATGCGTCCCCACTCGCCTTCGGGCAAACCTTGCTTGTCGGTGAGTTTGGTCCATGACTTTCCGCCATCAACCGTGATATGTAATCCACTTCCTTTGCCTCCCGATGTGAAATGATAGGGCGTGCGTTGGTAATGATACATGGCCGCAATCAGTCGGTCGGGATTGGCTGGGTCCATTACCAAATCAGCGCATCCGGTAGTGTCATTGACGAATAGGATTTGTTGCCAACTGTTACCACCATCATCGGTTATATACACACCGCGGTCCTTGTTTGGTATCCATGCGCTTCCGTGAGCGGCCGCAAATGCGCGTTCCGATTTGCGAGGGTCAACAACAACGCGGTGAATGGTCCACGTTTGTTCCAATCCCATTTTCTTCCAGCTTTTCCCTGCGTCCAAGCTTTTGAAAATTCCGGCACCACTGGTTTGTGAGTTGCGCGGATTTCCTTCGCCGGTACCGGCCCAAATCACATCGTGGTTATTCGGGTCAACACACACGGCGCCGATGCCGAGCAAGTCTTGCTTGTCGAATAGCGGTGTCCACGTGGTTCCACCGCTTTCACTTTTCCAAAGTCCACCGCTCGCAGTGCCTACATAGATGATGTTTTCATCTAACGGATCCACGTCAATGGAAGTCACGCGACCGCTCATCACTGCCGGACCGATGCTGCGCATATTCATGTTCTTGAAGGCATCGGGCACTGTTGTAACCTGCGCCTCAATATTGCTTGGTGCAATTGAAAGAACTAAAGAGACAATTGCCGCTGAGCAGAGCCTGGTAATGTGCATGTTGATTTGTTTGTGTCAAAGGTATTCGTGCAAACAAATCATCACGTTGGTGGTGCGATGAACTTTTTCGATTTTATTTGTTGAAGGAATCATGACGTCACATCGCCACACTACGAATCTCAGCAAATTCAACAATAGCTGGTACAATCCGGGCAGCGCCATTAAGCGATTGTTGTGGTATGTTGTTCATGAGGTATTCTTTGATAGTGCGTTTCCAATCAACTCGATTAAAGTGTCATTGCTCAAGATGTTTGGGGCGCGCATTGGGACAGGCGTAGTCATTAAGCCGAAGGTCCGCGTCAAGTATCCTTGGAAGTT
>CANHPZ010000101.1 GCA_947462725.1 Flavobacteriales bacterium
CATCTATCTATTCTATTGACCTAAGCACTTTTGCTCAAGGACTGTATACATTCAACATCCGTTCAAACAACGAGATGAAGAGTGTACGTGTGCAGAAGAATTAATTATGACATAGAAAAACTGAAAGGCCCGGGCATAACGCTCGGGCCTTTTTTATGGTCATCTGGTGAAGTGGTGAAATGGTGAAATAGGAGATTCGACGAATACACTGCTGTATCGCCATTTTCCTGCTTGACTATTTCACCACTTCACCACTTCACTAATAAATCTCAATGCTTGAAGTGCCGCACTCCGGTCATATACATCGCCACGCCATTCGCATTGCAGTAGTCGACCGACAATTGATCTTTGATTGAGCCGCCGGGCTGCACTACGGCATTGATTCCTGCCTGGTGGGCAATTTCAACGCAATCCGGAAATGGGAAGAACGCATCACTTGCCATCACTGCTCCATTCAAATCAAATGAAAAAGCATTCGCCTTGTCGATGGCCTGACGCAGAGCATCCACGCGTGATGTTTGTCCGGTACCGCTGGCGCAGAGCTGTCCGTTTTTGACCAGAACGATGGTGTTGCTCTTGGTGTGCTTCACAATCCTGTTGGCAAACACCATGTCGCGCAATTGCTGTTCAGTGGCCTCGGAAGTTGTTGCCAGCTTGAAGTCCGCAATGCTTTCGCTGTGCGCGTCTTTCTCCTGATAGAGATATCCGTTCAAAGCAGTGCGTACTTGATGCTTCGGCATCGAAACTGCATTGCGGCGAAGAATGATGCGATTCGCTTTTTGCTTGAGCAATGCAACCGCAGCTTCATCATATGAAGGAGCGATAATCACTTCGCAAAACAGACTGTGAATGAGCTCAGCGGTTGACAAATCAATGTTGCCATTGGCGATGAGCACACCGCCGAAAGCTGAAACGGAATCACAGGCCAACGCAGCTTCGTAAGCATCACGCATAATGCTGCGCGTGGCTATTCCGCATGCATTGTTGTGTTTCAGAATTGCAAATGTTGGAGAGTCACCAACAAACTCATCGATCAAATTGACTGCAGCATCTACATCCAACAGATTGTTGTACGATAGTTCCTTGCCGTTGAGTTTTTCAAACAACGCATTCAAATCGCCATAAAAAGCGCCACGTTGGTGCGGATTCTCACCATAGCGCAACACTTGAAAATCGTTTTCGCTGATCTTCAATGCGCCTGGCTCATCACCGAGGAAATATGAATAGATCTTACCGTCGTAATGCGATGAAACATTGAACGCTTCACGCGCCATTGTTCGGCGCTGCTCAAGTGTGCTGGTGCCGTCTTGAGACTCTAACATATGAAGCAAATCGGCATAATAACGTTGCGCAGGCACAATAACAACATCATCGTAATTCTTCGCAGCGCCGCGTATGAGTGCGATGCCGCCGATATCAATTTTCTCGATGATGTCTTCGTGTGATGCTCCGCTTGCGAGCGTTTTCTCAAACGGATACAAATCCACAATCACACAATCGATGTTCGGAATATCATACTCCGCAATCTGTTGCTGATCGCCACTGTCGGCTCTGCGGTTGAGAATTCCACCAAAAACCTTTGGATGAAGTGTTTTCACACGACCACCCAAAATACTCGGATATCCTGTGAGTTGCTCCACAGGAACAACCTTACCTCCGAGCTTCTCAATAAAATCTTGTGTGCCTCCGGTGCTGTACATGGTGATGTTTAGCTCCATCATGCGGCGCACAATGGGTTCCAAACCGGTTTTATCAAATACGGAAATGAGTGCGGAGGTAATTTTTTTCGACATGGTAGGGTAGAATTTGCGCCGCGAATGTAGCACTACAATTCCACCTTATACGAAAGCAACAACACATAATCCATAGCGCGAGGCGACTTGGTTAAATCGCGCTGAATGAGATAACCCAACACCACAGACTGCTTCTTGGTAATCTTGCGCGAAACCTGAGCTATCCAGCGCCAGTTCTGAAGCGCCAGCTCCTGATAGCGACCCATGCTATTGAAAAGCTCAAAAGATGTGGCCAAATCGGTCCTCTTCAAGCCTGTGTATTTCACGCTCATTCGATTGCGCCAAAGCGTCACAAAATCAGCATCAGTATCGCTCAGCGCCCCCACGGCGGTGTATTGCGCGCGCGACAGCCATTGCACAGAGAAATCATCCCACTTGTGGCGCACCGAAAATCCCGTTTGCCAACGCCGACGTGGATCCACATGGATGCCATCGTTTCCCCATCCACCGCGAAAAGCAGCATGCAAAGAGAAGTGTTTATCCATCTTATATTCTGCACCTACATCGGCAAAGAGGCGCGACCACTGCGTCATGTTTTGATTCAATCGAATCTCCGGTGATAAGGAAACTTCCAGTCGCTTGTTCAATTCATGACTTGCCGACACATCCAGCCACAAGCCCGCGTCGCGATATTGGGCACACAACCCAACCGACATCAACAGCCCGATAACAATAAGACTAATTCGCATCGTAGATGGTCATATCAGCCGCAACAACCGATTGATTCCCCTCCGTAATCTCCAACGCTTGTATTACAGTCATGTGATCTTCATCCCAAGGCGTTGCCACGGCATTGGTGTCTTTCGAAAAGGTATATACCGTGTATTTACCCGGACGTAGGTACAAAAACTCATACTCACCATCGTAGTTGGCTTGCACCTTATCATCGGGCGAAACATGATTGCCATAAATAATGTATACATCTTGATCGGCTGCAGGATAGGTGCCCACTGCAGTTGAAGGATTGTTGAGCACCACACGCAGCTCTTTATGCAGCTTACCGGATATGGAAGAATTACCACCATCACCCGGCTCTTTTTTACATGCCACCATTGACATCACACACATCGCAAGTGCAATAATTCTCACGTTCTTCATGCTATCAATTATTGAATCCGGATGAAAACGTTTCGTCCATTTGTCCGTCCTGCTGGTCTTCGTAGAAATAGATTTTCAATAATACCGTATCGCGCAGAAAATCGATCTTACCTATCTCCACTCGGTTAATCTTAATCCCCGTTCGCTCTTCCAAATCTGCAATCAATTCTGCTCTTCTGCCCTTTTGTATTAGCGTGATTTTCTCATAAATAACAAGCTTTTGTGATTCATGTCGCAACAACCAAACATGCTCCAAGCCATAGGTCAACGTCAATATCGCAACGTTGGCAAAAGCCAATTCAACAATGGAAATCTTCTTGTTGATCAGCGCATTCATGACCGACATGGCAATCACAATAAACAAGTACGTCATCTCCTTGATTGGAATCGCATCGGTGCGGTAGCGGATGATGCCAAACACAGCGAAAAGACCTAAGGCAAAACCCATTTCCAACTTCACACTTTCCAGCAAGAAGCACATTGTAAAAATGGAAATGCTAAAAAGGAAATACGTAAACAGAAAATCCTTGCGCTTTGCAACGGGATAGTAAATCAATCGCACCAACACAAACACAAAAGCCATATGCATCGCGGTGCGTATCACTAAACCCAACAAATCCTCACCATTGAAAAATTTGATGCCGCCAAGCGGATTAAACTTCTCCGGCTCTTTCACCAATGATGGATCGATGGCGGGCAGCGCATCTTGAACATTGAATAAAAACTCACTCCAATCAAGCAACATAAGCCAATTTAATTTTTTCGATTTTTAAAAGTTTCTTTTTGAAATTGTTGGTCTTCATTTGCGGGTAGAGCAAGGCCACGCCCAAACAATATTTACTCATCGACTCAGGTCGCACCAAGTGGTGTTTCAAATGCTCGAGTACCTGGGACTTCCCGCTTTGTTCATCGCGCTTCACTTCAATAATTACCAACTCCGGCAACGACACCTCGCGGTCGCCAACGTGATATGCTATATCTGTGTCGATGGTTACGCGTTCGCCGACTTGTGTGTCGACCAATGTAATGCGCACAAAACTATTCCATAGCTTGGGTTCATACTCCCTATGCATCCCCGTGCGCTCGTCAATAAAGCCATTCTCCTGTGCATCCAACAATTCGTCGATTTGACTCAGCTTAATGCGACTCTTAATGGTGCGTCCGTTATTTAATTTCTGTTTGCACTCTAAAAACGACATATGACTTTCCACATACTCGCGCTTGCGAATTTTGTAGCGCATGCGCTTGCCATTGTGATGTTCGGTATAGCTTAAAAAATCAGGAGTATCATAATACAATGTCTGATACCGATTCGAGCGTGTACCCTCCACTTCCAATACCCGGTAATTCGATACTAGTTCCTGCAATAGTCCATCCAAATCAGAACGACCAATCATGAACTTCGTGTCTGTTCGATTCATGAGCCGAACACCCTCCATCTCGTCAAGCGCGATGGGTTGAAACTGTTGTAAAATGGAAAAAAGATTCGACATGCGTTGGTAGTGGCAACATCACATTGCTATTACAAGAATAACCTAAATGATTTCTGCCTACAAGAATACCACCGATAGTCCTACTTCAGGTTGTGATATACAGCCTGCACATCATCATCTTCCTCAATCTTCTCGATGAGCTCCAGAATTTCGTCTGTTTGCTCTTCATTCAGTTCTGCATACGAATTGGGAATGCGCTCCAAACTGGCCTTTTTCACCATGATGTGCCGCTCTTCCAATGCCTTTTGCATGTTGCCGAAATCCGTAAATGCAGAGTACAATACAATTTCAGACTCGTCAATTTCCATGGATTCAAGTCCAGCATCAATCAACTCCAACTCCAATTCTTCCGGATTCGCAACATGTGCAGGATCAAGACGAAATACGCCCTTACGATCAAACACGAAACTTAGTGACCCACTTGTTCCCAGTGCACCGCCCGAACGATTGAAATACAACCGCACATTCGCTACTGTCCTAGTCGGATTATCTGTTGCGGCTTCCACCAATATGGGAACTCCGTAAGGTCCATAGCCTTCGTATACAATCTCTTCGTAGTTGGAATTGTCCTTATCACTGGCGCGCTTAATGGCAGATTCTACGCGGTCTTTGGGCATATTCAAACCACGCGCATTGTTCATGATCTGACGCAGACGCGGATTGTTGGCCGGGTCAGGACCGCCGGCTTTCACAGCCATCACGATATCCTTTCCAATGCGCGTGAAGGCCTTAGCCATCTTGTCATAACGCGCAAACATCTTATGCTTTCGGGTTTCAAATATGCGTCCCATAGAATTTGTTTAATGAACCACAAAAGAACACCCGAAATGCCTTTTTTGCAAAAAATAGACGTTCGCCATAGCGCGTTGAGTCGCTATTTTGCGCTCGCTAAGTTGCCTCAAGCACATGTTTCTCGAAAACACCGATAATCGCGGCCGCCGCAATGGCTGGATAGAAGTCATCTGCGGATCTATGTTCTCCGGTAAAACGGAAGAACTCATTCGCCGCATGCGCCGCGCTGAATTCGCTAAAATGAAGGTGGAAATCTTCAAGCCGCGAACCGATAACCGTTACCACGAAGAAGATGTCGTCAGTCACAACCAGACTTCCATTCGCAGCTCTGTCGTGGATCACTCATCACAACTCTTGCTACTCACCGGCGACGTTGAAGTGATTGGCATTGATGAGGCGCAGTTCTTTGATGATGGTTTGCCGGAAGTGTGCAATCAACTCGCCAATCAAGGCATCCGAGTCATCATCGCCGGTCTCGACATGGACTTCATGGGAAGGCCTTTCGGTCCAATGCCGCATCTGCTCGCGATTGCCGAATTTGTAACGAAAGTGCATGCGATCTGCGTGCAAACCGGCAATCTCGCCAACTATTCCTATCGCCATGTGGCCGGCGAATCACTTGTGCAACTCGGCGAGAAAGACAGCTACGTGCCACTTTCACGAGCAGCATTTGCCAAAGCAATGTCGGATCGAAAAAACACAGAGTAATAACAACTGCTTTTACAATGACCTATACCATTGATGATATCTGCCGACTGGTGAAGGGTCAATTCATTCAGCAGGGAATTAAAAATCCAATCGGTCGATTGCTCATCGACAGCCGCAAGCTCGTGCACGCCGGCGATGCGCTATTCTTTGCCATCACAGGTGTGCGCAATGATGGGCACGACTACCTCCAGGAAGCATACGCTGCTGGTGTAAGAAATTTCATCATAGAAAAAACAAATAATATTCCGGTATTGCCCGATGCCAATGTGGTGGCGGTTTCACGCAGCATTGATGCACTGCAAAGCATCACGGCATCGCATCGCAAATCGATTGACATTCCTGTAATCGGCATCACGGGTTCAAATGGTAAAACCATCGTTAAGGAATGGCTCAATCAACTGCTGAGCGATGACTTCAACATTGTGCGCAGTCCTAAGAGCTTCAATTCGCAAATCGGTGTGCCGCTATCCGTTTGGAACATGGAGCACAATCATACATTGGGCATTTTCGAAGCCGGTATTTCCATGCCTGGTGAAATGGAACGCCTCGCCCATGTGATACAACCCACAATCGGAGTATTCACTTCAATCGGTTCGGCGCACAGTGAAAACTTCTTGAGTAAGCGCCAACTGATTGGTGAAAAGCTTAACCTGTTTGCGCACTGCCCAGTGATTATTTGTCCGGAAGACAGCGATTTAATGACCTTGGTTCAACCCTGGTTGGCGACCAAGAAATTAATTTTCACACCATCGGCCGAACATGCCACGCAACATCAATCAAGCGAATCGACTACGATTGCGTTGAGATGGAACGACATTAAATTATCGTTTAATCTTCCTTTTCGCGATAAGGCATCAATAGAAAACTGCATCACGTGCATCACCACGCTGTTGCATTTGGGGTATGACCCGCAAACCATTGATGCACGCATTGGCCGATTGAGTCCGCTCGAAATGCGCTTGCAACTGATCAGCGGTGAAAACGACTGCATCATCATCAACGATGCATACAGCAACGATTTGCACTCACTCGAAATAGCGCTTGATTTTCTCGATCACCATGCGCGCAAGCAATCCAAGACCGTCATACTCTCCGATCTGTTTCAATCAGGATTGAATGAAGAGGAATTGCATGGCCGCATAGCAGCATTGCTGCGCAACAAAAGCGTTGAGAAATTTATCGGTGTAGGTAAAAGCATGAAACTGCACGCTGCATTTTATCCGGCGCACTCCAAATTCTATACGTCGACTGAAAAGCTCATCGACCAATGCAATACCGATGACTTCGTGCGCGAAGCCGTGTTGGTGAAGGGCGCGCGCGATTTTCGATTTGAACGCGTAGTGAGTGCGCTGCAAGAAAAAACGCACGACACCGTGCTCGAGATTAATCTCAATGCACTCGCTCATAACCTGAATTACTTCAAGAGTCAGCTGCCAGGAAAAACCAAACTCATGGTAATGGTGAAAGCATTTGGTTATGGCAGCGGTGCGCAGGAAGTAGCGTCGTTATTGGCGTTTAACAAGGTGGATTATTTGGCGGTGGCTTATACCGATGAAGGTGTGGAGTTGCGCAAGGCCGGCATCTCGCTGCCCATCATGGTCATGAATCCCGAGCGCAGCAGCTTGCCCACACTTATCAGACATAAACTCGAACCCGAGATATACAGCTTCCGCACACTGGAAAACTTCAGCCGTGCGTTGCGATCGATCGAATACACTCAGCCTTATCCGATACATCTGAAAATCGATACCGGCATGCATCGCCTTGGGTTTATGCCTGAGGAAATCGGTGAATTATGCAAGGCCATTGATTCCGAACCCGGTATTCATGTAGCCAGCGTGTTTACTCACCTGGCTGCCACTGATGATGCAGCACATGACGAGTTCACTCATACACAACTGCAGCATTTCAACGCAGCCGCCGATCGCATCTTACTGCATGTGAAAGCGCCATTCCTTCGTCACGCGCTCAACACCGGCGGTATCGAGCGTTTTCCTGATGCTTGTTTCGACATGGTGCGATTGGGCATTGGCTTGTATGGCGTATCGGCGAGTGGAGAAGACCAACAGCACCTCCAACAAACAGGAAAACTCAAAACCGTCATCTCACAAATCAAGCAAATCAGGGGCGGAGAGAGTGTTGGCTACTCACGCAGTTTCGTTGCACCATTTGATTTGACCATTGCCACCATTCCCGTGGGCTATGCCGATGGATTGCGCCGCACGATGAGCAATGGGAAAGGCTACGTCATCATTCGTGGAGAAAGAGCACCTATCGTCGGTAATGTGTGCATGGATATGATTATGGTGGATGTGACCGCTATTTCATGCACCGAAGGCGACGACGTAGAAGTATTCGGTGAACACATTTCACTCATTGAATTCGCCCGTATGTGCAACACCATTCCGTACGAAGTGCTCACATCGCTGAGCCAGCGCGTGAAGCGCATGTACGTGCAGGAGTAGTGAAGGGGTGAAATGGTGAAATGGTGATATGGTGGGGTCATAATATTCCAATAAGTTAGAGGGTTTGGGAATAGGGTTGTTGCGCGAGCGTTTCTAGTCTTGCGGCATGGAAATACTAAAAAAAAACAGAACACCAATTCGATCGTACAAGGATCTGCATGTGTGGAAAGCCTCTATGGAATTGGTGTGCGAGGTATATGAAGTCACACGGAATTTTCCGGATACAGAGCGATATGCGCTAACCTCTCAGATGAGGCGCTGCGCCATATCCGCTCCATCCAATATTGCAGAAGGTTGGAGCAGAAACTCGGCAAGAAGTTTTATTTCCTATTTGAATATCGCCTCGGGCTCAATGTCTGAACTCTTGACTCAACTTGAAATTGCGAACCGAATTAATTACATCAGCGAAGAAAAAATGCACGCGTGTGAAGTCAAAGGAATTCAAATCTCCAAAATGCTGTATATGCTCATTAAGAAAATCGAGAGCCGCTTGAAAGAGTGAAATGGTGAAATAGAA
>CANHPZ010000102.1 GCA_947462725.1 Flavobacteriales bacterium
AGCAAAAAAGAGATTCGATTCACCTCGCTCTTCGTTTGCTTTATCGTGTTGTGTGTGGGTGTGTTCATCGGCTTCCTTTTGGCACGCAACATTTCTGTGCCCGTGCTTGCCTTGCGCGACGCCGCTATTCGCGTGGGCGAAGGCGATCGCACACAGCAGGTGAAATCCGGCAGTCAAGATGAAATCGGTGAACTCGGCCGTGCATTCAACAAGATGGTGAAGGCATTGAATGTTGCCGAAGCAGAGCGTAAATCGGCACAAGACCAGTTGATTCTTTCCGAAAAAATGGCATCACTCGGACAGATGACCGCGGGCATCGCCCACGAAATCAAGAACCCGTTGAACTTCGTCAACAACTTCTCTTCGCTCTCTGTCGACCTCTTGCAAGAGCTTGAGGAAAGCACCGATGAAGAAGACAAGAAAGACATCATCGAAAGCCTGAAGAGCAACCTCACCAAAATTTCGCATCACGGCAAGCGCGCCGACTCGATTGTAGCCACCATGCTGCAGCACTCGCGCGGCACGGCCGGAACGAAGGTACCGACCGACATCAACCAATTGTGTTCGGAATACACCGATCTCGCATTCCATGGCATGCGCGCTACCACGCGCGATTTCAATTGCGCCATCGTGAAGGACTTCGCTGAAGGCATTCCATTGGTGCAAGCCATTCCACAAGAACTGAGTCGTGTAATTCTCAACTTGCTCAACAACGGATTCTATGCAGCTGCCGAACGCGAACGCAAGAGCCGAGAAAGCGGCAACATGGAATACAAACCGGAGATCCGCGTGACAACGATGCGCAAAGACGGCAACGTGATCATCAAAATCCGCGACAACGGCAGCGGCATTCCGAAAGCCATCAAAGACAAAATCTTCGAACCCTTCTTTACCACCAAGCCCACCGGGCAAGGCACAGGATTGGGTCTTTCGCTCAGCTACGATATCATGACCAAAGAACACCAGGGCATGATGAGCGTAGACTCGGAAGAAAACAACTTCACTGAATTTACACTTCAACTACCACTTTAAACATGGCCACTAAACTCCTCGTCGTGGATGACGAGCTAGACGTTAAAGATCTCTTCTTGCAACGCTTTCGCAAAGAAATCAAAGCGGGAAAATTCTCCTTTGTATTTGCGCACTCCGGCGAAGAAGCACTCGAGTTGCTTTCGCACGTGCAGCCTATGGACATCGTGCTTATCCTGAGCGACATCAACATGCCCGGCATGACCGGATTCGAATTGCTGCAGCAAGTGAAAGTGCGTCTGCCGCAGCTGAAAGTATTCATGGTATCTGCCTACGGCGATGCAGCCAATATGAATAGGGCAAAAGAAACAGGTGCCGATGGATTCATCGAAAAACCGGTTAACTTTCAACTTCTCGAAGAAAAAATACTTGAAGCTTTAGAAAATGTCTGATAGAATTCTCTTTGTGGATGATGAACCGGATATGGAAGAGCTCGTAAAGCAGCGCTTCCGTAAGCTTGTTCGCGAAGAAAAAATTACGCTCGAATTTGCGCGCAATGGTCGACACGCGCTCGAAAAGCTTCAGGAATTCGAAGACATCCACATCATAGTAACCGACATCAACATGCCGGAAATGGATGGACTCACGCTGTTGTCGGAGATTTCAAAAATTGACAGACCAACACGCACGCTCGTCGTTTCAGCTTACGGCGATATGCAGAATATTCGCACGGCCATGAACAACGGTGCGTTCGACTTTGTGACTAAGCCCATTGAATTTACCGACCTGGAGCGCACGCTCGAAAGGACTTCACAGGAAGTTGCCTTTCTGATGCAGTCGATTGAAACCAAAGAAAAGCTGCACATCGAAACCATCGAACGCATGAAGGCGCAAGAAGAATCGCTGCATCAGGCAACAGAAAACGCGCGGCTGATTCAAGAGCAAAATGCTATGCTCGAACAAAAGGTTGCCGAGCGCACGCAAGAACTCGTGGAGAAAAACACCATCCTCGATGCCGAGATGAAACGCAGCGAAGAACTGTTGCTAAACATTCTTCCGTACGACACAGCGCAGGAATTGAAGACCAAAGGCTCAACCGAGGCCAAGCATTATTCCGACATCACCGTGATGTTTACCGACTTCAAAGGCTTCACAACCATTGCAGAGAAACTATCGCCGCAAGAGCTTGTCACGGAAATTGACATGTACTTCAAAGCATTCGATTTGATTGCCGACATGCACGGAATAGAAAAAATCAAAACCATTGGCGATGCTTATATGGCCGCAGGCGGATTGCCTGAGGCCAATACAACTCACGCCGCAGACGTTATAAACGCTGCGATTGATATCAGCTACTTCGTAGAAAAGCAAAAAGCCATTCGCATGGAGAAGGGTCAACCCTATTTCGAAATACGTATTGGCGTGCACACAGGACCTGTAGTGGCCGGCGTTGTGGGGCATCGCAAGTTTGCCTACGACATCTGGGGCGATGCTGTTAACCTGGCCTCACGTATGGAATCATCGGGCGAAGCCGGACGCATCAACATCAGCGCTGCTACCTATGAGCGCATCAAAGACAAATTCACCTGCACCTTCCGCGGTGAAATCGAAGCTAAGAACAAAGGCAAAGTAGGAATGTACTTTGTCGAAACACCATAAACGAAACTAATCCATCAACGATGCTTAAAAAATTCTCCATCTGGGAAATCACCATTCTCCTCATGGCGGTGGCTGTTATATTCTATACCGAATACTTATTTGTAGTTGAAAAAGAATACGACCGCGCGCTATTCATTGGGCTGTGGCCACCCACTATGCTCCTACTGCTCATTTACCTCAACACTAAAAAGCACTAATGCCATGGAAGAGAAAACGATGCTCATTCTAAGCGCCGTTATCGCGCTGCTCTATATGGGATTCATGTATCAGCTGTTCAAATCGAAACAGCACATCGAGGAGGATTGATTTTAAGTTCTCATCACTGACACTCGCCCTCACATGATAACACGTCTTCCTGTTCGACTGCTATTATTCGTGAGCATGCTGCTGTGCTGTTATCACTGCAGCGTCGCTCAGCACGAAGGCAATTACATCATCCAAAAGCGACTGCTATCGGTCGAAGATGGACTTGCCTCGCGCGATGTACTCTGTGCAGCGCAAGATGCGCAGGGATTCATGTGGTTTGCCACTAGTAAGGGACTGCAGCGTTACGACGGATATCACTTTACGGATTTCTCCTATCCCGAAATCAAAGACCGGCTTGTGACTGCCATGGAAGTGTTTGGCGATTACCTGATTCTTTGCGCTTACTCTTACGGGAAATCTGCTACTACCGAATTTGTTGTTGACACGCGAAAGCAGACCATCCTCCGATTTGAGAGCGTCTTTCCTTCGGTTCCCTTCAAATCAAGCAATGCATTCAAACTCGGGCACGACGGAAACACGATTCAATTTCTCACGAAAAATCCATTTACCCTCTGGGAACTCAACACTGAAGGCATGTTCAGAGAGCGTTGCAACTTGCACACGTGGACTAATCTCAGCAACGAATTTAACCTGAATCTTTCATCTGTACATTTTGATGGGGGGCGCGCAATAATCCATACCCATGAAAGTTCAGACATTTATCTCGTAACCAATAACACATGTGCGATACTCACCGGTGACGCCATTCTGGGAACCCCCTTGAGCATACATAAAAACCTCTTGATTTCCGTTCAGCACAAAAACATCAACGACAACTCCATAGCCCATTACTATTCACTCGATGAGAACACAGGGGCATGCAAACGGATTGACCCAAACAAAACACCACAGCTCAACACAACCTATTCCTCCATTGGTGCAGAAATCGCTTTCGGAAGTATCGCCGCAGGATCAGCAGATCAAGGATTTCAGCTATTCATCGCAGATGAAAGCATTACACTCTATCCGCAGGAAGAATACAAACAAATGACCCCTTTGGGAGTGAGGACTGTATTTGCAGACAAGCAAAACAACTATTGGATATGCTGCAGTAACGGTTTGTTGCATGTGCGACTGCACAAAAACAATTTTAAAACCCACCTCGCCAAAAAACAAACCCGGGCTAATGTTCCGTCAGAAGCGCGAGCCATCTGTGAATTTCAAGGAAGCATCTATGCAAACGTATGGGATAGACTTTGGCGCGTGGAGGAGTTTCCCACGTATTCGATTCCGCTCAATGGCATCGGGTATGGAATGACTACTCACAATGGTGAATTGGTTGAAGGCGCCATTGATGGTCAACAAATCAATATTGCCCGGAAAACCACCTCCAATCTTTTCGTCATGAACAAAGAAATATGGAGCCTATTCTCAGTCAACGATTCCATCCTCCTGGCGGGGCATTCAATGGGATTGGAAATTTTCAATTCAAAAACAAGGATACTTCAACCCATTAGCAGCAGTAATCTCAACGTAGCCGAACCTATTTTCACTTACCGGATATTCAAGTCGCTTAAAAACGAGATAGTAGCTGCCGGCGACAATGGCATCTACATGCTCAATGACCATTTCGAGTTTACCGATTACTATGGCAAATTGGCTTCGGATGAATTGCATCGCATCTGCTCTGAGCAAGTGTATGACCTCTACGAAGAACCCAATGGCGATTGGTGGATTGCAACCAATGGCGAAGGGCTCATTCACCTGCATTGGAGAGGTGCAAGCCGCAGCGAAGGCTTCGACAAAGAAGTCTTCAATCAGTCATCGGGCCTGCCATCCAATGTGCTCTACCGCATCGAACACGACACCGCCGATAACCTGTGGATAAGCACCTACAACGGCTTGGTCTGTTTCAACTCAAAAACACACTCCACCAAAATTTTCTCCGAAGCAGATGGCATTTGCAATAACGAATTCGACCGAATATCTTCCCTTTCTGCCAGTGATGGCCGCATGTACTTCGGCACCATCGATGGCATTGTAGAATTCAATCCGGCCACGCTAACCGCAAGCAACAAATCGATCGCCGCTCCCCTTCAACTCACCGCGATTTCTAAATTGGATGTGGATGCAGATACGCTCATATCGTGCATGAATGAATTCATATCTACCGGTAAAATCGAATTGCAAACGCATGAAAAATCACTCACGCTGCAATTCGCACTGCTCGACTTTTCCTTTAGCCAGCACCACTATGCTTATATGATTGAGGGGCTCGACAACGATTGGAGTTACATCAGCGAAAACTATGTGCGCCTCAACCGACTTCCATACGGCAGTTATACCATACGCATCAAAGCACAACTGTCTGACGGTACCTGGAATGAGCAAGAGCTGCATATTCCAGTTACGGTTATCGCTCCTTTGCATGCACGCGCCTGGTTCTATCCGGTTGTGATTATTGCACTTGGCCTTCTCTTTTTCACATTCATGCGACTGCGCACGCAAAAACTCATGCGCGACAAAATCAAACTTGAAAGTATCGTTAAGAACAGAACCGCAAATCTCAACAGCGCGCTAGGCGATAAAGACGTTTTGCTCAAAGAAATTCATCACCGTGTAAAAAACAACCTGCAAGTGATTGCCGGCTTGTTGCAATTGCAAAAAGTGAACTTACACGATGAACAAGCGATTACCGCCATCAACGAAAGTCAGATGCGTGTAAACAGCATCGCCTTGATTCACCAAAACATGTATCAGCAAGAAAACCTGGAATCCATCGATTTCCAGCACTTCCTGCACGACCTCTTTAAAAATCTGAAATCACTGTATGGGCATGAAGCCAGGCAACTCTTCTTAAAGTTGGACGCCGAAGGCATAGCTCTCGACATCGATACGGCGGTTCCACTGGGGCTCATTGCCAACGAGCTGCTCACCAACACCTACAAGCATGCATTCACACACAGCACACACGTGACCGCGCAACTCAACCTGCGCAAGCTCAACGCCGATGAATACGAATTGACTTACAGCGACAGTGGTCCGGGTATTCCCGCCGACTTCAACATCGAGCAATCTGAATCGTTGGGCATGCAATTGTTGAATGGCCTCACACACCAACTCATGGGCAAACTTGTCTACCGCAGCGGTGCGCTTCACCAATTCCGAATCGTATTTAAAAACGCTGAAGCACGCCAACGCAGCTGATGATATTTCTCATGAAAAAACAATCTCATCCCTAAAAAGGCCATTTTCATCCCAAAAAGTTGCAAGCAATACACTGTAGTATTTTCATTCGCATCAGATATGGCCAATACCACCCAAAAGAATAAGCCACAACTACAAATCGAGAACATGGTGAAATGCTCCGTGTGCGGAGTAGACATGCATCTCGAAAAAACCGGAGTCATCCGGCGGTTCTTCGATTATGTGTCGGGCGGCATAGAGGTCACCACCTCGTGGCGCTGCGACGACTGTGGTAAACGCATGACCATTACCGAAAAATAAGTTAAACGCTAAAACCGAAACACGCCTTATTCATGCCAGCCTACAGCATAGCCATCATTGAAGATGAAATGGTGATTGCAACTACCATTGCACAAGTGCTCAAAGAGCTGCAGTATGATGTGGTCGGAAAAGCCGGTAGTTATTTGGAAGCAGTTGCTCTGATCGAACGCACCACGCCAGACCTGCTGCTCGTCGACATCCGCATCAATGGCAGCCGCGACGGCATTGAATTGGCGAAGTATGTCAACGAAAATTTCAACTGCGCGATCATCTTCCTCACCGCCAACAGCGACCGCGCCACCATCGACCGCGTGAAAGAAACAGAACCTCTCGCCTATTTGGTGAAACCGTTTCAAAAAGAAGACTTGCATACCGCCATTGAAATTGCGATGATGAACCACCTGCGCAATCAACCCAAGCAAAAAGAAGAGTACATCATCTTTCAGGCGGCCAGGCAAACCATCAAACTCAAGCAGCTCGACATCCTCTACATTGAGAATTCCGACAACTATGTGCAAGTGTATCTCAGCGACGGCCAGCGCAAACTCTTTCGAGCAACGCTGAAAGACATCTTCAGTCTTTTGCCAACGCAGCACTTCGTATATATCAATCGCTCCACCATCGCCAACTTGCATCACATCACGCAAATCACCACCGACAACGTATGGCTCGGCACAGAGTCGTTTAACCTGAGCATAATGATGCGCAAGGAGGTAGTGAAGGCGTGGGAAGAGAGCAATCAATGATGAATGACTAGTGACGAATGACAAATGCGCGTAGTGCTGTCAGTGCTGCGAGAGTTCATCCTTTCGCGAAAAAACGACTGTATACATCCAAAACCGCCGTCAACTCATTCGTCATTAGTCACTAATCATTTGTTACCGCATCGCAGCCTCACCCCTAGCCCCTCTCCAAAGGAGAGGGGAATCACACAGCGGGCGGCAATTCTGTGGTTTCGAAAATTCCGCACTTACCAAAATGAAAAACTTCACGAATATTCTCATGGCATTGGCTGAGAGGTTCCCCTCTCCTTTGGAGAGGGGTTAGGGGTGAGGCCGATGGCGTTAACATTCCAAATGATAACACCAAAAACATTCACACCATCCATTGATCCCCCACGATTAAAATCGTGGGCTTTGACATGAGGCGCAGCTGCGTGCATCGACCATCCGGAATTCCTCGCACTCGCTTCGACTCCGTTCGGCCCAAGTCGCACTTCGCACCTCGCCCTTCGCACATCGCACATCGCACATCGCACTTCTTGCTTCATCCCTAAAAAGGGCACTTTCATCCCAAATTTTTGCAAACCCGTATTTCATGACCGAACATTTGCCGCGCGGCGAAAAAAACAGGTCGCACTAACCTTCAAACAAATTTCACGGAATGAAAAAATTTTTCGTTACAACAGTAATCCTTTTATGGAGTGCAGCTTTCCTTTCGCTTCAGGCGCAGGATTGCAACGCACCGCCAGCATCATCTGTCAATTGGTCCGAATGCGATAAGAGCGGTGTGGACCTGTCCAGTGTGGACCTGTCCAACGCGAACCTGACCGGTGCAAACCTGAACAATGCGAACCTATCCGCTGCGGACCTGCACATTGCGACCCTGGATGATGCGGATCTGTCCAGTGCGAACCTGTCGGGTGCAGACCTGTCGTCTGCAAGACTGTTCTTTGCGAACCTGACCGGTGCAAACCTGACCGGTGCAAACCTGCTCGCTACGCTCTTTGATGGTGCAAACCTGTCCAGTGCAATCCTGTCCAATGCGTTCATGATCAGTGCAAACCTGAACGGTGCAAACCTCGATTACGCGAACCTGTCGGATGCGAATTTGGATGGTGCACTCATGTCCAATGCGAGCCTGGCTTTTGCGAATCTTTTCGGTGCGAACCTGACCAATACGACACTGGGCGGTGCGAATCTGTCCGGTGCGAATCTGTCCGGTGCGGATCTGTCCAATGCGTACCTGTCCTACGCGAACCTGAACGGTGCGAACCTGACCGGTGCGGACCTAAACAATGCGGACCTGAGCGATGCGATCCTGACCGGGGTTGTGTCTGGTGGAATCACGGGTACCCCTTACGCTCTTCCTACGGGTTGGACGTTGGTCAATGGTTTCCTCATTGCTAACCCTATCGTAACCTTCGATGCAAATGGAGGAACAACACCATCAACGGCATCTATAGCTGTAACCAATAATGCCTCCTATGGTACGCTGGCAACAACAAGCCGACAGTGTTATACATTCAACGGTTGGTTTACTGCAAGTAACGGCGGCACGCAGATAACTTCAGCAAGCACAGTGGCCATTACTTCAAATCAAACGTTGTATGCACAATGGACAGCAATAAATTATAATTATACTGAAACAATCATTGCTTGCG
>CANHPZ010000103.1 GCA_947462725.1 Flavobacteriales bacterium
GCAACTTTGCCGAGTTTCTCATACGTAACACCCAATACAAACCAAATCATCTCATTTTTAGGATCTTGAGCAGTCAAATCCTTCAACAATTCCAGGGCTTGGTCATACTTCTGATCTGTAAGGTATACATTCACCTCGGCACGCAACAAATCCGAGTCTTTCGGAAATTTAGCACGAGCAGCCGACAATGTCTTGTTAGCTTCCTCTTTCTTACCCATTTTGTTATAAAGCTCTACAATAGAACCGTAAACTCCGGGAACATTGTAACCGATTTCAGCGCTTTTGGAATACCCAGCCAAAGCTTCTTCCATTTTCCCGCAGCGCTCAGCGCAATATGCGCCATTGTATATAGAGGCTGAATCCACAATACCGAATTTGGTGCTGATGTCACGAGCCACATTAAAGTTATTCATGGCGCCACAATAGTCGTTAGATTCGTATTGCTTACCTGCGGAGGTCAACACCAACTGCTGTAAATTGCTTAATCCACCTGTGTTTTCAGCAATCCACTCTTTTTTGGTGTCGATTTCCATTGACTTGAAATAGGATTCCATACAGACACCAACAGCCTGGGGATAATTAGCCGACAACTCCGGTGAGCTGGCAATGCTCAAATAAATATCACCACGGTAGCGCCAGGTTTTCTCTTTAGTAACTGCTTTGGGATCATTCAATGCCTTTTCAATATACTCGGCTGCCTTAGCGTATTCGCCTTGCTTATTAGCATTGTAGGCTGAAGTTACATCAGCTTGGCTGCGAGCTGCGAGGGTCACTATGAGCCCCGCGGAAATCATCAAAATTCTTTTCATAGTTGGTGGTTGTTATTCGGTTGTGTTTATTGGTCGCCGCGCTTTTCAACTTCCTTGCCAGCTGCCGACGGCCCTAAAAAAAAGCCGCCGACCTGCGTCAACGGCTTTTATAAATTCGGGTTATTTATTCTTCTGTTGAGTCAGCAGCATCTGCCTCTGGCTCGTCATTATCCTCCGTTGCATCGTCCATGCCATCGGTTGGCATTGGTTCGTTCACGATTTCAGCCGTTGGTGTATCATCGTCCTCGTCTTTCAAAACGCTGCACACCGCGGCAATCTCGTCGCTTCCGCGCAAATTGATCAGCTTCACACCTTGAGTGGCACGACCAACAACACGCAATTCATCTACACGCAAGCGAATGGTGATACCGCTCTTATTGATGATCATGAAATCATAATCGTTATCCACACCCAAGATGGCAATCAAATCGCCGGTCTTTTCCGTGATATTGATGGTCTTCACCCCTTTACCACCGCGGTTGGTGATGCGGTAGTCTTCGAGCGCAGAACGCTTACCAAAGCCCTTTTCACTCACTACCAAGATGTCGGTGTTTGGATTATCAACGCAAACCATTCCGATTACCTCATTTCCTTCGCCATCCAACGAAACAGCCTTCACCCCTTGAGCGGTGCGACCTACGGCACGTACGGTTTTCTCGTTGAAGCGAATAGCTTTACCCTCACGAGTACCCATAATTACCTCACAATTGCCGTTGGTGAGTTTCGCTGAAAGCAACTCATCCCCTTCTACAATTGTAATGGCGTTGATACCATTCGAGCGCGGACGTGAATAAGCTTCAAGTGACGTTTTCTTAATCAAGCCTTGCTTAGTGCAAAGGATAACAAAATTGCTATTCACATATTCTTCATTCATCAAATCCTTCACTGGGATGTAAGCCAAAAGCTTATCATCTTGTTCGATTTGAATAAGGTTTTGAATCGCACGGCCTTTCGAAGCCTTAGCCCCTTCCGGCAATTCGAATACACGCATCCAGAAACAACGGCCCTTTTGGGTGAAAATAAGCAGCCAATCGTGGTTGGATGCTGTGAAGATATGCTCCACAAAATCTTCCTGACGTGCAGTAGTTCCTTTGGCTCCAACGCCACCACGGCTTTGGCTGCGGTATTCCGCCAAATTGGTGCGCTTGATATATCCGGCGTGGGTAATGGTAATCGCCATCGGCTCATCCGGAATCATGTCTTCGATGTTGAGCTCGGCGCTGCTATATTCGATTTTCGAGCGACGCTCATCACCAAACTTTTCTATCAACTCGCGCAGTTCATCCTTGATAATGCCCATGCGTATTTCTAAGCTGCCCAATATTTCGTTGTAACGGGCAATCATCTTCATCAGTTCATCATACTCTTCACGAATCTTATCACGCTCCAAGCCTGTAAGACGTTGCAAACGCATATCGAGGATGGCTCGTGATTGTACTTCGTCCAACTGGAAGTTGGTAATCAAACCTTCACGGGCAATCTCAGGTGTTTGGCTGCCACGAATCAAGGCAATGACTTCATCCAAATGATCGAGTGCAATCAACAATCCTTTCAATATATGCGCGCGTTCTTGAGCCTTGCGCAAATCGTATTGTGTGCGGCGCACCACAACTTCATGGCGGTGATCCACGAAGTGAACCATCATCTGCTTGAGATTCAGAATCTCCGGACGACCGTTAACTAGCGCGACATTGTTGATCGAGAATGACGTTTGAAGCGATGTGTGCTTGAACAGGTTGTTCAACACTACATTCGAGATAGCATCACGCTTGATTTCGTAAATGATGCGCACGCCCTCGCGCGAAGACTGGTCTTGGATGTCAGAAATACCTTCCAGTTTGCCTTCTTTGATGAGGGCATCCTGACGAGATTGCATTTCAGCTTTATTGACTTGATATGGGATTTCAGTAACCACGATACACTCGCGGCCATGAATTTCTTCGATTTGATGCTTGGCGCGGATAACCACGCGACCACGACCGGTTTCGTATGCACTCCTCACTCCCTCTACTCCGTAGATAGTACCTCCGGTTGGGAAGTCAGGCGCTTTGACAAACTTCATAAGTTCTTCAATCGTGATGTCACGGTTGTCGATGTAGGCGATAATACCTTCGCATACTTCCGTGAGGTTGTGAGGAGGCATGTTGGTAGCCATACCTACGGCGATTCCACTTACACCATTAAGCAAAAGGTTTGGAGCCTTAGCCGGCATAACTTTAGGCTCTTGGAGAGAGTCATCGAAGTTGGGTTGGAAGTCTACAGTTTCCTTGTCGAGATCCTCGAGCAATTCCTCCGCAATCTTGCGCAAACGTGCCTCGGTGTAACGCATCGCAGCCGGCGGATCGCCGTCCATACTTCCGTAGTTACCCTGACCGTCAACCAACGGATAACGCAATGTCCAATCTTGAGCCATGCGCACCATGGTATCATACACAGCACTATCACCGTGGGGGTGATACTTACCCAGCACCTCACCTACGATACGTGCTGATTTCTTATAGGGACGATTGGAGAGTACTCCCAGTTCAAGCATTCCATACAAAACCCTGCGGTGCACCGGCTTCATACCGTCGCGCACATCGGGAAGTGCCCTGCTCACAATAACCGACATCGAATAATCGATGTATGCGGTTTTCATTTCATCTTCAATGTTGATGGGAATAATCTTTTCGCCTTCTGCCATGATCTGATTTTTCTGATTTCTGAATAGGTAATAACCGCCTTTTTGAGCTCATGAAAGAACCTAATGAAGCGGCTTGCGAATTTAGCTATATCTAGATCCTTTTCCACTACAGTTTGATAGTCATATTTATTCACAATTTGCTCGAAAAATGTGGGTAAAACAGAGCTTTTCAGTGTTTCAGAAAACGCACGAATTAGCCAACATCATGAGCAACCCATTTCAGCAAGGTCTTAACTACATTTGCCTCATGCAGGAAAGACACTCCGATAATCGTCGATATTTCAACGAACAAGCCGTTACGACTGAGAAATTTGTCCTTCCATACCTACGCCACGAGATGGAAATCCAGCCTTCAACCCGCGTCCTTGAAATCGGGTGCAGCATGGGTGGCAACATGAGTCCCTTTTTGGATTTGGGCTGCCAGGTTACGGGAGTTGAAATCAATCCGACGACCTATAAATTGGCGGAAGAGTATTTCGCAGATCACCCACAACGCGAAAACTTGACCCTAATTCTGGACGACATTTACAATCGAACGGAAGCCGATGGTAAGTTCGACATCATCATCATGCGCGATGTTATCGAGCACATCCACAATCAGGAAAAATTCATGGGTTTCGTCAAGCGATTCATGGCACCTAACGCTATTTTTTTTCTGGCATTTCCACCTTGGTATAATCCATTCGGAGGTCATCAGCAAATATGCAAAAGCAAAGTCTTATCGAAACTCCCCTACTTCCACATTCTTCCAACTTGGATGTACAAGTCAATTCTGAAAGTCTTTGGTGAAAGTGACAAGGCCATACAAGACCTGCTTGAAATCAAGGAAACCGGAATCAGCATCGAACGATTTGAGCGCATTGCTCGACAGGAAGGATATACTGTTGCTCGCAAAACACACTACTTCATCAATCCCAATTACGAAACGAAGTTTGGGTTGAAGCCACGTGTGCAATCAGGCTTTATTAGCGCTATTCCTTTTGTTCGGAATTTCTTTGTAACAGCAGGATATTATGTTCTCAAGGGTTAGGGGTTAGGGGTTAGGGGTTAGATGTTAATGGTTAGGGACTAAGGAATTTCTAAAAAAAAGACGATTATATGTTAGGATTTTTGAGGGTGATTGCGGTCGTGATGGTGGTGACCATGGCTGTTAAAGTTCAGGCACAATGCGTAGTTATCAATGAAGTTCTGGTGAATGCCGCAGGCGCTTGCGATGGCAGTTGCGTGCCCAACACTGCAGAATGGGTTGAGCTCTACAATAGCTGTGGTAACTCGGTGAATATTGGTTGCTTTGTGCTGACCGATGGAGATTTTTCAGTCACCTTCCCTCCCAATACCACGTTGGCGCCCGGTGAATACATCGTTATCGGATCCGATAATTCCGGCGTAAACGTGGACGTGAATCTCTCCTCATGCAATTGCACCACAGGCGCAGCCGGTGAAATCGGAATCTTCACCAACGGCAATGAACAACTCGCTTTGGCCAATGCTTCCGGACAAATTATCGATGGTATTTATTGGGGTAGCGGACAATTCACACAAACACCAAGCTTTACGACGGATGCTTTGCTTGGATGCGGAGCCCACACAATCCAGCTTTCTGCCTCGAATCCTGTATTCACAGAAGTACCAACCGGCAACGATGGACAAACCGTCTATCGCAGTTGCGCCAACCCCGATGTGTGGTTGGCCGATGGAGAAAACTACACACCCGGCGCGGCGAACGGCAATAGCGGATCTGTGGTCACCATTCAAGCCTCCGATACCACGCCATGCGCAGGTGAAGTGGTCACACTCACGGCACAAGGTGCAACGGGGACAATCGTTTGGAGCACGGGGGCAACAACTGCGAGTATCACGGTTCAACAGAACGGCAACTATAGCTTGTCTGCTGGAAGCACAACGGGCTGCGGCTCAACAGCGAATATTCAGTTGACATTTCAAAATGCGCCTGCAGTCAACGCCGGTGCGGGCGGCATTGCAGACTGTGAAGACGGACTTCAACTGCAAGGCACCACTGCCGCTTTCAATCATTTCTGGGAGCCGGCGACCGGACTCAGCGATCCGCAATCACTCACCCCGATTGCCACACCCCATGTTACAACCGCCTACACACTGCATGCGGTTTCCGGCGACTGTGAATCAACATCAAGTACCGTCGTTGTTCCGGAATGCGGCCAACTCAAAGTGCCCAACATTTTCACACCCAATGGCGATAGTTTCAATGACGTTTTTCGCCCCGATGGAAAAGGCGTTGCAGATTACAGTTTGAAGATATTTGATCGCTGGGGCAACTTGGTCTTTGAATCCACCCAATATAATAATGGCTGGAACGGAAAAATCAACAACGAACCCGCCGCCACAGGCACGTATTATTTCTTGCTCATGGCCAAAGATGCACTGGGAAACTCACTCGTAGGCGACGAAGTAATGAAGGGAGAGATTACGCTAATACGATGATGAGTTAGGGGTTAGGGATTAGGGATTAGGGGTTAGGGGTTAGGTGTGATCATGCCCGAGCAATGTATTCTGAAGTTGATAGTTTGGATACAGCTGCCGCAATTGCGAAGCATAACTATCAACTTACTTCGTACTGAGTAATTGGTGCTTCGTACTTATTTTCGCAGCACATCCATTCAATGACAATGGCGCAAAACCTAGAGTTCAACAAGAACGAAGATAAAATGATGCAACTTGTAGGGGGCTTGCAACGCAAGCTCGACAAGGTGTATGAAGGCGGCGGGAAATCCCGTATCGCTAAAGAACACGAGAAAGGCAAGATGACGGCGCGCGAGCGTATCGACTTCTTGCTCGACGATGATGCCCCCCGCATAGAAATCGGCGCTCTCGCAGCCGACGACATGTACAAAGAACACGGCGGATGTCCTTCTGCAGGTGTTGTTGTTGTAATGGGTTATGTGCGCAAGAAGCAATGCATTGTAGTGGCCAACGACGCCACCGTGAAAGCAGGTGCATGGTTCCCGATGACAGGTAAAAAGAACCTTCGAGCACAAGAGATTGCGATGGAGAATCGACTGCCAATCATTTACCTCGTGGATAGCGCCGGGGTATATCTGCCCATGCAGGATGAGATCTTTCCTGATAAAGAACATTTCGGCCGCATCTTCCGCAACAATGCCATCATGAGCAGTCGCGGCATTCCGCAGATTGCTGCGATCATGGGCAGTTGTGTGGCCGGTGGTGCCTACCTCCCCATCATGAGCGATGAAGCGATGATTGTCGATAAAACCGGAACCATATTTTTGGCGGGTTCATATTTGGTAAAGGCCGCTATCGGCGAAGACATCGACAACGAAACGCTGGGCGGCGCAACCACCCATTGCGAGATTTCGGGAGTTACGGATTACAAAGCCAAAGACGACAAGGATGCGCTTACGCGTATTAAGAATATCATGGACAAAATGGGGCGCGTATCGCCATCGGCCGGTTTCGACCGCGCAGCCTCTGCTCCTCCCCGATTTTCCGCAAAAGACCTCTATGGCATCATGCCCGATGACCGCGTTAAGCCTTACAACGTATTGGACATTATCCAAAGATTGGTCGATAACAGTGAGTTTGAAGAATATAAGCCTGACTATGGCAAGAGCATCGTATGTGGCACAGCGCGTATCGACGGCTGGGCCGTGGGTATTGTAGCCAACCAACGCCTCATGGTGAAAAGCAAGAAGGACGGCATGCAAATCGGAGGTGTGATTTATACCGACAGCGCCGATAAATCAGCCCGCTTCATCATGAATTGCAATCAGCGTAATATTCCACTTGTATTTCTGCAAGACGTAACCGGCTTCATGGTTGGCTCACGCAGCGAGCAAGCGGGTATAATTAAAGATGGAGCTAAGATGGTGAATGCACAAAGCAATAGTGTTGTGCCCAAGTTCACCATCATAACCGGCAACAGCTACGGCGCCGGCAACTACGCCATGTGCGGAAAGGCCTATGATCCGCGCTTAATCGTTGGATGGCCCACAGCGCAAGTAGCTGTGATGGGCGGAGCTCAGGCAGCCAAAGTGCTGTTGCAGATTGAAGTGGCTTCGCTTAAAGCCAAAGGCGAGGAAATTACAAAAGAGCGCGAAGATGAAATCTACAATAGAATTAAGGACCGCTACGACGCGCAGATTAGCCCTTACTATGCTGCATCTCGCCTATGGCTCGATGCCATCATCGATCCTGTTGATACCCGTAAATGGCTTAGCATGGGAATCGAGGCTGCTAACAACGCACCGGCAGAACGACCTTACAACGTCGGAATCATTCAAACCTAATGAATGAGAATCCCTTCGTCATTAGCCCTTAATACCTAGTCCTTATCATGAAACGCCTCATTGTTTTCACAGGAGCCGGCATGAGCGCTGAAAGCGGGATTCCAACTTTTCGTGGAAGTGATGGATTGTGGGAAAACTACCGCATTGAAGACGTGGCCACACCTGAAGCCTGGAACAAGAATCCCGAGCTGGTGATGGAGTTCTACAATCAAAGGCGCAAGGGAATTATAGAGGCCCAGCCCAATGCTGGTCATATTCAAATCTCACGCTGGCAGGATGAATTTGATGTGACGGTTGTAACTCAAAATATCGATGACCTTCACGAACGCGCAGGAAGTCGAAACGTACTTCACCTGCACGGCGAAATCATGAAGTCGCGCAGCACCTTCAACCCGAAATTGACCTATCCTATTGACGGCTGGCGATTGAAATTGGGCGATAGTTGCGAAAAGGGTTCTCAGCTTCGGCCGCACATTGTGTGGTTTGGCGAAGATGTGCCTATGCTCGAGGTAGCGGCGGGAATCGTTGAAGAAGCCGATATTTTTATCGTGGTTGGCACATCGCTGCAGGTGTATCCAGCTGCCGGGCTTATTCATTATGCACTTCGTGCCGAGCAAAAGTTCATTGTAGATCCGAATGCCTATGAGTTGGCTCAATCTGCGCAATGGAAAGTCTTAGCGCTAGGCGCTGGCGAAGGTTTGTTGGCATTGGACCAACAGTTATTGCGTTGAATTGTCTGAATTGAATTACATTCGCAGCCAACGCCACCTTACGAAGTGAAAACCAAGATCAACATTGCAATCGATGGCTATTCATCCTGCGGCAAAAGCACAATTGCCAAGGCTGTAGCCAAAGAACTCAATTATATCTACATCGATTCCGGTGCAATGTATAGAGCCATGACGCTTTATGCTCTGCAGCACGGCTACGTTTCCTCAGCCGGAAAAGTGAATGAAGGAGCTTTGATTCCTGC
>CANHPZ010000104.1 GCA_947462725.1 Flavobacteriales bacterium
GATGTGGCCGAAAAAGTGCCAACTCCGTTTTGGGATCAGGCACGCGCCGCACTCGACAGCATCAAGCCGGTGTTTATGCTTGCTGAAGCTGAACGCAAGGAGCATCACTTGAAAGCTTTCGACATGAGTTATGCGTGGGAATTCATGCATATCACCAATGAGATTGCGAAAGGCGAAAAGAAGCTCAGCGACCTCGACACCTACATGGCTAAGCAAGACACTGCTTTCCCTCGCAGTGCATATCGTATGTACTTCACCACCAATCACGATGAAAACTCATGGAACGGCACAGGTGACGAGCGCCTAGGCTCGTTGCGCCCAACCATGGATGTACTGGCTTTCACTATTGCAGGCATGCCATTGATATATTCCGGTCAGGAAGGTGGCGAGCAAAAAGCCGATGGCACTTCGCACCGCCTTTCTTTCTTTGAAAAAGACACCGTGCAATGGAACAACTACAAGTACCAAGATTTTTACACGAAACTATTCCTGGCGCACAAAGAAAATCCGGCCTTGTGGAACGGCGAATTCGGCGGCGCATTTAAAAAAATCAAAACCAGTAGCGACGACGTACTCTACTGCTACTCGCGCACCAAAGACAACAATCAAGTAGTAGTGATGCTCAACTTCAGCGACAAACCACAGAGCGTAGACTTTATTGAAGAAATGCCTGAAGGCGAATACCCGAGTATTTTCAATGCGCAATCATTGACTCTTTATACCAAGGGCCATCAGGAATTGCCGGCGCACGGGTATCAGGTGTTTGTGAAACGCTAGAATAGGGGTTAGGGAATAGGGATGAGGGATGAGGGATGAGGGATTAGGGGTTAGGGGCTCAAAACCAATCAAACTTCCAAATCAAGAATCAAGAATCAAGAATAATTAATACACTGCGTCTTTGCGGTTAAAAAACACTTAGTGAATCACCTCCTCGCCGATAACAAAGTCTCCACGCTCCGCTCCTACTTGCACAGCAAGCTGAGCGAACGCTATGGCGACCGAGAAGCGAGCAACATCGTGCATGCACTGTTTGATGAATTCCATGGTTGGTCGCGTGCCGAATTGATTCTTCGGGCCTCTGATCGCTTGGGTGAATCTGAACTGCTGCGCTACCACTTCGCATTGAAGCGAATGATGCAAGGCGAACCACTGCAGTATGTGCTTGGCTTCGGCTGGTTTATGGGCATGCGCTTTCACACCACGCCAGCGGCATTGATACCGCGACCGGAAACGGAGGAACTCGTGCGATTGATTGCACAAGAAAACTCAAAGTCACAACCTCGCATTCTCGACATCGGTACCGGCAGCGGGTGTATTGCCATTGGGTTGAAAAAACTAGTGCAGCATGCCGAAGTCACCGCGATAGACGTAAGCCTTGAAGCCCTGGAATTGGCGCAGATCAACGCGCAATCATTGCAAGCCGAGGTTCACTTCGAAGCATGCGACATCCTGAATACCAAGCCTCAAGGCACGTTCGACATCATCGTGAGCAATCCGCCTTATATCCCGCAAAGCGAAATAGCAATCATGGCTGGTCACGTTACAGAACATGAGCCTCATCTGGCCTTGTTCACACCCGACAATGACGCGCTCCTATTCTACCGCCGCATTCTTGAGTTATCGCCATCACTGCTAAACAACGGCGGCCGCATTTATTTCGAAATACACGAAGACCAAGCTGATGCCCTGCGCTCATTGGCCATTTCACTCGTCAAGACAACACCAGAATTCCATAACGACCTGCAAGGCAAAACACGCATGATGTCGTGCAGTCTTCAAACTACAATGCCATGAAAAACGTCAAGTTCATTGCTTTCGCTATTACAACCATAACCCTATTCGCCTGTGCTGGCATGAAGAAGGAATTGCCTGCTGGTAATGCCATTCAAGGGTTGGCCTCACCAGTGCGCATGCAGCTCGATACTACTCGGGTGTTGCTGGGTGATTATTTCCCCGAAACTCAAAAGATAGAAAGCGTGGAATGGAATGGCAAGAACTACACACCCGACACAGCAGGCGTTGTGATGTTGCTTGGTGCTGCATCCGCTCAGGTGAGCAATCTGCATGTGGTGCACGATGGGGCTAGATATGACATTCCGGTGTTTGCTACCAATAAGCTGCACCACACCTTCACTTATACACCATCACGCCCGGATGTGCAGCTCGTTGAATTATCGGGCTCGATGAATGGCTGGAACCGCAAGGCATCTGCACTCACCCGAAACGGTGACACGTGGAAGATCGACCTCGTTCTTACCGCCGGACTGTATCAATACCGCGTGTGGGAAGACGGCAAGGAAATGATGGACGCCTCAAATCCGAATACCATCAGCAATGGAATGGGTGGGCAGAACAACACCTTTCGCGTGGGACCTCCGATGACCGCGCAGCCGATGATGTTTGCTGAAAAAACAGAAGGCAACGCGATTACCATTTTGGATGCCGACGCCTGCAAAAACGTATTGGTGTTCTATGATAACACGTTGATTCCTTCCACCATTGCCGGAGATAAAATCAAGATTACCATTCCTGAAGAAGCCTCTAAAAAAGAGCGCTCGCACATTCGAGTGTTTGCCGACAATGGCATACAGCGCTACAACGACGTGCTCATTCCACTGCACAATGGCAAAGTTGTTCAGAGCACCACAGAACTCAACCGCAGTGATCTGCGCAACACCATCATGTACTTCGTGATGGTCGATCGTTTTGTAGATGGCGACAGCACCAATGATCGCCCCACCATCGACCCTTCGATACATCCGAAAGCCAACAATTTCGGTGGCGACTTGCAGGGCATCACTCAAAAAATCAACGATGGTTATTTCGAAAACCTGGGCATCAATACCATTTGGATTTCGCCCATCACCACCAACGCTGAGGGCGCGTGGGGCTTGTGGAACAAAGGCGTTGAAAGCAAGTTCTCGGCCTATCACGGCTACTGGCCCACTTCGCTGCGCAGCATCGACAATCGTTTTGGCAACAAGGCAGCGATGGACGAACTGCTCAAGACCGCTCATGCACACAACATGAATGTTGTACTGGATTATGTGGCGCATCACGTGCATCAGGATCACCCGCTTTACAAGCAGAAGCCCGAGTGGACCACGCCACTCTACTTGCCTGATGGTACCATGAATACTGAGAAATGGGATGAGCACCGACTTACTACTTGGTTCGACACCTTCCTACCCACGTGGAAATTTGCCGATCATGCCGTAGTCGAAGCCCTCACCGACACTGCCATGTATTGGGTCGAAAACTATGACCTAGATGGATTCCGTCATGATGCCACCAAGCACATCAACGAAGACTTTTGGCGCACACTCACCAAGAAAGTGAAAGGCTACCAGGCGCATCACCCCGGTCGCAGCATCTACCAAATCGGCGAAACCTACGGAAGTCCGGAATTGATTTCATCGTACATCAGCAGCGGGCAGATGGACGCACAGTTCGACTTCAACCTGTATGATGCTGCCGTGGATGCCTTCGCCAAAAAAGAAACTGACTTCAATAATCTGGAGCGCGTGCTCGATGAGAGCATGAGCTACTACGGTAGTCACCACGTGATGGGCAACATAACAGGCAACCAAGACCGCGCGCGCTTCACATCGTATGCCGATGGCTCGGTGCAGTTTTCAGAAGACGCGAAGCTGGCCGGTTGGACACGCGACATTCAGAACCGCGACAGTGCAGGCTTCAACAACATGGAAATGCTGATGGCCTTTTTGATGACCACACCCGGTGTACCTTGCATTTACTACGGCGATGAAATCGGAATGCCCGGAGGCAATGACCCAGATAACCGCCGCATGATGCACTTTGGCGACTGGAACACCCCGCAAGCCAAGCTGCAACAAGCCACTCAGCAGTTAGTCAATTTGCGCAGAACCAACATGGCGCTAACCTACGGCGATCTGGAAGTGATTCACAACAGTGATGGAGTATTGGTGTTTGGTCGCAAATACTTCGGTCAACTAGCGCTCGTTATCTTCAGCAAATACAGCGGCACAGAGCCTTTAACGATTGCCCTTCCTAAGCATTTTCAGGGTGCGGGCTATGCAGCGATACACACCGATGGCATCAGCTGCGACGGACAAGCCATTCAGGTGAATGCCGGTGCGAGCGGGTATCAAGTATTCACGAAATAGACACCGATTATCTTTGCCCTCGTGAATCGCATTTGCTCCATACTTATTCTGCTGCTTGTGGTACTTTCAGTATCGCTAAAAACAGTAGTATGGCTGCATTTCGAATGGAACCGCGCATTCATCGAGCAAGAGTTGTGTGAGCAGCGCAACGAGGAATACAACTGCTGTAAGGGGAATTGCTACCTCACCAAAAAGCTCAGCGATGAGCCCGGTAAACCCGTGCAAGCGCAAGCACAACTGCCCAAATACAAAGAGCTCTGCTATTGTGAGAATGAGGAAAATGAATCGGAATTGGTCCGATTTCATTCTATCGGTGAGCATTCTGAATTCAAAGAGTCTTTAATGCTTTCTTCCTTCTCCAATTCCATTTTTCATCCGCCAGGTTTTGTAGTGTTCACTTAAAAAAACACTCTGCAAAAACCAAACACATGAAAAAAATACTGCCATTTATTTGGCTGGTATGCGCTAGTGTGGCCGGTTGGAGTTGCGATGGATGTGGCAGCGGAACAGGGCAATTGGGTTGGGGCATCATGCCCAACAACGATGTGCATTTTATTGGAATGCGCATGCGGTTCCGGAACTTCAACACTTCCTCCTACTTCAACAATCACACAGGTTCCGCAGCCAGCGAAGACCTTTTCTTAAGAACGGAAATCATCGGACGCTTTGCGTTAAACTCACGCCTCATGCTCATGGGGGTACTTCCCTATAGCCAATCCAAAGTAGGCAGCATACAGCGCTCGGGCTTGGGAGATGCATCGCTGAGCGCTGCGGCTTTAGTGATAAGTCCCGACGAAACGCGCAACTGGAAGCATGCCCTGCAAATCGGTATTGGGGCTGAAACACCAACGGGACAATTTCACTTCGACCACGAAGTGCCCGGCGTGATGCAGCAAGGAAGTCGATCGTGGGATTTGCTGACGTCCGCACAATACACCTTACGCCATCAAAACTGGGGCGTCACCGGAGAATTCAATTGGAAGTACTCCGGTGTCAATCCGGAATACTACCGCTACGGCACCAATACGGTGGCGGTGCTGCGTGGATTTTGGTCGGTGCAAATTGGCCCCGTCAGATTCTTGCCATCACTTGCATTGCAATACGAGCAGTGGAACAGCGACAACCAGGATGTTCGCTATGACATCAAAGTGCCTTACACAGAAGGATATCTGCTTAATGCCATGGCCGGATTTGACATGTTCACCTCACGCTTTGCAGTTGGCGCTGAGTATGGTCAATCATTAAGAGCCAACATTGCACAAGGCCACAGTGCCTTAAAGAACCACGCGCAGTTGCGCTTCATTTACTTCATTCATAAAGAATAACACCATGAAAAACACAACCATAAAACTCTTTTCAATCCTTCTTACTTCAGCGCTATTCCTCGCTTGCAAAAACGAGGAGCACCTCGAAGCAACCGTTACGATTTACATCACATCACCCGCTGCGGGTGACACCCTTCTGCCGGGCGACACACTTGCCCTTTCGGCTGCCATAACGAGCGACATTGATATCCACGGCTACACCGCCACCCTCACCAACACCACAACCAACGCAGTGTTGTGGACCTCTTTTTCCGAAGATCACATGTCAGCCTACACCATTGCGGGCAGCTACATCAACGCAGTTTCTGACACGAGCAACATGAAGTTTAAGGTCATCGCTGAAATCGACCACGACGGTGGTACCCAAGAGAAGGAAGTCAACTTTGTTTGCTTACCACAGTAAAAGAGAAAGGGGCCAAAAGGCCCCTTTTATCTTATTCTGGTAATTCCTTCATCGCACTTCGCACATCGCACTTAGTACTTTCGTCTTACTCCCCATCTCCCAGCGCCTCAACTTTCTTCAGTTCCTCATCGATCATGTCTTCAATCGCTTTGCGTTCCGACTCGTTGAGCTTGGCATCAAGTTTCGCCTGACGCTTCAGGAAGCGATACATATCGCGCTTGTGAATTTCGTAGGCGATATACACCGTGTATTTTCCTTCTGCATTGAGGTATTTCTCTTCACCGATTTTACGCAGGTCTGCTATAGTTGTGTTCGTGACTTCACGAATCAATGACTGAAACTTATCATTGATTTCGCTGCCGCTGTTGGTTTCATTTTCATGCAGGTATTGATCGGTCACGACTTTCATTCTCGTCTCTACCTGTTGTGCAAGTTCCTTCTTGGCTTGCAGGTCTGCTTTGTTCTTAGCGATGTTTTCATCTGAGCTATCGCCTTTGCCTTTTGACCGAAAATAGCGTGAAGAGCTTTCATACTTATTGCCAGAAAATGGTTCCTTTACTTTTTCACCCAAAGGAGAAGTCGATTTACACGATTGAATCGCAAGGAGAAACAACAACCCTGGCACGACTAATAAATTTTTGAAAGCTTTCATGATAAGTTGGATTTAATTTGATGCAAACTTGTGAAAAATAATGCCAATTCTTCGGCAGCCATGATAAAAGATGCCCACATCGTTATTCGCAAAGCCACAGTCAACGACCTGGAGGCTATACTCAGCATATACAATGAAGCTATAGCCAACACCACGGCTATCTACGAATACGCAGGGTTTGATCAAGCCTATATCGAGCAATGGTGGGATCAGAAACAACATGCTCAACACCCTGTATTGGTGGCAGAATGTGAAGGCACTTGCGCCGGTTTTGCAACCTACGGAGTATTTCGAAATCGCGCGGCATACCACACCACCATGGAGCATTCGGTGTATGTGAACCCGGATTATCAAGGACGCGGCATCGGTCGAAAACTACTTCAGTCCATTGAACAATCCGCCCGTCAAAGCAATGTGCATGTGCTCATCGGAGGCATTGATGCCGAAAACAAAGTGAGCATCCGCTTACATGAGCAAGAAGGCTTTCGCCAAGCAGCGCATTTGCATCAAGTAGCTTTTAAATTCGACCGCTGGTTGGACTTGGTATTCGTAGAAAAAATCATCTCCTGAAAAACGGCTTCGACTCACTACCCTACCCTGCGCGACCATTCCTGTGCCGGTTTCTCAATCATGCGATAAAAGACATAAGCTGCAGCAATACTCAGCGCAGTGCCTGAGCCAATGACCAGGAATTTCTCCCAAGGCTGCACAAAGCGGTGCGACATGAAGTTGATGAAAGCACCGCCTATAAAGGGATGTATCAGATATAGTGAATATGAAATCAAGCCCAACTTGTTGCCCAACGACCAATTGCATTGACCAAAAAGAGCGATAACAGCAAGTGTCACGCTTCCAAACACAACATCAACAAGCGGAAGGCATTGCAGACAAATAACCAAAGACAGCAACAACGTAATTACAAATTCAGTCGTCAGCCAGCGCTTGGTCATCCAAAGGGCGTAGGCTATTCCCATCATAAAGAAAGCACTCCAATGCGGAAAGAAGTTCTTGGATTCTACAAAATATGGCGGAATCAAAAAGACTAAAACAAACAGAAGATGCATCCAACGCGACTTCGACAATGCCAGTGGAAACAGGATTGCCAGACACAAGTAATATTGAAACTCCACAGAGAGCGTCCAATACACTTGGTTGACCCAATGGGCATCATCAACGAAGGGAACCAAATACCCAATATGCAAGAGCACATCCCGAAACGTTGGGGTAAGGTCGACATCGGCGCTTCCACCAAAATGATTGCGGAATATGAGGTAGGCCACGCCCAACGCTACCGACAGCAGGTATGGAGGCTCGATGCGCACAAAGCGTTTGTATAGAAACTTCCAAAATAATTTGAGATGATACTCCCATTGAATCATAGACAAGGGAATAACAATTCCTGAAATAATAAAGAAAACCTGCACGCCCTTCTGACCAAACCAAAACGTATCGGTTATCCAAGTCGTGTTGATATATCCGGTGGTGGTGCAAACAAAGTGATATAGACAAACCATCAGTGCAGCAAAGCCCCTAAGGGTAACGATGAATGGAATATTCACCTTTGTTTGAGTTGTTCGATCTGCGCTTTGTTTGGACATATTCATATTTCGTCACTGGTTGCCAACCCTATAAAATCAGCAATGCCAAAAAGCAAACATAACCATTGCCAAAAGAGCATCAGCATAAAATTAGAATTACCTGGCAACAAGTTTTACCACTGAATTCCCAGGAGCTGCGATGCGTACATTTGCTTTCCTCAACATGCTTATGATATCCGACAAACGGCCCGTTCAAGACTTCATTCAACTACTTGTGCAGCACGGCATCACGCACGTGATTATTTCGCCGGGTTCGCGCAATGCGCCATTCAGCATTAGTCTGGCGAATGATGAGCGCTTTGAAGTGCATAGCGTGATTGACGAACGCAGCGCGGCTTTTGTGGCCATGGGTATGGCTCAGCAACTCGATCGGCCTGTTGTTCTCATTTGCACCAGCGGCACGGCGGCGCTCAACTATGCACCTGCATTGGCCGAAGCATATTATCAACGTGTGCCGCTCATCGTAGTCACCGCCGATCGTCCTATCGAGTGGATCGACCAGGGCGAAGGCCAAAGCATTCGTCAGCGCGATGTCTACAGGAACTACGTGAAGGCCTCTTGTGAAATTGCGGAAGAAGCCAATGAGGGCGACCTCGTGTGGTA
>CANHPZ010000105.1 GCA_947462725.1 Flavobacteriales bacterium
TCAGCTTCTCATGCTGTGATTATCAATCCAACACCTGAAGTGTCGATTGCAGCCAGTATCAATGGCGGTTGTTCACCACTGGATGTGACCTTTACCAATTCAACTCCTTTCGCCGATTCATTTACCTGGACCTATGGTGATGGATCGACATCCAACACCACAGCTGCTGTTCACTCGCATACTTTCGTAAACAACGGCGCCGACATGGAAGAATTTAATGTGGTGCTCGAGGCTTATTCTCAACAGGGTTGCTCTGTTCAGGCGAATGTGCTTGTGCAGGTTTATCCAATGGTTCAGGCAGTGATTGAAGATCCTGGTCAGTATTGCTCTCCGGTAAGCGTAGGATTCATCAACAGCAGTGTAAACGGTGCTAGCTATCAATGGGATTTCGATAACGGCGTTCAGTCAATCATGGAGAACCCAATCGTTTATTTCTCGAACACTTCTGATATGACATCGATATTCAATGTTCAACTCACAGTAACTTCTCCTTATGGATGTCAAGACACGGCTTCAGTGGCCTTGTCGGTGCATCCTTTGCCTCATGTTTCTTTTGTATTGGAAGAGCCTGCTGCTTGTGTTATTGGTGATGTTCATTTCATTAATAATACCACAGGTGCTGCTTCGTTTTCGTGGGAATATGGTGATGGCACTACCTCAGAAATTGCTGATGCAATCCACGTGCACGATTATTCGAATGCAGCATTTCAACTGTCGTCATATACGATCAATTTGACCGCTACTACCGATTTTGGATGTGTTGATCACTCCTCCGCAGTGTATACAATTTACCCTGGTGTGATTGCGGCATTTGCTGTAGATAGCATTGGTTGCGCACCTCACAATGCACCTTTCTTCAATCAAAGCGTAGGTGCTGTTTCTTATCAATGGAATTTTGGCGATGGCCAGGCTTCATCTGAAACCTCTCCGGTGCATTTGTTCAGCGCTCCTTTCGATGCTGATGCAAGCATGATGGTCGAAATGGTGGCTACGAATATGTATGGTTGTGTTGATACTGCTTATCAGATGATGCACATTATGCACACGCCGCAAGCAATAGCCCAGATTGACACAGTTATGGGTTGTTATCCGGCTACTGTAGTTTTTTATAACGGATCAATTGGTGCTGATAATTTCAATTGGATTTATGGTACAGGTCAATCATCGAATACAGAAGAAATTTATCATGAGCATGAATATGTGAATGTGACCAACGATCTATTCACTTTCTATATCACGCTGCAAGCATCAACCGATTATGGCTGCATGACTTCTGATCAACTCACATTGGATGTAGCTCCCGAAATTCAAGCCGATTTCAATTCAATTCAGCAAGGCTGCTCGCCTTTGGAATTGTACTTCGACAACATCAGTGATGGCGGCACCAGCGTGACGTGGAATTTTGGTGATGGTGATGTTTCTAACGCGTATGAACCACAACACACGTTCTTCAATTGGGGAACAAATGATACGACTTATGCTGTGTCCTTGGTGCTCTATGACAACTACGGTTGCTCTGATACCATTACCCGCAACGTTTATGTCTTGGCCAATCCGGTTGCCGGTTTTGAAGTCACTCCGCAAACTCAATCATGGCCTGCTGCTACAGTGGATATCACCAACACAACTATTGGTGGACAGCTGGCAGCTACATGGAACATGAACGATGGCAATTTCTTGTTTGATTACAACCCAGGTTCATACACCTATGAGGAATGGGGTGAGTTTACCATTCAACTTGTTGTGAGCAACGGTGCTTGCAGTGACACAACTTATCGCACCATTGAAATTCTGCCTCCTGCACCAGTTGCTAACTTCACTGGTCCAGCACAAGGTTGTTTGCCACTTACAGTGCAGTTCAGCAATTTGAGTGAAAATGCCGTGGTGTCTACCTGGGCGTTTGGTGACGGTAATCAATCGACAGCCAACAATCCGGTTTACACGTATTATCAGCCGGGAATTTATACTGTATCGCTCACTGTGACAGGTCCTGATGGCAGCACGGATATGATGACCCAAGAGCAAATCATATACGTGTACGCCAATGCTACCGCATCTTTTGCAGTAACACCGAATAATGTGAGTGTACCTGGAGAGCCGGTTTACTGTCTCAATCTATCAGCGAATGCATCTACTTATGCTTGGGATTTTGGTGATGGTGAAACATCAACAGAAGAAAGCCCGCTGCACTATTACCAAGCGCAAGGCGATTATGACGTGACGCTTATTGCAACCAACGAGAACGGATGCGCAGACACGCTGTTGTTGCCTAGCTTGATTCACGCCAACGACATTGGTATGATTGATTTCCCGAATGCATTTTCTCCGAATACTGTTGAGAGCAGCGGTGGCTATTACAACATCCACAGTCTTGATAACGATGTGTTCTTCCCATTGCATAAAGGTGTGGAAGAATATCAGCTGCAGATCTTCAACAAATGGGGTGAGTTGATTTATGAAAGTAACAATATCGCCAAGGGATGGGATGGCTATTACCGCGGTCAATTGGTAAAGCAAGATGTATATGTATGGAAGGTTGACGCCCGTTTTGTGAACGGTCAGCATTATGAAAAAGCCGGCGATGTAACCGTAATTGTTAAATAGCCGTACAACCCAATGTAACATTCTGCCAAACAGCGTGAACACATGAAAAATAGTTTCCTACATATTGCTTTTTTATGGCTTCTAGCCATAGCCGGCCATGCGCAGGACCAACAGTTCACGCAGTTTTATGCGGCTCCTACTGCAGTGAATCCTGCGTTTGCAGGAGCTTCTGTTCAGAGCCGCGTGAGCATGCAGTATCGCAATCAGTGGGCAGGAATTCCGGGTGGATTCAACGCTGGCAACATTACGTTCGATCAATTCATGCCGAATATCAACAGTGGAATTGGAATGCTGGTGAGTTACGACCAAGCAGGTTCTGGAGCTCTGCGCACATCAAGTGTTGCTCTTCAGTACGCCTATGAAGCTCGGATTAAACGCAATTGGTTTTTTCGCCCAGCACTTCAATTTGGATATGGTCAAAAGTCAATCAACTTCGAGAAACTCACGTTCTATGATCAAATGATTCGCGAAGGTGATGAGCCTTCTCTTGAAGCAGGTACTATACGTCCGGTGAATTATTACGATATGGGTGCCGGCTTGTTGACGTATAGCCAGAAGTTCTGGTTCGGTATTTCAGGCTTTCACAACAACGCTCCTGATGTCTCTATGTATGATTCGCAAAAGACACCATTGGCACGCAAGATTTCTGTTCACGGTGGTTACCGCGCACGCTTAAAGGGTAATTCTCTGCGCAAGTTGGATCACTATGTGGTGTTTGCTGCCAACTATCTCTCGCAGCAAAAGTTTGATCAGCTCGACTTAGGTTTCTATTACGAATTCTCTCCGATGATTTTGGGTCTTTGGTACCGTGGATTGCCTATGAAGAGCAATAGTTACGGATATGCCAACCATGACGCTTTGGCTTTTGTACTCGGATTTCAAGCCGGCAATTACAAGGTGGGATATAGCTACGACGTCACAATCTCTCGCTTGGGCATTGCCAATTCTTCCGGCTCACACGAAGTATCACTTGTGTATCAATGGGCCAACAAGCACAACCAGCGGGCGAAGAAAATTCGCATCATGCCTTGTGCGAAATTCTAAGATAGTGAAGACCACAGAGTTTATATCTTACTTGCTCTGTACACCCCATGCGCTCTGTATTTGTTTTTACCACAAAGGCAATTGAGATCATGGAGATTTGATTTCACCTACTCTGTGCAATCGATGCGCTCTGTTTTTGATTGTAATTCTGGTTATCCAATCATGTTCACTTCACGCTCAAGTTCGATTCCGAACTTTGCTTTTATGTCGCTGATGATGGATGTGCTCAATGCATAAATCTGCTCACCGGTGGCTCCACCATAATTGACAAGTACTAGCGCCTGTTTATCGTGGACGCCATAATTGCCAAGGTTTTTCCCTTTCCATCCGGCTTGTTCGATAAGCCATCCCGCTGGAACTTTCACGTTTGTTTCATCAATCGGGAAACAGGGTGCGTTGTTGTGATGTGTCTGAATGGCTTTATACACTTCGATTGGCACAACCGGATTTTTAAAGAAGCTTCCTGCATTGCCTGTCACTTTAGGATCGGGTAGTTTCGATGAGCGAATAGCAATGACCGCTTGTGCAACATCCTTGATAGTGATGTTGTCGCGATGCATTTTATCCAGCTGCTCTTCAATAGCGCCATAAGAGGTGTGCAATACCGCTCGTTTGTTGAGGCGATAGGTTACAGATAATATTACCCAATTGTCTTTTTCTGCACGTTTGAAAATACTCTCGCGATAGCCGAAATTACATTCCTCCAACGAGAATGTGCGCACAGTTCCATCATGCACATGCATGGCTTCAAGTGAATGGAATATATCCTTGATTTCAACGCCGTATGCTCCGATATTTTGCATTGGACTCGCACCAACACAACCAGGAATGAGTGCTAGATTTTCCATTCCGGCGTAGTTGTTTTGAATGCAATGCATCACTAGCTCGTGCCATATTTCGCCGGCAGCGCTTTTCACATAGTAGTGATGTTCGTCTTCATGCACTTTTTCAATGCCCTTCAATTCGTTCTTTAGCACAATGCCATCGAAATTTCTCACGAACAGCATGTTGCTGCCGCCGCCTAGTATGAGACGGGGATTATTCTTCACAATGGCGTGATTCAAAAGATCGCGCAATTCTTCTGCAGTAGAGAAGGTGGTGAAATACCGAGCCTGGGCCGGTACACCAAAGGTGTTGTATGATTTGAGCGACTGGTATTCGGTTATCATACTTCAAATGTGCTGAAGTCGAAATCTGTTGCAACCACATCACACACGTTTTTATTATCGAAGTTTTCCATACCCGATTGAACAACTATACAATTATTGCGCTGACTCAAGTACCGCATTAAATTCTTCGGCTTGAATGGGCATGTAAAGACCTTCACGACATGCCGTCATATCCTCGATGAGCACACGTTCAGGCAGAATCTTGGCATGCACCTCATGCTGCAACCAGCGAGTGCCCAACTGCTGCAATTCAAGGAAGATGCTGACGGATTCGATGCGGTAATAACTTTTTCCCGATAAACTCTTCCGGTAGATTGGATAATGTAACGACATGACGCAAATTTGAGGAATTCTTTAACGATCAATTGAATTCATGTCAACTCATTTTCTGCACCGCTTTGCCAAGCAGCTCCTGGAGGAGTTTCCCGATAATTTGAATGAAGTAACGGTGGTGCTGCCAACACACCGATCGAGGCTTTTTCTGCTGAAGCATTTGCACGCCTTAAAGGGTGGCGCTTTTTGGACACCACGTTTCTTGATACTTCCGGAATTTGTGCGTGGCCTTGCAGGAGGCAGAGTGGGTGGAGAAATTGAAATGACTCTTGCTCTGTTTGATCAATATAAAAACACGGTGGGAGGTCACGATACACTGTCAACCTTTTTGGGGTGGTCGAATATTGCCTTGCGCGATTTTAATGATGTCGATAGCGCCATGGCTAATGCGAAACAGTTGTTCAAGGATTTGCGCAACATTCGAGAAATCGAGCATTGGGATGTGGAGGGTTGGAGCTTTGATCGCAATCCGTTGAGTCAAACCCAAGAACAATTTTTGCGTTTTTGGTTGCAGCTTGGAGAGCTCTATCAAGCATTTGCACAATGGCAGGATGCGGAGCGCTGCTGGACCTATTCTCGTATGGTGCGTTTTCTGGCTGAACATCCTCAAATGATAACCAATTTACAAGAGCATCGCACCATTTTCTTTGTCGGATTGGGCAGTTATTCCGCTGCCGAGCGCACGCTTCTGAAACACGTGGCTTCAGCGGTAGATGTGCGAATGAAATGGGATTTGGATCATTATTATTATTCCAATCCAAATCATGAGGCAGGTGCCTATGCGCGCGATCACGGATGGCGTATAGACAAGGATGATATCAAGGAAAACTTGGCGTATCTGCCATTGGATGTGAATGTATATCGCAGCGGAACTTCTGTGTCGCAACTCATGCGCGCTGCGGATGTACTTAGTGCTATGCCTGCAGAACAATTGGAGAACACCTGCGTGGTTATCAATGATGAATCATCACTTGAGCCGCTGCTTTCAACGCTTACCGATGTAAAGACTGCTGTCAATTTGGCCATTGGTAAGCCTTTGCATCAAACGCAACTTTCGCGTATAACCGAACAAGTTCTTGCCATGCGAAAGGGCGAAGCGAAGAAGGGATCTTATTATTATAAATCTTTCAATCTGCTGATGCGATTGCTGCGAGCCATGCGCATCGATGATTTTGGATGCGATCGAGTGCTGGATGCTGTGGTAAAGAATCACATGGTGCGCATTACTCAGAGCGACTTGAGCCAATGGCGAGATCAATATCCTGCTGTTGGTGGATTTCTTGCGCTATTTGAAGCAGGTTTGCAACCCATTGATGCGCTTCGCTCGCTGAGAGACTTGTATGCAGGAATGCATGTCGAGAGTGATTTTGTTTTGGTCACTAAACAAAAGATGCTTTCGCTATTGGAAGAGCTGATTGGTTTGATAGAGCGCTACGCGATGCTCAATGATGATGAACTCCTGTTGCAGGTGTATCAAATGGTTATCGCGCGCACGAAGATTTTTTATCGGGGTGAGCCGGTGGATGGATTGCAATTGTTGAGTCTTTCGGAAACCAGAGCTTTGGATTTTGACACTGTGCTGTTTTTGGATGCCAACGAAGAGTTTATGCCGGGTCAGCGATTTGAGCAGTCGTTTATTCCGTTCGACTTGCGTGCCTTTTACAAGCTGCCGATGCCTGCGGATACGGATGGCATTCATGCCTATACCTATTACAGGTTGTTGCATGAGGCTCGTGATCTTCATTATTTCTATTCTACAATTACCGCAGAGAAAAAGGGAACAGAAGAAAGTCGATACATCACTCAGTTGCGTGATGAGCTTTGCAAGGTCAACCGGTCCATAACCATTCATGAAGAAATTATCGGAACGGTAGACCTTGTGACCGGTGTTGACTTTGTCGAAAACAGTGCGTTCATTCAAGAGCGCATGCGTGCACTAATGGAAGGTGGGCTTTCGCCTTCTGCCATAAACAAGTTGATTAATTGTCCGCTGGATTTTTACTATCGGTATATCGCCAAGTTGGGTGAGGAAGATGAGGTGGAAGAGCACATGACCAACAGTACGTTCGGTCGTCTGATTCATAAAGTTCTGGAGCGCTTCTATGAGCCTTTTAAGGATACATTTCCAACGAAGGATGATTTTGAAACGTTCAGAAGCAATCTGGAAGCGGAGCTGCAAATAGCATTGGATGAAACGTATTCCGCGCGCAACGTAACACAGGGGGTGAACTATTTGGCCATGCAAATTGCACAGGAAATGCTCAATCGTTATGTGGATTGTGAGCTGGAAGTGATGGCATCGGACAAGACCCAGGGCGTTTCGCGTAAGATTGTGTGGCTCGAAGAAGAAACCAAGGGAGAACTTGCTCTAGCCAAAACTGAATTAGGATTTCCAATTAACGTAAAAGGAGTGATAGATCGCGCGGATATGTTAGACGGTGCGATGCACGTTATCGATTATAAAACCGGTAAAGTTTCTTCGAACGACAGTGCTTATAAGCATGAAGTTGGTCGACTATTCGAAAATGCTGACCATGGAAAGATCCTGCAATTACTCATTTATGTGATGATGGTTCGCGACAAGAGCAAGCCACTGCCTAAAGCATCGTTTTATTCGTTTCGAGAAAACGGTGGTGAGTTTGTGCACCTGAATAATCTGGTAGAAGCAGAAATTGATCACGCGTATATCGATTCCTTTGAACAAGCATTTATACAATGGGCCGGACGTATGATGCAGCTCGGGCGCTTTGAACACAATGCGAATGCGAAGTATTGTCAGTATTGCCTCAATCGGAAGGAGATGACTTTCTGATGCCGTGGTGGGATTAACATTAGACAAGTATGGATCTCGCAAATAGACCGCTATTTCCGAAGATTCAATTTTAGTTTATACCAAAGGCCATTGATTTCGGGACTAATCCGCGAAACAAGAATGAGTATTCCATAGATCAGGCATAGCGCTGAGCCTCGAAGTGCTATATCGAGATAATGACTTCCCGACAACGGAATGCTTTGCGCCACTGCGATGCTGATAACGCCAACCACTAAAATCCAAACGAAAGAAAACGAATAGGGTTGAAGTTTGAATTTGACGAGAATGAACACATATCGCAGCGCATTGAACAATGCATAGGTCATGCACGAAGCGATGCCGGCTCCGGCCATGCCATAGATGGGGATGAGAAGAACGTTGGTCACTAAGGTGAAAACAACCAAGAGCACCATGAAAAAAGTATCGTATCTGTAGTACGACGAAGTGGCGATGATTACACCATTGGCACCGGTTGCCAAGTCGATGAGAAAGCCCAATCCCATGAAGAGAATTACATATTTGGCCTGCGCATAATCTGGTGGCATAAGCGCCAAAATGCTATCGATATTGACCCAAAGCCCGGCAAGTAAAAGCAGGCCAATGATGAGTTGATTCATACATGATTTGCGATAGACATCCGCGATGTTTTTTACGTCATTGTTTTTCCAGGAATCGGAAATTATGGTGGCTGAAATGCGCATGATGGACCTCGCCGGTATTTGTATCATGCTGCCGAAGTATGTGGCTACA
>CANHPZ010000106.1 GCA_947462725.1 Flavobacteriales bacterium
CCTATGCGAAACCCTTGCTTGATACCCACCTCCATGTTGTCGGATGTTTCGGCAATCAAATCGGGATTCGCGAAGATGTTGATGGAACCTACGCCGGTAACAATGAACTTCTCTGCAATCGAAGGAAAACGGAAGCCCTGTCCATACGATGCGCGAACATAGGTTGCTTGTCCAAGCGCATAGTTCGCCCCAGCCCTAAACACCGGCTTGGAATCATGCTCTTCATTGATTTGAAAATACTCGTAGCGCACGCCGGCAGAGATATTCAGCTTATCGAAGAACTTCTTATCCACTTGTAAGAAGGCTGCGTAGTTATCTGCCCTATTGCGACCATCAGGATTTCCTCCGGTGAATAGTTCGCCGCGCGCTTTGGTATGAATAGCAACCGCACCAATCGTGGTGGTAAAGTTTTTTAATCGCTCGCGATTCCAGTTGTGTTGATACTGATATTCACCATAGAACTGATCGCTGAAGTTGCCTTGGTTGTTGTCGTTGTTGTTGTCGAGCGATTGCCAACGGCCGCGAAGTGAGTGTTTTTGACCTGTTGAATTGAAGTAGGACACAAATGGATCGATAGTGCCCAACAGCTGTTTCGTGCGTGTTGCACTGCCCTGGTAGGCGCCATATAAATCGGTAGCTGCATTGTTCCAGATTAATGTTGACAATGAATTACTCACATTCCAGTTCGAGTTGATCCCGTAGCTTAATCCGCTATGTTTCTTGGAGCGGTAGCGCAAGTTCATATTGAGTCGTGCGCGTGAATTGGCGGAATAACGATCAGCTGTGAATGGATTATAGCCGTTGGTAAATGAGCCATTGGCCGTGTCGCGGATGGGACCCAATTGGCCGTCGTCACCGACCACATTGCCTGCGAGCGTTACATCGAGTTGTCCAAACTTTTGCAGGTGAAGAAAGTTGATGCCACTGCGTTGTAAATGGCCTTGCCAGTACACCGAGTTTTTGCTTTGCGGCTCACTGTAAATGCCATGATATGCAGTCACAACAGTGCGTGCGGTATCTGCCGGAAATGCCGTGCGCAAATTGATTACTCCGCTTAACGCAGCGCTGCCATAAAGCACACTGCTTGCTCCTTTGATTACCTCCACTTGCGATACGTTTTCCACAGGCAAATAATCCCACGCCGGCTTCCCGGCATCGCCACTGAGCACAGGCATATCATCCACAAGAATTTGTACCCGACTTCCGGCACCAAATGAATAGCCACTGCCGCTGCGTATTTGCGGCTCCTTATCTACGATACTTACACCCGGCGTTTGTTGCAATGCCTCATCGGCCGACACTACGTTCTTATCGCGCAGCAGCTCCGGCTTCAGCACTTCCATACTCACCGTCACCTCACTCACCTTTTGTTCGAATTTTCCAGCCGAAACGACCACTACATTGAATTCGTTCTTCTGCGGGGCAAGAGCAATCAATAAAGCGGTTTCAAAATCAGAAGCCATCACTTTGTGCTGCTTCGAGTCGTATCCAACAAAAGATATAATGAGTGTTTCGCCTGATTTAGCCGGCACATTAAATCGCCCCTCTGTGTTCGTAGTGGTTCCCGAAGTACCATTGGAATTGCGCACTACTACTCCAGGCAATGGATCGCCGGATACGGCATCTGTTACCTTTCCCGTGAGCGTTTGGGTTTGTGACCAAAGAGCCAGCGGAATGAATAGCAAAATGAATAGCAAGCCTCGCATGTCGTGGTTATAAAAAGGTTGTATGCAAGGATAAGAGAACTCTCGCCATTCGCCAAGAATTTGAAATTTCTGAACCGCAGCGACTAATGCCTCTGCAAAAGATTAATTTCGCACCGTGCAGCAAACTACCGCTCTGCGACATACGTTATGCAAGGATGAGCGCCTCTCTCGACGAAAACTCATTGAGGCGCTTCATAGTGAAGGGTATTCACTGAAATCACCCGCCATCATTTTGGTTTATCGCTTTACCAAAGTTCCTTGTGAATTTCCTGCACAGGCTATGTTTAGTGTAAGCAAACGAATTTTCAAGCGCGCGCACGACCGCAATCGCGTGAAACGCCTGCTCCGCGAGGCCTATAGAAAGCAAAAGCAGATTGTTTATAGTTCGCTGCGCGAGAAGGGACAACAAGCGACCTTGCATTTTATTTTTACCGGAAAACAACTTCCCAATCAAGCCTACGTTTTTGGCAAACTCACCGACTTGATGTCGAGATTTAGTGCCGATGCTATCGCGCAACTGCCCGACAAAGGAAGTACTGAACCCTGATGATGAAACGTTTTTTCTCTACTCCATTGCGCCGAGCCATGATTATTGTTGTGGCTGCTATCGGTTTGCTTTCTGCTACTGTGTCGGATGAGTTCTTCGAAATCTCGAAGAACATGGAAATCTTCACGTCGCTCTACAAGGAACTCAATATTTACTACGTGGATGGAACCAAGCCCGGAGCGCTCATGAAAACAGGCATTGATGCCATGTTGAAATCGCTCGATCCATACACGGTCTATTATCCCGAAACGAAAATCGAAGAAGCTATCTTCATGCAAACGGGTCAATACGGAGGTATTGGGACACTGGTAAATACCATTGACGGTAAGATTACCATCACCGAACCCTATGAGGGTTATGCTGCTGTGAAGGCAGGACTTTTGGCCGGTGATGTGGTTCTCAAAGTGAATGGCAAATCAGTGGAAGGAAAGAAACATGATGATATTACTGACCAGCTTACCGGACAGCCGGGCAGCGAACTTGAACTCACCATTCAACGGCCCGGTGAAAGCGCCCCGCGCGTGATTGCAATCAAACGCGAGGAAATCAAGATTCACGATGTGCCGTATTATGCTTTGCTTGCCGATAGCTCAACAGGATACATTCAGTTGACGGGATTTACGCAAACTGCAAGCAGTGAGTTAAAGTCTGCTTTTCAATCCCTGAAGAAAAGAAATATGCAAAAGCTAATCCTCGATCTAAGAGGTAACGGAGGTGGCTTGCTGCGCGAGGCCATTAGCATTGTGAACTTCTTTGTGCCGAAGGGAACTGAAATCGTACGCACCAAAGGCAAGATTGAAGAATGGAACAAAACATACACGGCAACCAATGATCCAATAGATACGCAGATTCCTATTGTTGTATTGGTGGATGGAGGCTCAGCTTCGGCATCGGAAATCGTTAGCGGAAGTCTGCAAGACCTTGATCGCGCAGTGGTAGTTGGCGCCGAGTCGTATGGAAAGGGATTGGTGCAACAAACAAAAGACCTGGCCTACAACACGAAAATGAAATTGACTGTGGCCAAGTATTACACGCCCAGTGGGCGCTGTATTCAACGTCTCGATTATTCGCATCGCGATGAAGAAACCGGACAAGTGGTGGCTAAGGCTGATTCGCTGATTCGGAGTTTCAAGACACGCGGAGGTCGGCCCGTGCGCGATGGCCGAGGCATCTCGCCCGATGTGGAAGTGAAGGAAGATGATGCAGCGCATGTGCTGAAGGCGCTCGTAGAGAATTGGCTCATTTTTCATTGGGCAACAGAGTATCACGCTAAACACACATCTATTGATTCAGCAGATGCATTCCGACTCACTGATGCTGAATACAATGAGTTCGTAGCGTATACCAAGAGTAAAGATTTTCACTACGATACACACACGAAAAAACTGTTTGATAAATTAAAGAAAACCGCACAAGAAGAGAAGTACTACGAGGGCTCGGAAATACAATTCGATGAGTTGTTGGCCAAGATTGAGCCGCAGAAGGGAACAGATGTATTGAAGTTCAAAGTCCAAATTAAAGAGGTGCTTGAGAATGAAATCGTATCGCGTTATTATTATCAAACAGGACGATCTAAAAATGCGCTGCCTGAAGATCCAACCATAAAAAAATCATTGGAAGTATTTGCTTCCAACTACAACCAACTGCTCGCACCGGTAGAAATAAAGAAATGAACTTTTCCTTCCGTGCCGCTCAATGAATAGTGGCAGCGGTCAGTTGCCATGAATCTCACCACCTGGAATATTGTGCTACGCTACCTCCAATGGATTGGACTAGCCATCGTTGTTGTTGGTCTGCCATTCAGCAATTTCCTCATGTCGTTTGGTATGCTCTGGCTCGCGGGTGTGCTGGTGTGTATGATTACTACGGATCTCCTCTCGGGCATATCCATACGCCCCCGCTGGCAGCGATTCACGGGCAATTCGAATGCAATAGCATTGACTGTGCTTTTTGCTCTGCCTGTTTTAGGGTTGTTGTGGACTTCAGATTTCAATTACGCAGCTTGGGATTTACGCATGAAACTGCCCATTTTGGCGCTGCCCATTTTGCTGTCGATGCTCGAACCACTTACACAAGGACAGTTTCGAGCGCTCATCGGTTTGTTTATTGTTGCTGTGATAAGCGCTGTGATGTGGTGCCTTCAAGTGTATTGGACCAGTGGCCCCGACATCGAGAATGACGTGCGCAAGATTTCTGTTTTCATCTCTCACGTGCGCTTCTCACTGCTCATTGCACTTGCTCTTGGATTACTTGTGCGTTTTGCTCACGGTTCTGCGCAAGGCCGTTTGCTCATAGCGCTTGTGTCTATTCCTTCGCTGTATTTCATTTATGTGATTGGAAGTGTAACCGGCGTGATTGTGCTTGTTGCATTAGCTATGTGGATGGGTGTTCGCTTAATAATAACACTGCAAAACAAATGGATTAAGGTTGGTTTGGCGTTAGCAATGGTGACAGCGTTGGCGCTTACGAGCTCTGCCATATATCGCGCTTACGACAGCTATTTTCATGTAGAACCGATTGCGTGGAATAGTTTGGATCAAACAACATCGCGTGGCGAGCTATATCAGCATCATGCTAATTATCCATTTGTGGAAGATGGACATTACGTGATGACCTATGTGGCTTGGGGAGAGTTGTATGATGCTTGGTTTACGCGCAGTCTCATTCATCCCGATAGTCTTGATGCGCGAGGACATGTTTTGAAGGGCACTTTGATCCGTTATCTCGCATCGAAGGGTTTGCGCAAGGACGCCGACGGGATTGCTGCATTGAGTAATGATGATGTGAAGGCAATCGAGCAGGGAATTCCTACCATCAATGATGGGAAAAAACATGGACTAGAAAAAAGGCTTGATCGAATTTTCTTCGAATGGTCGAACTACAGAGCCGGCGGTGATCCGAATGGACACAGCGTTACCCAGCGTTGGGAGTTTTGGAAAACAGGATGGACCATTGTATTGGCGCATCCCTGGTTCGGAGTAGGCACAGGCGATGTGAAGGCATCATTCCATCAGGCCTATATCGATAATCACTCACCGCTGCAGGCTGAGTTTAGATTGCGTGCCCACAACCAATACCTCACCATGTGGATCAGCTATGGCATCGCGGGATTAGTGGCATTCCTCATTGTGCTCTGTTGGCCACTGTTTCATGGCTATCGCCATGATGTGGTGATGCAGATGTTCCTGTTGCTGGCCTCTCTTTCTTTCCTCACTGAAGACACATTGGAGTCGCAAGCCGGCGTGATGTTTTTCGCCTTCTTCTATACGCTCTTCACTTCGAAGCGCTCATTATCGCTTGCAGAACTTGGTCGGTCGAAATCGAAAGCTGCTCGCCCTTCTTCGGATGCGAAGTCGCGCAAATAACGCGCGCCTTGATTCCTATGGGCGACCAACGGCCCGGATGAATGGGTCGTTTGGGAGAAAACAATCCTATGGCATGAATGCCGCTCGCAGAGGCGATATGAAGAGGGCCGGTGCTCGCAGCAACCAATGTATCGCACGCACCAATGAACGAGATCAATTCGGATAGAGTTAGTTTTCCTGTGAGGTCAGTAACGTGCGGATGATTCAACGAAATAGAACCGCGAACACGTTCTCCTTCTTCGGCAGTGCCCGTGATATAAACATGAAATCGATCAGCGGGTAATTGCTCTATTAATTCGGCGTAATGGGTCAACGACCATTCAGCAGCGCTCCCTTTCGAAAGCGGATGAAGTATGATGTTGCGTTTGGTGCTGTGCTGTTTGAGGAGTGATACTGCAAAGGCTGGAATAGGAGATGTTGCTTTGAAGCCATAAAGACCTGGTATTTCACTTAACGCAACATCATCTGAAATGCCAAGCGGACGAAGCAATTTGAAGTTGAGTTGCGCTTCATGCAAATCAGAATTTTTACGCGAGAAAAACACCAACTTGTTGCACTTCGTTAGCGCATGCAAACGATGGCCGGTGCATATGCGCATCGGAATTCTCGCCTTTTTGGCGAGCCATAGGATCTCTTTGCGCGGAAATACATGAATAATCACATCAGCATCACATGCCTCAATAGTCTCGAGTTGTTGAGCCGGTGATTGATGCTTCATTTCATCCCAATTCATAAACTCAGCAACATGCGCACATGCTTCAATGATACCTTGTGTGTAGCCTCTCCCTAAAAAGGTAATCTTGCAATTGGGCCAGGTAGACTTTATGCGTCCGCACATGGGCAGCGTGAGGACTACATCACCGATGCTATCGGTGCGAGAAATGATAATGTGGTTAGGAACTTCACTCATGATGCTGATTCAATTTGCGGAGCATGCTGTATTTGCGCCATGTCGCATATGCCGAAAGACGCGAAATTGTAAATCCGGTGGTTCCGTCGAGAAATCCTGTTTTTAAAAAGTAACTCTTGACAAACTGAGCTACAACTTTGAGACATGCCATGGCTAAACTTATTTGCTTGCCTTGTGCATGCAGTTCGCGGGAGGCGATGGTACCGAAGTATTCTATCTGACGCAAATGATCTTCACGCGTGTAATAGGAGTAGTGAAGAATATCACCTGCCAGGTGGTGTGTGCGGAGGTGATCATTCAGCTCGAGGCGGTCGTGTGGATTCACTCCCGTCCAGCGTGCTGCACCTCGTTGTACAAAACGAACTTTTGCATCGGGATACCAACCACAGTATCGCACCCAATGGCCGCAGTAGTTTGTGAGGCGATTCATGCTGTAGCCTGGTGCCTCTTGTTTTTTCTTCACCTCCAGAATGGATGTGCGCAGTGTTTCATCAAGCGCCTCATCGGCATCGAGCGAGAGTATCCAATCGCCTGAGGTATGGTCAAGGGCGTAGTTCTTTTGTTGAATGTGCCCCGCGAATGCATGTGTTATGAATTTCGCTCCATGGAGCTTGGCAATGGCCTCGGTTTGGTCGGTGGAAAATGAATCAACCACTACGATTTCATCCACTATACCAACCAACGATTGAAGGCAACGGTCCAAGTTGCGCTCTTCGTTGTAGGTGATAATGGCTGCCGATAATTTCATGTGGGAAAAGTAATGCGTATACCGTTGATGAAATCTAACTTGGGTTTGCCGCGTTGGGGAGAACACGCAGGTGCGCTGGGCACAAACGCAGGTTTGCCCCTACAGAATATTCAAATTCACACCCAGCCCAAGCAATATGAGCAAAACAGCGCCCAACGCGATACGGTACCAACCGAAAACCTTGAACCCGTATTTGGTGAGGTAGCCTACAAAAAAGCGAATGGCTAGCATGGCTACAATAAACGCAACGGCATTGCCAATTGCGAGGATGGTCAGGTTGTGTGAAGTGAAAATTTCAGGAGTCGCTTTTACCGCTTTGAGCAGTTTCAAAGCAGAAGCACCAAACATGGTAGGCACGGCCAAGAAAAATGAAAACTCTGCAGCCTGCTTGCGGGTGAGGCCTTGCGACATACCGCCTATAATGGTGGCTGCTGAGCGCGATACACCGGGAATCATGCTCACGCATTGCGCAAGCCCCACGACAAACGCTTTAGGAAAGGTGATGATGACTTCCGTTTTCGGATTCAGGAGCTTATCAATAAAAACTAAAACAACACCTCCAAGAAGAAGACTAACCGCTACGGTTGTTGGGCTTTCAAGAAGGTCGTCGATGAGGTCATTCAATAAAAGACCAAGAATGGCCGATGGAATGAAGGCAACGAAAAGTTTGAAATAGAAATCAAGACTTTGGAAGAAGCGCTTCCAATACAAAATCACAACACTTAGAATAGCTCCGAATTGAATGTTGACGATAAATGCTTTTACGAAAGCATCGTCTCCAACACCCAACAAATGTTGAGCAATGATCATGTGTCCTGTGCTGCTTACCGGAAGAAATTCTGTGATTCCCTCAACGATAGCAATGATGATGGCTTGTATTATCGACACGATGTATGGCTAAAGGATAATGGTCGCTTAAGCTTCGCTTTGTGCCTTTGGTTTGTGCATGATGGCGTAGCCGATGAATGCATATCCAAAAAGAACTACGATAGGAGCTAACGTGATGCGGCGAAATGAAAAGATAGATGCGTCGAATACGTTGGGATCTTCACTGCCGCCGCCAGTCATGAGGGCATAACCCAACAACACGATGCAAATGCCGATGATGAGCAATTGGTAATTCTTTTTTTGAAAAGGGAACTTCAGCTTCGAAGTTTCGGTTTGTTTGGCCATTACATATTGTATTGTGAGCGCAAGTTAAGCAAAACCAAATCAATGATTTTGAGAAATGGGTGAAGTATTATTTTCGCGCCACTATGAAAAAAACACCGCTTTCCATATTCCTATTGATGCTC
>CANHPZ010000107.1 GCA_947462725.1 Flavobacteriales bacterium
ATTGTTGAATGAGCGAACCACGCACGTCGTATACAGCAACTTCTACCAATTCCTCATCTGCTGTAATAGAAGCACGACCCTCATTCGGATTTGGGAACACTGAAACACTCGTTCGAGTCGCTTCCAACACCTCCAATGCAGCATTAGTCACCTGCAAGCAAAACTGCCCTGTGGTAAGCGGCAACTCCGGACTTCCAAATCCGATGTAGTTAAATCCGTCGATGGCCAAATAATACGACGCGCCATCAACCAATGTTGTTTGAATGGCTGACCAATAGTTCGAAGCCGCGGCATCGATATCCTCATTGCAATCGACCAACTGCAAGCTATCGCATTCACCGCTGAAGAGTACCATTTGCGTGTCTTCTGAAATAAAATTCAAATTGGTATCGCAGGGCTGAACCTCCAATTTGAACTCACCTCCTATACCGGTAAAATGAAACCAAACAGTAGCATCAATCTGCGGTGATGAGCCATCAGCTAAGCCTGTCAAATCATCGAGCCAGCAGCCGGTTACAGTTGCTATATCGACATCATTGCCCGTGGCGGCAACATTAGAAAACGGACCGGCTGTCGCCGATTCCGTTGCAGCTTGCACGAGATACGATTGAATATTATTTGCTGAAGAACAGATATCATTTGCCGGCTGAGCAACTGTTCTAACCGAAGAAAAAAAAGAAGCAGATAGACTGCCAAGGAAAATTAGAAATCGAAAAGCACGCATCGAATGTGAAGGCGATCTGGTTGAGCGCCATCGCAAATGTAATGCATGCGTCAGGGTTGTTCATGATAATCAGGCAGCTCATCATCGCTACCCGTGTGACTCACGTCACTCAACTCCTTCCCTTCCATGTTTTGTTTGAATAATGTCCAATCGTCGGTAGCGGTTGTTTCCAACCACACCTTGCCCGACTTTCGGAACACTTGAATAAACAAGCCCAAGCGATCTTGGAAGAGTTGTTCCATTTCATACACGGTCATCGCTGTTGGAATAGAAATCGTGGCATCGGTCAATTCCGGATTGCACGAGTCAACCGTGCGCTTGGCATTAATAATAAACTGCTTTTCCGTAGGTCGTCCTTTGGCATGCGGTCGCGCAAAGAATTCGAGTTTGAGAAACGGATAGGCAGAACTAAACGTTCGTTGCACAACTTCCAATTTATCCGTGGAATGTATGTGGATTTTCATAGTATCGTGATTAAAGCTGGGTTGGTGGTTATTTAGAATCAGATAAAACGAGCAGCGGGACTTTGCTCGAGAAAGCTATCCTTTTGGTCATGCTCTCATTGAACATTTTCCAAAGCACATTGTGCGGCCTCGCTACCATCACGAGCATCGAGGCTTTGTGCCGGCGAACCCATTCTTGTATTGCCTCATCAACCATGTTGGCGCGATAAGGAAGGAAATGCGTTTTTAAATCAACGCCTTGAAGTTCTTTCATGATCGGTTTAAGCATAGAGTCATCTCCTTCAATGAAGGGCGTGTCCATCACATTGATGAAGCGCAACTTTGATTCATGAGTATGGAGAATTTCCTTTAATGTCTTCATCCCCTTTCCAAGCGGAACATGTTTTTGGTCAAATGCAAACGCCACTGTTTTCCAATGCTTGTAGGTGGCCTTCTCAGGTACGATAAGCACAGGACAACTCACTGTGCCGGCAACTTCAGTGGAAGTGGAACCGAAAACGATTTCATTGAAACGCTCTGTATGCGCAATGCCCATCACAACAACGCCAACGCCGCCTTTATGCACCAAATCGCGAATGACATCAGGGCCGAAGCCAATCTTCAAACGTGACTTAATGCGCAAATCGTAGCCATACTTATTTTTCAATCGTTCAACCAATTGATCCATTTGCAATTGATCCTCATCCTTCCAATCTTCCATGGTCATGCGCAAATCGAAATACACATCGCTGACAACAGGGATGTGAGTAGCATGTACTAATGTGAGTTCAGTTTCGAAGTCGAGTGCCATTTCAGCAGCAAAGCGCACTGCATTCCAAGAAGCTGGAGAAAAATCAGTGGCTGCGAGTATTGTTTTCATAGACGATTGCATTATGCCGCAAATTGCAAAAACACCCGTCGAAAGCACTTGACAGCGCTCAAGACGGGTGTTGATGTATATCATTCAATTGGTTCGAACCAATCGTCAGTTGCGCATTTTCTCGAGAGCGGCCGGGTTTACTACGGTTATGCTAGATCCGCTAATTTCAATATGACCTTCTGCGCGAAAATCACTGAGTGTGCGAATGAGTGACTCCGTTGCCGTTCCAACCATATTCGCAAGATCCTCGCGCGCAATAGCCATGGTAAAAGGTCTTTCACTTTTCAAGTTGTGGTAACGTGCGCGCAATTCGAGCAATGCTTCTGAGGTACGCTTGCGCACACTGCTATAGGCAAGAGCGATAAGTTTATCGTGCTCACTTTGCAGATTTCCGGTGAGCATGCGCACAAATTGCTGGGTCACCATCGGGTGCGTAAGCAACTTATAGAAATCCTCTACAGGGAAAATTGTAATCTCTGATTCTTCGATAGCTTCTGCGCTGAGGGCATGAAACTCATCTTCCAACAAGGCCATATAACCAAAGAACTCTCCGGGCTGAAGCATTTTGATAATGAAATCCTTTCCGAGTTCATGACTTTTAAAAAGCTTCACTTTTCCTGAGTTAAGAAGATATAATCCTTGTGGAGTATCGCCTTCAGTAAAAATAACGTCACGCTTTTTCAAATGCTTGATTTGCTGACGGCTCGAAATCTTAGTGATGTCTTCGATACCTTGAATGTTGCCAAGCAGCTCGGTAACACCATCACGCGTTGGTTGAATGTCACGTCGAATGGCGTCAACCTTACGCAAGCGACTTTCAACAGCATTGAGCAATTCGATATCATCGAAAGGCTTAGTGATATAGTCATCAGCGCCCATTTCCATGCCCTTACGGACATCAGTGCGCTCGGCTTTCGCGGTAAGAAAAATAAAAGGAAGCGCGGCGGTCTCAGGATTTTTATTGAGCATATGCAATGTGCCATAGCCATCGAGCACAGGCATCATGATATCACAGATGACCAGATCAGGCTTGTCATTCATAGCAAGTTCAACGCCTAGCTTACCGTTCTCGGCGCTCTGCACTTTGTAACCTGCGAGCTCAAGAATTTCGGAGGTGTTCTCACGAACTTCATTGTTGTCTTCGATAAGAAGGATTTTCTTCATGTGATGGGATTTAATTTGAATTTGGGTAAGGTGATATAAAACGTTGTGCCTTCATCGAGTCGACTTGAGCACCGTATAGTTCCGTTCATTAATTCCAGATACTTTGTAACAATGTTGAGCCCCAGTCCGGTGCCTGGAATAGCCACCGCATTGGCACCACGAAAAAACCGCTCGAATAGATTCTTCATATCCGCTTCGGAAATTCCGATTCCTTGATCCCTCACAGCAATGACAACTTCTTCTTCACCAGCCTCAATTTTAACGTCGATATCAGCCCCTTCTGGTGAAAACTTGATGGCGTTCGACAGTAGATTAAACATCACGTTGCGCAGCAACTGACGATCAATCATCAATTCACAACTTCCGCTGTTGTAGGATATTGATTGTCCGCTTCTCACAATCGAGTTGATATCCGACACAACTTCTCTTATCAAATGGAAAATGTCGTGCTGAGCGAGTTTGGCCGACATCTTTCCTTCCTCCAATTTTCCCAACGACAAGAAGTCATTTAGAATTTCGGTTAACCCACTCACGGCATTCTTAATCTTAAGTATGTGTTTTTCGCGTCGTTCTTGATCCTCCCTTTCCGTGTATTTCTGTATGAGCGAAACACTGCTGAGAATGGTGCTCAGTGGAGTTCGAAACTCATGTGAAGCGGTTGACACAAAGCGAGATTTCAATTCATTCAATCCCTTCTCATTCTCCAAAGCCTGCGACAATTCATCGCGTGATACCTCCAATTCATGCAATGCTTCCTTCAGCACCAATGTGCGCTCCGCTACTTTCTTCTCCAACGATTCGTTGAGCGATTTCAACTCGCCATTCATCCGTTCGATGCGGGCTTGTTGGTCTGATCTATCGGTGATATCTATAATAAACGCAATCACAAAAATCGAGTCGTTCGTCTGATAATAACTTAAACTTATCTCTATTGGAAATTCACTTCCGTTTTTTCGTTTTCCATGCAACAACATGTTTCTTCCCATGGGTCGCTTCACCGGGTGCTTCGTATACGCCTGGCGATACTTCTCATGCCTACCGGTGAGCGCATCCGGAATGAGCACTTCCACCTTCTGGTGGTTTAAGTCTCCGTCTTCATAACCAAACATCTCACCCACCTTGGGGTTGCATAATCGGATGACCCCTTCACTATCTACAATTAAAACACCTTCATTCACGTGGTTGAAAATGGTTTCAAAACTGATGTCTGAACTAGAAAAATTACTCATGGTGGTGATTAGAAACTGCCTAAGTGAGGCTCTGCAAAATACTAAATTACCCGCCATATTTCCTGATCTGATTCAGCACTGAATCTGCCGGGCAATGAAAAAAAAGAAAAGGCCGCCTGCATTGAAAGGCGGCCTAATCCTAATCACCACGATCTATGAAATCTTGATCAGCTTTTTGCCGATCGACTTAGCCTCCTCACGTTTGGGGAGCGTAAGCTTTAAAATACCTTGATTATATTTTGCGTCCACCTCGTCTGAAACAATAGACTGTGGCAAACGGAAAGAACGCTTAAATGATGTCGTTTTAAATTCCTTTCTGTGATACTCTTCGTTCCTTTCTTCACGATCCTCCTCGTGCTGACCTTCGATGGTCACCAAATCTTCTTGAACCTCAACCTTAAATTCATCCTTTTCCAAACCAGGTGCTGCCAACTCAACGATATATGCGTCCTCGGTTTCACGCACGTTGGCATTAGGCACCCAACGGGTTAAAGGAAAATTGCTAAGTTCATTATTGAAGAATCCATCGTTGAAAAAATCGGTAATCACGCTCGGAGCGGTAAATGCTGGCTTTGATTTAATGAGTGACATGTTTTTATATTTTTTGGTTTAACTTGTTTGCCGAGGACAAATCTGCATGCAACCAACGCGCCTTTTCTATGGCCTGAGTCAGCAGATGTTATGAGATAAGTCAGTCGAGAAAAAACATCCGATTTTCAACCATCCAGCCTGAAAAGTTGATCCATAGAACAGCTGCGCTTCTTGGGCTCTTGCCTACATTTACCCCAAATAGACATCCATGAAAAAGATTTGTTTTTCGGTTATCGGTATCCTTTGCAGCGCCCTGATGATGGGTCAGCAAGAAGCAAAGACGATTGAAACCAAGATTACCGACGTCACAGTATTTATGTCGGGCGCGCAGGTAAGCCAAACGGGGAACATTTCGCTCAAGGAAGGCGAAAACCAAATTCGCATTGCCGAATTGCCTGCACAGCTCGATCCGAATTCCATTCGTGTAGAAGGTAATGAAGCGTTTACGATACTTGGCGTACGCCATCAAATCAACTACATGACGGATGCCGCGCAAACCCCTAGGCACAAGATTTTGGCAGACAGCTTAGAAGAGGCTTTCTTCAAACAGAAGGAAATAGCCGGATTGAAAGACGTGCTGTCGCAGGAAAAATCCATGCTCGAGTATAACCGCACGATCAAAGGCGAAAACACTACACTCATTGCCGAAGACCTGAAGGATATGGCGGATTTCTTCCGATCACGTCTAACAGAAATAGCTTACAAGTGGATTGAGTTGGGCGAAAAAGAGCGCCTCAACAACAATGAAATCAATAGAATTCAAAATGCACTCAACAGCATGAATGCCCGCCGTAGCGGAAACCCCAGCGAAGTATTCATCGCACTCACCGCAGAGCGTGCTGCCAACACGACCCTTCGACTTTCGTTTTTCGTACAAAATGCAGGATGGTATCCGGTATACGACTTGCGAGCGGAGGACGTGAATTCTCCCATAGCCTTCAACTACCGCGCGAAGGTGTATCAAAGCACCGGCAACGACTGGAAGAATGTGAACCTTACCATTTCCACCGGCAACCCAACCGTGGGCGGACAAATCCCTAACCTGTTGCCTTGGTATCTCTACGAGGCCCAAGCGGAATACAAAACACTTGAATTAGAGTCAGCGCGCCGACCCATGATTGCCAACGAAACACCGGCTGTTGCGGCCTACGACGACAAGGTTATTTCCCGTGTAAAAACCAGCGCTGACTATGTTACCGTTCAAAACAACACCGTAAACACTGAGTTTAAAATTGCCATCCCCTATACCATTCCGAGCGACAATGTGCAGTATGATGTTGCCATGAAAACAGAAACGCTGAATGCATCATACGCCTATATCACAATTCCAAAGCTCGACAACGATGCATTCCTTAAAGCACGCATTACAGACTGGGCGCAATATTCCCTGCTTCCCGGAGAAAGCAACATTTACTTCAAAGGAACATTTGTAGGCAAAGGATACATCGATCCGGCGCAGGCCAACGACACACTCGACCTGTCACTCGGTCGCGACCGCGGCATCAGTGTGAAAAGAGATATGCTTAAAGATTTCTGCAAAAACAATTTGCTCGGCAGCAAGAAGACGACAAGCAAAGCGTATGAAATCACAGTGCAAAACAACAAACGCCAAAGTGTTGACCTCATCATAGAAGATCAGATACCCATTTCAAGCAGTGGAGACATCACCGTTGAAGTTGAAGAAAATAGCGGAGCAATCTATGATAGTGCAACCGGTAAACTCACCTGGAAACAGGTGCTACAACCAGGCGAAACAATCAAGAAACAATTGCGCTTCACGGTTTCGTATCCGAAAAAAACCGTGGTTTACGGATTGTAATTTCCCATGCAGGACATCCAATCGACTGACGACATTGCGCTATTGGTTGAACGCTTTTACGATGCCGTATTGAGCAACGAGCTGCTGACTCCTTTTTTCGCACAGCTCGACTTTGAGCATCACAAACCACGCATGGTGCACTTTTGGTCGTTTGTACTGTTGGACGAACCCGGTTACACCACCAACATTTTCGACAAGCATGCCCACATGCCCCTGACCGTGGATGCATTGAACGCATGGACAGCCCTCTTCGAAAGCACCGCGCGTTCACTGTTTTCCGGTGAAAAAACCGAACAGGCCATCCTTCGAGCGAAGACCATCGCGTGGACATTCAAAGAGAAAATGCACTTATCATGAACCGCCGCCGATTCCTGCATCATTCGGCATGGCTTGCTGCGGGCGCCATTGCAGCTCCTGCGCTTTTCTCGTCGTGTAAGAAAACGAATCTCTTCGAAAGCGAATCATTCAGCGGTGAGGTCATCGTTGTGGGCGCCGGCATCGCTGGATTATATGCTGCCGAGCTTCTCATTCAGCAAGGTGTTAATGTCCGAATCATCGAGTCAACCAATCGCTGGGGTGGCCGCATGCGTTCACTTCCGAATATAACAAACGACCGACTCAACATAGAGCAGCGCACAGTTCAAGGCCAATTCAGTGCACTATATGATTTGCTCATCAATAAAAACGTATCGCTGCAAGAGCCTCCGTTGCAGGAATTATTCTATTTCAACGGCCGACTCAATACGCCGCAAGAAGCAACGCAAAACACGTTCTTTTTGGAAATGCTCAATGTGATAGCGGGATTCAACAACTATAGCGGCGCCGATATTTCAGCATTGGATTATTACAATGCACTCAACATGAGTGAAAATACAACACACATTTTCAATGTGCTCACGGGTCAGGTGCACGGCACGTCATCGGATCACATCAGTGGCGTTGGCCTAGCGAAGCAGCATCATGTTTGGACGGCCGGTGACAAGAAATTCCGCGTTTCAACTGAGGCCATTGAACGTGCTTGCGCCAACGCATTTGCGCGAGCCATCAACACCATCACATACGACACATCCATTGCTTCCATCGACTACACGCAATCCAAAATCAATATCACCAGCTCAACCGGCGAAGCGTGGACATGCGACAAAGTGCTTGTAACCGTTCCGCTCGATGTGCTGAAAAACGGCAGTATTGCCTTTACGCCATCGCTCGGCGACAAACAAATCCAAGCCCTATCGCGCATCAGCATCGACCACAGCTATTGCGCCCTCATGAAACTCGACACACCTCAGTGGCCATTGGGCACCACGCGCATCTATGGCTCGGGAATAGTCCAATGTTTTGATGTGAATGACGATGGATGGATTTACGCTGAGGCAAGCGGCACACAAGCGGATACAATTTCATCCATCTTTGGCGAGACGCTAGATATATTCAAAAATCAACTCGACAACATCCTTCCCGGTGCTGCCGCACACATCATTGAAGGCTACGTGCAGCAATGGAATGGCAATCGTTCATTCGATGCACCAGGCATCGGCAATTCCCGCGCAACGCTGGCAGAGTCTATTGGAGAAAAACTTTATTTCGCCGGAGAAGCCACGCATACAGGCGGACATCATGGCACGTTGCATGGCGCCATGGAAACGGGCTGGCGCGCCGTATATCAAATGCTTGAAAAAAGTGCTTCATGATTAAGTCTATC
>CANHPZ010000108.1 GCA_947462725.1 Flavobacteriales bacterium
AGTGAATCCTTTGCGCAATAAAAATTGAACGAGTTTCATTTTGCGCTCGTAATCATTCTTTCCTTTTATCGATTTCATTTTACCCGCAGCAAGCTGTCGGATGTTGTTTAAGTTCTCTTCGGTGTTGATTGATTCCAAAGCGGCGTTGATTTCAGCGTCTGCGATCGATTTCGCTTTGAGGTACATTCTTATTTTGCGCACACCCCATCTCTGAAGCGACGATTTATCATGCACGAATGCACTTGCAAAACGAGCATCATCAAAGAGGTTGCTTTTCCGTAATCGGTCAATTGAGCGCGCTATTATTTCACGAGATGCTCCCCAACGATGCATTTTCGCTTCCAGATCGCCTTGGCAACGTTCAGCTTTATTGCACCAGTCAACTAGCTTGGCATGCATCTCTTCTTCGCTGTATTTTGGAGGAAAGGACATTCGTTCAAATCTAAGTAATCCTCATTCGAGTTGGTGCTTATATGCCATGACAATTGTCTTAGTCCTTTTTTCTTCCTTCACTGATCAGGCTCAACTGGCGCAGACCATTAACTTTTCTTTCCAGCTCTTTTTTTTCAAGTGATAATGAAGATATGGAATTTATGTAGAAAGTAAACGAACCTTTTGGATGAACTTCCGTTTCAAACCTTTTTGATAGCGGGCTGCTTTCCTTATTTTTGCGATGCGGTCAGCAAAAACTAAAAATATTGACCCAAGTTTGTTTCGAATGAAAAATGAATTGATTGTTAAACTGCGCGAACTACTCACCTCTGAGGAAATTGGTTCCATCCGTGATGGTATTCGCGAAATCCGCAACGATTGGAAGGCGGAGACTGCCAAAGAACGCCAAATACAGCTAGAAGCTTTCAAAGCTGAAGAGCATCCTGAGGATGTAGAGTTTGTTTACGCGCCCCATGAAATGGAAGGTGAGTTTCAAACGCTGCTCAAGATGTATGAGGACCGTGTTGAAGAACATGGTAAAAAGCTCGCGGCAGAGCGCCAAGTCAACTTAGAAAAGAAGCAGGCTATTCTCGCGGAGATGGATGCGCTGATTAAGGATGAGCAGAACATCGGCAAGGCATTCTCAACCCATAAGGGTTTGAAGGAGCAGTGGGACGCCATCGGTGATGTGCCCGGCGACAAATACCACGATCTGCAAGAGAAGTGGCAGCGACTCAATCATGAGTTTTTCTACAACATCAATATCTATAAGACTTTACAGGACCACGATCTTAAGATCAATCTCAAGATGAAAGAAGAGATGATTGAAGAGGCAAAAAAACTTGCAGAGGTTACAGTGTTTAGTGATCTGGAGGTTTTGGTCAAAAAATATCAGCGCGAATGGATGAACATTGGTCCTTCGCCGCGTGAGACCTTCAAGGAACTTGGCGACATGTTCTTCGGGATTTTGCGTGAATCACAAAACCGCATTCAGGCTCATTATGATGAAATCCACAAGCATAGCGATGAGAATCTGGCCAGAAAGAAGGAGTTGGTTGCCAAGATGAGCGAGATTCTGACCATGGAAATCACCAATGCTTCAACTAGTAATCGTTGGACTGATGATGTTCTGAAATTGCAGGAAGAATGGCGCACCATTGGATGGGCCCGTAAGAAGGAGAATGAGGAAGTATGGCAGGAATTCCGCGGCCTTTGTGATTTGTTCTTTTCTAAGCGCAACGCATTGTTCGAAGAAAAGCGCGGTGCTTATAAAGTGAATAAAGAAAAGAAGGAAGCGCTCATTGAAAGAGCTCGTACCATTCAAAATAGCGAAGATTGGAGAGGTGCAACTGATGAATTGAAGCGTTTGCAGGAGGAGTGGAAGGCCGTTGGTTCTGCTGATCCTCGCGAGGAGCAGAAATTGTGGCAGCGTTTCCGATCTACTTGTGATCATTTCTTCGCACGTAAGAAGGAAAACTTCTCTAAGGTAGTCGAGGAGCAGGCTCAAAACCTGACCCTAAAGCAAGACATGCTTGTTGAATTGGAGGCACTTGAAATCACAGGCAACAAAGGTGCTGATCTGGCTGCTTTAAAAGCCTTTGGTGAGCGCTGGCATGGTGTAGGATTTGTGCCCAAGGACAAGGTGAAGGAAGTGATGGATCGCTACAATCAGCTTCTGGACGTGAAATACGGACAAATCAATGCTGATCGCGAACAGCGCGAAATGTCGAACTTCCGCAGCCGTCTTGATTCTATTAAGGGAAGCGCCAACGGTGAAGGTCAAATGAAACGTGAGCGCAGCTTCATGCGCGAAAAAATCGATAAGCTCAAGCATCAGATTGCTCAATATGAAAACAACATGGGCATCTTCACCGGTAAAGGTGCAGAAGCACTGAGAAAGGATATTGAGAAGAAAATCAAAGCGACCGAACGCGAGATTGATGACATCAAGAAAAAGATGGATTTGCTCAACGGCTAATCTTTCTGCTTTCTGATTTTGTGTATAGCTTGGGTAGTCGAATAACCGTCTACCAAAGCTATGCTGCATACTTTTCCGCCACGGGATTTCGTTTCTGCTGAACCAACGATGTATTGCTTAGAAGCACGATCTGATTCATGTGGGTTGTAATCACCGCCCTTAACTAACACGTTGGGCTGAAGCGATTCAATTGTGCTCAATGGCGTGTCTTCATCAAACAACACTACGGCATCCACACATTGCAATGCGAGTAAAACTGCTGCGCGGGCATATTCATCGTGAATTGGGCGCTCTGGTCCTTTATTCAGTCTGCGCACCGAAGAATCGGTGTTTATTCCTACAATTAGCTTGTCTCCTAATTCCCTTGCTTGTTGCAAGTAAGTGACATGGCCTAAGTGCAGTATGTCGAAAACGCCGTTGGTGAATACAATGGAGAGTTGCTGATCTTTCCACTCTTGAACTTGAGTTGCTGTTGTTTCTAATGAAAAATCCAAAGAGCTGCTCATTATTTTTTTGAGGTTGCTATGAGAAAGCTAACGGCTCCAACCAAGATGTCCCAAGCTGTTTTGATCGACCATGAAATGAGTGCGTAGATCTTACCCGCTTCAACCGGAAATCCTAATGCTTGTAACCCTAGTACGGCCATTCCATGAAACGCACCGGCTCCACCGGGTGTCGGCACCATCATTCCAAGACTACTGGCAGCCATGAAAAAGACGGTTTGCCTCAAGGTCATAGCGCTCGTGTCTTCAATGGCCTGCAACGATGTAAAAGTCATGAGTAACCAGAAAAACCAAATGCCAAATGAGTAAACCCAAAAGAGCATCTGTCTTTTGAGTTTGAAAATGCTCTTCAAACCATCGGTCATACCCAAAAAGAATTCCCTTACTTTCTTGAAAAATGGAATGTGCTCGAAATATCGCAGGGAGTAGAGAAAGACAACGAAAGCTACAATTGCACCCAGAAGCAAGATCAGAATAGTTGTGCCCTTGCTGCCATCGGCCTTAGCGAAGATGGTGTTGAAGGCTTCTTGCTCGAGAACAAACGCAAGAAATACAACGGTAGCCAAAAAGAATATGTCTACGATGCGCTCGAGTAAAACTGTGCCGATGAGCTTGTTTACCGGCACTTCATCGGTGCGGTTAAGCATGGTGCACCTTGCCAATTCACCGGAGCGTGGTATAAGGTTGTTCATGCAATAGCCGAAAGCAACAGCATGAATCGCCCACCAATTGCGCACCTTATAACCCATGGGTTCTAACATGATATTCCAACGGAGTCCTCGCAATACAGTAGCGATGTACCCAAATAGAAAGGAGGCAAAAACCCAAATCCAATGCACACTTTTCAGCGCGGGAAGTAAGTCGTTTTCCCAGCTGATGTCCTTATATAGCACCCACATCAGCCCTGCGGCCAGCCCGAGAAATACGATATATGTAATTGTCTTTCTTATGATAATCGGTCTATTGTCACAAAGGTGGTTGACCAACAGAAGCTTTTTTAACCCCTCTTAGAAAGTTGTTCACCCCCGAAGTTGATTAGTCTCGGTATCCGGAAAAATAATCGTTGGTCTAAAGGTAACTGCTTCTTCTCTAGTGATGTGGGCGTAGGTGACTACAATCACCACATCGCCGGGATGCACCTTACGGGCTGCAGGTCCGTTGAGACAAACCACGCCGCTACCTCGCTCACCCTGAATGATATAGGTCTCTAAGCGCTCGCCATTCATACAATTTAGCACTTGAACCTTCTCGCCTTCAATCATATCGGCTGCTTCCATAAGCAGCGGATCAAGTGTGATGCTTCCGATATAATTGAGATTGGCTTCCGTTACCGTTACACGGTGAATTTTGGACTTGAGTACTTCGATCAACATGCCGGCAAAAATACACGGGCAATGGCCTGGGTGCGATGGAAAACGAGGTGTTTGATTTCATGAATTTGATTTTTAATCGGTATTTTTTTTCTTTTCGTCTAAAAAGAGTTAAAAACCGGCACCTTTTTGAATCTCCTCCCGTACAAACTAGCATGATCCAACCATTCACCAATATAAAGCTCACCTTAGCGACTGTGGTTTTGGTCCTAATGACCGCCACGTCTTGGTCGCAATGCCCACGCGTGTTTGACTTTTATGGTCAGGCCTCGTCTGCACCTACTTGGTATTCATGCAGTGGCGATGATTTCTCATTTAACCTAAGCACGCCCAATACCTGGAATGGTTTTACCATCAATTGGGGCGACGGTTCAGCGGTTACCACAGGAAATTCCTGGGCGCCTCCGACGTTTCAAAACCACGTTTATCCGGCAGCTGTAGCTACTTACAATGTGACCATTACAGAAACCTCAAGCGGTTGTGTGGTTCATGGTGTTGTTGTGATGGAGGAGGCTTCAAGTGCCTCTATTCAGATTCCGATTGGCGGTTTGACTCAGTCTTGCGCTCCACAAACCATGGATTTCATTAATTCTTCTACCAATGTATCCGGCACGACATCGTTCACTTGGGATTTTGGTGATGGTTCTCCGGTGCTCACTTTTGATCATACGAATTGGTTGCAAACGGTCTCACACACCTACCAACCGGGCACAGTGGATTGCGAAACAGAAGTGACTCTTACGGCTGAAAATAATTGTAACACGGTGCAAGGTGGTAACTCAGAAGCTCAATTTAATCCTATCCGTATTTGGGATATTGATGATGCAGGAATTACTGCTTCTTCTATGCTATTGTGCTATCCTGATACAACTGTAACTTTTACAAATACCACCGAGCGCAACTGTTTGATGCAAGGTAATATTTACCAACGCTATGAATCTTGGAACTTCGGTGATTATTGGGGTTTAGGTCATGATAGCGTTACCGGTTGGACGCCATGGCCTCCAACTTTTCCGCACACACTTCATTTCCCTGGCGTGGGTTCTTATACCATTGCGTTGGCTGACTCTAATTATTGCGGAATTGATAATACTTCTATCACCATTCAAATTGTACCTCCTCCGGTGGCTGATATCACAGCAAATCATGACACGGTGTGTGTTGGCGAATCAGTTCAGTTTTACCAGCACGCTACTGGTGGTGCCAACGTGTATCGTTGGAATTTTGGCGTTAATACTGCGTGGTACACCACTGGCTCGGGCAATCTAACTTACACCTACAATTCACCAGGAACATACCACGTCGGAAGTATGGTCGGTGTTAATGGATCAAGCGGCTGCGCTGATACCGCATGGGTAACCGTGGTGGTGCTCCCTAATCCATCCGTTTCTATCAGCGCTAATGCAACTGCTGGTTGTGACTCGCTGGTAGTTGACTTTACTGCAGCAACACCCAATGCGGTGTCTTGGTTGTGGGACTTTGATAATGGCACTGCTGCTTTTAACGGCATAGATCCTCCGCTCGTACTTTTTGATGAGCCCGGCAACTATCACGTTTCACTTACAGTTGAAAATGCTTACGGTTGCAGCTCGGATGATGATATTACTATTCGCGTGTATGAATCACCTCAAGTCGATTTCAGTGTTTTCAACTTGTGTGAAGGCGAACTAGCACAGTTTTCGGATCTTACGGTTTCGGCCAACAACGATAATATCGTGGATTGGGCTTGGAACTTTGGAGATGGTGGCACTTCTGATCAACAAGAGCCAACATACCTATACAATACTACCGGAAGTTTTTTGGTTGAACTTTTAGTTACAACACAGCACTGCAGCGGAAGCGATACATCTACTGTTGTAGTGATGGAAGCACCCGTTGCTTCTGTCACAGCCGATGTAACCGAGGGTTGCGGACCGCTCACGGTTCACTTTACCAATACAAGCGGCCCTGCCGCCGTTTACCAATGGGATTTAGGAAATGGTTTAGTTACTCAATCATTCACTGGTCAGCGCACTTATATAAACACCGGTGATTCTGATACCACATTCATGGTAACTCTTACCGCATTGAATGCGTTCGGCTGCGGCACTTCGGATACGCTCTATATTACGGTTCACCCGGGTGCATTAGCATCATTTATTGATGACAACAATCCACCTGCATGTGGACCATTGGCTGCTTTCTTTCAGAACACTTCGCAGAATGCAGTTGGCTATGCATGGGATTTTGGTGATGGGGTGACTTCTAACCTCGTGAATCCAACACACACGTATATCAACAATACCGGCTCACTTGATATTTATGAAGTAAGCCTTATCGCATATAGTGCGAGTGGTTGTAACGATACTACCTCGAGCACGTTGTTTGTATTCCCATTGATGAATCTTGATCTGAACATTACCGGTGCTCAAGGTTGTGCCCCACTCACCGTTACCATGCCTTATGCATCAGGTGTTCAAAATTATCATTGGGATTTTGGTGATGGCACTACTTCACCGTTTGCGATGCCTACGCATACATTCGAAAATTACACATTGGATCCCATTGCTTACGACGTAACCTTGATTGGTACATCGGCTTTTGGTTGTGTTGACACAGCCACTACGCAGGTAACAGTATTCCCAAATACTGTAGCTCAATTTGGTTCATCCGTAGTTTCAGGATGCGCGCCACTATCGGTTGACTTCACTAACCTAACAATCAATGGAACCACATATGATTGGAATTATGGCGACGGAGTTGTTTCGCAAGAGGCTGGCGCTATTCATACGCACATCTTCACCAACAATAGCAATGTGCCTGTAGTGCGCACGATTGCTTTGGCCGCCAATAACCCATACGGTTGTTCAAACCAGTTCAGCATGAACATCGAGATCTACCCTCAAATCGAGGTTTCGTTTGAAGATCCTGCAGATGTATGCTCACCGGCCACTGTGCAGTTCTCAAACACGAGTGTGAATGTGAGTGCGTACTCATGGAGCTTTGGTAACGGGTTGCAATCTGTTGCTCTAAATCCAACGGCGCTTTATGAAAACATCACCGATACCGATGTTGATTTCAATGTTGTGCTTACCGGCGCTTCCATTTTTGGATGCGTGGATTCTATGAGTCAATCATTCACCGTAAAAACAACTCCAGTGGCTTTGTTTGAAGTCAGTGAATGGGCCGCTTGTGCTCCTGTTGAAGTGGTTATTTCGAACCAAACGGTGCGCGCCGATAGCTTGTATTGGAACTTTGGAAATGGAGTTACTTCAAACAACACAGATTCATTGCAAACATTGGTGTATGACAACAATGGAACCCTTGCAGTAGATTACACGGTCACGCTGAACGCAATTACTGATGAAGGATGCGCAAGTCAACAGACCGCTACGGTAACTGTATATCCTGCTATTGACGCAGTGTTTATTGATCCGGGTGTGTTTTGTTCTCCTGCTACTGTGCAATTCAATAGCACCAGCATCAATGCTAATTCGCTTCAATGGAATTTCGGTAATGGAACTGTATCTTCAATTCCGGCACCTACTTCTTATTTCACGAACGATACTGATAATCCGGTGAACTATACGGTTAATCTGGTGGCTACTTCAACCTACGGATGTGTTGATTCAACGGAACATCAACTCGTGGTAAATCCAACACCGGTTATTGATTTCGTTCCAAGTGTATTTGCCGGATGTGCTCCACTAACGGTCGATTTTACCAACAACTCATTGCACGCTAGCGAAGTGGTTTGGACATATGGTGATGGCAATTCTTCAACGACTACTGCAGCTGTTCACAGTCATGTGTATGAAAACAACGGCAACACACCGGATATCTCCATAGTAACATTGAATGCTGTTTCAGCTCAGGGTTGTAACTCTTCTTCTTCGGTGGAAATTACAGTTTATCCTTTTGTAAACGCTGATTTTATGAGCCCTGGCGAGTTCTGTTCTCCGGCACAAGTAGCCTTTGTAAACACGAGTCAGAACGCCGTGTCTTACCAATGGAACTTCGGTAATGGTCTGATGTCTATCATGGCAAATCCGTCTACTAATTTTTCGAATTCAGGATCTAGTGTAAGTCAAATAGAGGTGACATTGATTGCCGCCAATTCATTCGGTTGCACGGACTCAGCTTCTCATGCTGTGATTATCAATCCAACACCTGAAGTGTCGATTGCAGCCAGTATCAATGGCGGTTGTTCACCACTGGATGTGACCTTTACCAATTCAACTCCTTTCGCCGATTCATTTACCTGGA
>CANHPZ010000109.1 GCA_947462725.1 Flavobacteriales bacterium
ACAGTGGCACAACGCATGCGCAAGGTCAAAAACGATATCGAGGAAAACAATAGTGATGTGCACCGGATATCGGGGGTGTGAGCCAACCACTCATTCTCATTCCTAGGATTATAGGATAACAGGATTGTAGGATTATAGGGAGCTCCAACCACTCATTCTCATTATGAGGATTATAGGATTGCAGGATAGAAGGGAGTTGGCCAATTACATATACTCATCTCATTGTGTTTCTTAATCGTGAAGTTTCAGAAAGAGAAATAGAAAGAAAATGAGTACTTGACACCCCCTACAATCCTACAATCCTCAATAAGTATACGTCACACTGCAACTGCGATCTGTTTTGAATATCTCATTGGCGACATCATGCATGTCGTGCGCTGAAATTTCGTGAATCTTCTCAAACAATTCGTCCAGTGTGTCAACACGATCGAAGAGCATTAGACTCTTTGCAATGTTGAACATGATTGCGCTTCCGCTGTCTTGCGCCAAGGCAATCTGTCCGATAATTTGTTTTTTCGAATCGGCAAGGGCACGCACACTCATGCGCTCATGCTTGAATTCATTGAGTACTTGCCAAATGAGCTCTTTGCTCTTCTTTAAGTTCTCTTTATCTGTGCCGAGATAGATCGAAAAAATGCCCGTGTCTGAAAATGGACTGTAATTCGAATCGACGTGGTAGGCGATGCCGTGCTTCTCGCGAATACGCATACTCAGTCTGTTGTTCATGGCAGGTCCGCCAATGATGTTGTTCAGTAAAGAGAGTGCCGGACGTTTTTTGTGGTCGAAGTCATACGCAGGCATTCCCATTAAGTAGTGCACTTGATGAATGTCCTTCTTCACCACGCGATTATCGAAATGGTATTCTTTTACAGGTTCACGCTTCATGGGCGCTTTGCTGAGCTTGAACGATCCGAAATGTTTTTCTAATAATGTTTGTAATCGCTCGGCGGTGATGTTGCCTGCGGATGAAAAAATGACATTGTCGCGGTTGAGTGCACGTTTGCGAAATCGCTCGAGATGATTGCGGTTGAAGCGCTGCAAACTCTCTTCGGTGCCAATAATGGTGCGACCGAAGGGATGATTTCCAAAGAGCAATTGATCGAAATCTTCAAAGATCAAATCAGCCGGACTGTCCTTGTAGCTATTCAGCTCATCATAGATGACTTCTTTTTCCTTTTCGATTTCTTTCTCGGGAAAAGTTGCGTTGAAGGCAATGTCGGCAATCAGTTCAATAGCTCGTTCGTAGTCTTCTTTCAAATGCGAAGCGTGAATCCACGTTTCTTCTTTCGATGTAAATGCATTGAGTTCTCCACCTACGGCATCAAGGCGACTCAAGATATGAAAGGTCTTGCGCTTCTTTGTGCCTTTGAATAAACAGTGTTCAAGGAAGTGCGCCAGTCCATGTTCTGCCTTGAGTTCATCGCGACTTCCCGAGCCGATCATGAAGCCGCAATGGGCCACTTCACGCGGTAAATATTGGTGCACCACGCGTATGCCATTACTGAGGCGAAAGATGGATGGTTCTTGATTTTGCATTTGTGCTGCAAAGATGAGGAGGAATCGGTTCGTCTGGAAGATGACATCAGTATCTCTGCGAATATCCAATGCTATTTTCTGAATTACATTGGTCACAAATTCAAACACATGAAGCAGATACTCTCCATTGCTTTTTTGCTGACGGCCTGCGCGAGTGTTGCCCAGTTCTGCAACACTTCAGGCAATGTTATTATCTACGCCAACTATGATGGCGGCGCTATTACGATTAATGTGGATCAAGACATCCCTAATCTGCACATCGGTGTTTGTACCTACGAAGATTGCGCTGTCACGATTACAGGACCATTCGCCGGCAACGTCACAGAAGTGCTGTATGCGGGCTATCAGGGCAACAATGACAATTGCAATACAGGCAATACATCCACCGCTATTAATGCTCCTTCGGGTGTAGCAACTTCGGTTTTGTTTGCTCCCCCTTCTGTGCTGCCGGATACGGATGGCTATGGCAGCATCATTTGCGCGTATTCCTGCGGCACAGGCAATCAGGGTGGTTGCAATACAGCGGAGCAAGTGGTGGCCTATTTCCTCAATCAATTCGGCGGCAACTTGTATTACTACTACACGCAATACAATTGCTGGGCTGGTTCTACTCTGTCTGTTTCTCAAGGCGGCAATTGCTGTCCGGGCGTGCAGCCGCAGGTACCGGTCACAAGTATACAGGTGAATACGAGCACCGGATGCACCGGATCATGTTTCACATTCAATAGCACAACCTCCGGAGATGCAACGCAATGGTCATGGCAATTTCCCGGTGGAAGTGTGAACACAAGTTCTTTGGAAGACCCAGGTGAGGTTTGTTTTGATCAGCCCGGTTCGTATACCGTCAGCCTCAGCGCATCAAATGCTCTTGGCTCATCAACCGCTTCAGTGTTGATTGAAGTGTTGTCGTGCGATGTGCCCGGTTGCATGTATCCGCAGGCAGTGAATTTCAATCCGGAAGCAACGGTTGATGATCTCAGTTGTTCCTTTCTGTGCACCGATAATTGCCCCGGTGATTTTGATGCCAATGGCATCATCGGCGTATCCGACCTTTTGATTTTTATCTCCATCTTCGGTACAACTTGCCCAAACTGATTTTTATCAATCCAACTGTTTCTGCAGAATTTGAATAAATTGCCTCGATTTAATACTAAAGAAACAAATCATTTCATGAAAAAGTTATACGCTTTTGCTGCAGCAATCATCCTGCATTCCGCCATACTTGCTCAAACAGTTCTCACTCAAGGCGACATGGCCGTAATCGGCTTCAACGGTGATGATCCGGATGTCATCAAGATGGTCAATCTGGTGAACATCACCGCCGGTACGCAGGTCAAGATTACCGACAACGGTTACAACGGCACTGCTCTCGCAACCACGGAAGGTACAGATACCTGGACGGCCGCAACGGATTTTCCTGCAGGCACGGTTCATACATTTACTCCGACTACCGTTGCTTTAGGAACTACGGGCGATCAGATTTTTCTTTACCAAGGAACTGCAGCAGCTCCAACGTTCATTTTTGGATTCAGTTCTAACAATTGGATCACTGGAACAATCAGCACAACCACATCGCGCAAGCCGGCCACATTAGTTACCGGATCCACCGCACTCGCTTTTACCACTGAGCGCGACAATGGTGCTTATACCATAGTGGCCAACAATGCTCCCAAGGCAACGTTGCTCACGTCAATTGCCAATCAAAACAATTGGAATCGCACCGATACCCGCATTACCACCTTCCCGGTATGGACATTCAGCTTCGGAACATTGTCAACTGAGCCAACTGCCCAGCCATCGAATTTGACGTTCACCAACGTGAAATCGTACAACTACAACGTAACCTATACAGCGGCAAGTCCGGCTCCTTCGGGATATCTGGTTCTGCGCAGTGAAGCAAGCGCACCTTCCGCATCACCGGTTGATGGCGTTGGCTATGTGGTGGGTGATGTTGTCGGCAATGCGGTAGTGATGTCTTCAGGAACGGCCACAACATATTTGCAACGTTCTGTTGTCTCCAATACTTCTTATTACTACGCTGTCTATGCCTACAATGGATCCGCTTCAACGTGCAATTATCGTCAAACGGCGCCGCTTACCGGCAGTGTTACGAGTTTGGCCACGATGGAGGGAACATACTACAGCGCTGTCAATCCGTTGAACGCGACGTTTGTGACCGACCTTCAGAATCGTGTGCGTGCGCCGTATGTGAAGGTGTCGTATGATCTGTATGATGAAACAATGGTGGCTGAATATTCTTCGCGCGAAGCACCGGGCGGTGTTCGCAGCCTGACATGTATTTATTCAGGTCAAACGCAAACCTATTCCGGTGTGTTCGCTTGGACACCGAATACCATCTTCAGTCGTGAACATACCTGGTGCGTGAGCTGGATGCCGAGCGGCGGTGGTACTTCATTGAATGAGTATGCCGACCAACATCATTTGTTCCCTATCAATCAAAACAACGCTAATGCAGTGCGCAGCAATCACCCTCTCGGTATAGTTGCAACGCCAATAAGCACATATCTCGAAGGTAAATATGGATATGATGCAGCGGGCAATACCGTATACGAACCACGCGCTTCTCACAAGGGAGATGCAGCCCGTGCGATGCTCTACATGTCGATGCGCTACAACGGTGTGAGTGGATTCAACTGGACCTTTAATAATTTGAATACCGTCATTCTACCAAGCTATAGCGAAGATCCTCAGGATGTAAACATGTTGCTTTCTTGGCACAATTCGGATTTACCTGATCGTTACGAGATTTCTCGCAATGATTATATACAAAGCATACAGCAAAACAGAAATCCTTTTGTCGATCATCCGGATTGGGTGAATTACATCAACTTCAATACACTCATGTATCAATCTCCTGTGATGATGTCGATGCTGCCCGCGATGACAAAGTCTCAGAATTCAGATGTAAAAACTGAAGTGATTTTGTGGCCCAATCCAACTTCGAATGAAGCGAACCTAACCATTGAATCTTCTGTGGATGATGTGGTGACCCTCCAGATATATGATTTGTCGGGCAAGTTGCTCACAGATGTTCAATCCACCATTCTAAGTGGTACAACCACCATTGAATTGGATGTTGATGCACTCGCTACTGGATTCTATGTAGTGAAAATTGCTGGCGAACACCTGCGTGAAGAGGTGAAGTTCAGGAAGCAATAGAGAAGATTAGTTTTAAGAGCTAAGGCGCAAAGAATTCAGAGGGTTTTTCTCTGAGTTTTTTGCGCCTTTGCGGTTAATAAATATCCCTCATCGATTCAGTCGAGGATCGCGGAACGGCCTGTCATTTCCCTCGGCAAACTGACTCACATCAATCTCGTCCATGAACTTCCATTTGCCTTTCTTTAGAGTGAATAGACAATAGGTTCCGTCAGGACCATAATCGGCGTAGATGCCCGTCATCATGGGGTTTTTAGGTGAAAGGTGATCCATCACAATACAATCCTTTTTGGGATAATATTTCACCGATGCGCTCACCTCATTGCTGTACTCAAATACAATGCGTTTGCGTGTGTCACCTTCATATTCGAAGAGAGGTGCGCCTAAGCGAATCTTCTCGCCGGTTATGGTCAGTGCATCTATGATTTTGCGTGTGGTAAGATTATCCTTGCCATCCCAGCCAATGAGCGTATAGGTGTCGCTGCGGCCCTTGGATGCCATGGGAATAATCTCGTAGTAAAGAGCGCCAAGCCATTTGTCTGCGGTAAGGTAACGCGATTCAATTTTCTCGGGCTCATGCAAGGCGTCTTCAAGCTCAAACCACGTGTAGTTTTTCGCGTCTTGGTTCCATAGTAAAACAAAGCAGAAGTATTTGTATGAGCCATCGCGATAGGGGAGGTTCCAATTGAAAAGACGCATGTGGTGGTCTTTTGAGGTAAGCGTGCTGAACGTAAGGCTTTTGAATGGATGATCAAATACAGTTGCATCTTCGAATGATGCAATGAAGGTTTGACGCATGGCCTCGCAAATGGAATCGCTGCGCGTATCATCCTCAGAAATGGAAAGCTGCTTGTGGAGATAGGCCAGTTTCAGTTCAGCCTCATCAGCAGAAAGACTGAATGCTTCAGCCGTAAACAAAAAAAGAAAACTGAAAAGGAATGTTCTCATGGTTCGATACGATATACGGACAAGCGTCAAAATTATTTTAGAACGAGAGAATTCTACCACACCATGCTCTCTTCGTCCATCCACATGCTTTTTATTTTTAATGCCTGCTCGAGAATGTCGCGCACGCAGCCTTCGCCGCCTTTCTTGGGCGAAATGTAATGGGCGATGCTCTTGATTTCGTTGGCAGCATCTTCCGGACAAACCGCAAGGCCACAATGACTCATTACGGCATAGTCAGGAACGTCATCTCCCACATAACAAACGTCTTCGGCTGAGATGTTGTTTTTTTCAAGAAAAGCCTTGAATACATCAATCTTTTTTGCAGAGCCCAAATAAATCTCGGTTACACCCAGCCCCTCAAAGCGCTTACGCACAGCTTCACTCTTTCCGCCGCTGATGATGGCAATGCGCAAGCCTTTCTTCACGGCCAGTTGCACCGCATAACCGTCGCGCACATTCGCTGTGCGCACTTGTTCGCCGTCGGGCATTAGTATGATGATGTTATTGGTGAAAACACCATCCACATCGAAACAGAAGGTGTTGATGGTTTTGAGCTTGGCTTTATAATTCATTAGGTATGGTAAGTGGTGATGATGTCTTCGGTGATGAGCTCATACAGCTTCTTCCAATCTTCGTGATGCTGCATAGCGTGAATGTGGCGTTGCACGGTTGTTAGGTCGTTGCGCTTGGCCGGCCCGGTCTGCACTTCAGATGGTTCAAAGCTATCCAGCAATTGCATGTGCGCCTTCACCATGGGTTGCAATAGCTTAGTAGACAGTCCGGCCTCATGCAACAATTGATGCGCAATGTGTTGCATGTGGTTGGTGAAGTTGTTGGAGAATACGGCTGCAGCATGCGCCTTCACACGTTGCTCTCCGCTCGCCTCCGTCCATATTCCCCAAGCTTGTCTCAAACTCTTTCCGATCAGCTGTTGTGTGTGGTCATCGCTGCATTCAAATACTACCGGAATACTAGCATAATCGATCACAGTGCCTGCAGTCAGTGTTTGACAGGGCCAACACACGGCGCGGTGGCGTTGGTTAATAGCTTCAATGGATGTGCCGCCGGAAAAATGAACGACTGCAGCATGCGATGCAATGCATGACGACACCTCGGATATAGAAGCATCGGGCACTGCCAGCAAGTAGAGGTCGATATCTTGAGGCATATCTTCCCAAGTACTAAAGATGGGCCACCCCAACAGACGGTCACTGCTGCGCGAAAGGTGTGCATCGATGTGCAAACCCTTGTTGCGAAAGGCAGCGCTCAGGTGCCAGGCCAAATTTCCATTTCCTATGAGGGCAATACGCATAACAGGGCGAAGATAGCATGAAGGCATTTACCTTTGCCGCATGCAGTCATCGATCATACTCGACACACCTACCCGTTGGAACGACTACGAATTGCTCGATTGTGGCGACTTCGAAAAGCTCGAGCGCTTCGGTGAGTTCATTACCATTCGTCCCGAACCACAAGCAGTGTGGCCCAAAATACTTACCGATGGTGAGTGGAAGAGCAAAGCCCACGTGCGCTTTGTGCAGAAGACCAGCAACAGTGGCGAATGGCAAAAGCTGAAAAAGATGCCCGATCAGTGGCGCGTGAAATACAATCTCATCAACAACGAGGACATTGTATTTCGCCTCGGACTCACGGCGTTCAAGCACGTGGGCATTTTTCCCGAGCAGGCATCCAATTGGGATTATATCGTTGATTCGGTGGGCCAAATGAAAACGGCAAAGCCTCGCGTGCTCAATCTGTTTGCTTATACCGGTGGCGCATCACTTGCGGCAGCTGCAGCAGGAGCTGAAGTTACCCACGTCGATAGCATCAAGCAGGTGGTGTCGTGGAGCAATGAAAACATGCAGCTCAGTGGCCTCGAAGATATCCGCTGGATGGTGGACGATGCGCTCAAGTTTGTGCAACGCGAAGTGCGCAGAGGCAATACTTACCATGGTATTATTCTCGACCCACCGGCATTTGGTCACGGACCGAAAGGCGAGAAGTGGAAGCTAGAAGAGAATATCGCAGAGATGATGACCGGTGTGCTGCAAATTCTCGATCCACAAGAACACTTCCTTATCCTGAATGCATATAGTCTTGGACTCTCTGCCTTGGTCATCGAAAATCTGCTCAAAAAACACGCGGGTGATAAGCTGAGTATTGGCGAGCTGTATTTGCAAGCTAAGACCGGCGTTAAGTTGCCGCTCGGCGTTTTTGGAAGATGCTTGTGCTCTAAGTAGTCGAGGCGGTCTTCCAGCGATTAGTCACCAGGCATTGGTCACTGGTCATTCGTAATTAATGATAATTGAATTAAGCATGAAATTGATTTCAATCCTGAGTGTTTTGGTTTTGGCTCTTACCGGATGTCAGACTTCAACCACGGACAACCCACGCTCAGAGCGTTCAAAAATGATGATAGCCAATATGAAACTTGCACGCGATCCGCATACTTGGTCGAAGCCTAATGAGGCTCGAGTAAAACACCTGGAATGGTTTGCCGTAGTGCATTTTGAAAGCCACACGATTGACGCGGTGGCTTCTTACGTAATTGAAAATATCACGGGAACAGACACCATCATTTTCGATGTGAACGGACTGAAGGTTGCGGAGGTGTTGGTAGATGATGCACCGGTAACTTTTGTTTTAGGAGAAGAAAAGGAATACATCGGAGGAGCGCTTCGTGTGCCTATTAAAAAGGATTCGAAGGAGGTTATGATTACCTATACCACTTCACCCGATGCAGAGGCGCTGCTGTGGGTGGATGGCGAAAAGCCTTTCCTCTTCTCGCAATCACAGGCGATTCTCGCGCGCAC
>CANHPZ010000110.1 GCA_947462725.1 Flavobacteriales bacterium
CATGCGCAACGCCCCACGATGATCCAATCCATTGGTGATGCGGTATTTGCAGGCCCGAGAGCAGCGGTAGAGCACAACATCACCCCATTGATGCTTAAAGGCTGGAGCGTATTGCCCAAACCGGATTTTTTGGAAAGCAGAACCTATATGCTATTCAACAATGACCTAAATATCGCTTTAGCAGCTCCACAAGAAAGCCTAACAAGTTACTTCTATAAAAATGCTGATGCCGATGAGATGCTCTTTATACATGAAGGCTCAGGCACATTGCGAACCTTTTTAGGAAATCTTACCTTCAGCTATGGCGACTACCTTGTCATACCGCGAGGGATGATATATCAAATCGAATTTAACACCCCGCAAAACCGACTTTTCATTGTCGAGTCTTATTCGCCAATTGTGACACCCAAACGCTACCGCAATGGATTCGGGCAATTGCTTGAACATTCACCATTCTGCGAGCGTGACTTGCGTCGCCCAGTGAATTTGGAAACACACGACCAAAAGGGAGAGTTCATCATCAAGATACGCAAGCAAAATATGATGCATGAGGTCGTTTATGCGTCACACCCTTTTGATGTTGTAGGTTGGGATGGTTACAATTATCCGTATGCCTTCAGTATCCACGACTTCGAGCCGATTACAGGGCGTATACACCAACCACCACCGGTGCACCAAACCTTTGAGGCGCACAACTTTGTGGTTTGTTCATTTTGTCCTAGATTATACGACTACCATCCGAAGTCTATACCTGCCCCCTACAATCACAGCAACATCGACAGCGATGAGGTTCTCTACTACGTTGATGGGGACTTCATGAGCCGCAATCACGTAGAAAAAGGATACATCTCTCTCCATCCAGGGGGAATACCTCACGGACCTCATCCCGGCGCTGCAGAGCGCAGCATTGGCCAGAAAGAAACAGCAGAACTCGCTGTAATGGTGGATACATTCCGTCCATTACAAATAACTGCAGCTGCACTGGGAATTTCAGACGACACATATAAAACGAGTTGGCTCGATTAAAAGACGCCTAATTTTGAAACCATGAATACCGATACATCATCACATCCACTAGAAAAAGTAGTTCCCGAAGCTGAAGATTTTCTTCCATTACTAGGAACAGATTACGTCGAGCTTTATGTCGGAAACGCCAAACAAGCGGCATATTACTATATGAGCGCATGGGGCTTTCAGCCTCTAGCCTATTGCGGTTTGGAAACCGGCGTGAGAGACCGAGTTTCCTATGTGCTACAGCAAGATAAAATCCGACTTGTTCTAACATCTTCATTGCAGCCCGACGGCCCTATCAACGCGCACGTTAATGCGCATGGCGACGGTGTAAAAGTGATTGCGATCTGGGTTGATGACGCCACCAAAAGTTGGGAAGAAACTACCAAACGCGGCGGAGAAAGCTGCCTTAAACCGGAAACACACGTGGATGACCATGGCAGCGTGGTGCTATCAGGCATACACACGTATGGCGAAACTCTGCACGTTTTCGTGGAGCGCAAAAATTACAGCGGAGTGTTTCTTCCAGGCTACAAGCCTTGGAATCCATCCTATCGCGCATCTGAAGTAGGTTTGAAATTCGTCGACCATATGGTAGGTAATGTGGGTTGGAATGAAATGAACCACTGGTGTGAGTTTTACGCCAAGGTGATGGGATTTGCGCAATTGGTATCATTCGATGACAAAGACATCAGCACAGACTACACCGCCCTCATGAGTAAGGTGATGAGCAATGGCAATGGTCGCATTAAGTTTCCCATCAACGAACCGGCTACCGGTAAGAAAAAATCGCAAATCGAAGAGTACATCGATTTCTATCATGGCGCCGGAGTGCAACACATCGCAGTAGCAACCGACAACATTATCGAAACCGTTACCGCCCTTAAAGAGCGCGGAGTCGAATTCCTGAATGTGCCTGAAACCTATTATGATGACGTGTTAGACCGAGTGGGCAAAATCGATGAAGACCTTGCGCCATTGAAGAAGCTTGGAATTCTTATCGATTGTGATGACGAAGGGTATTTGCTCCAGTTATTTACCAAGCCGGTTCTTGACAGGCCTACCATGTTTTTCGAGATTATTCAGCGCAAAGGAGCTAAGAGCTTCGGAAAAGGTAATTTCAAAGCATTGTTCGAAGCTATTGAGCGTGAACAAGAATTGAGAGGCACACTCTAATTGAATGGCATGAACCTATATAGCGGCAGATTCGCATCACGTGGATCTGCCGTTTTCTTATCCTTCGAACTTTTCAAATAACTGTCGGTACAGCAACCGGTATTAATTTCGCGCCCGCATGAATGCAACCGTAAATATGAGCTACGTGATGATCGCCGTTTTGCTACTTGTGGCATTGGCTTGCACATTTGCTGATAGTTCAGAACAATGGCTGCCGGGCAATCGCCGTTACGTGATGGCGGGTGTTATGGTGGTGTATTCCGGCATTCGCTGGTATCGTCTTCAGAAATTCAAAAAACAATTGGCCGATGATCAGCAAACAAATCCTTAATTACGTTTGTGTAGCACTCATCGCACTTGTTGGGGTGAGCTGCAATATCGCTCAAGACAAGCATGAGGAGTCGATCACTTCAGGATCCCTGCGTGTTGGAGTTGATGCTTCGTATTCATTGTTGATGGATACGGAAATCTTCACTTACACGCACCTCAACAAATACGCTGACATAAAAGCCACATATGCCCCCGAGGCGGAAATCATGCAAATGTTATTAGACGATAGCATTCAAGCGGCAGTGGTTAGCCGGGCTCTAACAGATGATGAGCTTTCCTTTTTCAAAAGCAAGCAACGCGTGCCCGAAAGCATTCTCATCGCACATGATGGTGTGGCCCTCATTGTGCATCCGGAACATGCCGACAGCGTTATTCAGCTCGAACGGGTGCGGGGTATTTTCACGGGCACAGATAGTTTATGGAGTCAGGTGCAGCCAGGCAATTCTGCCGGAAAAATTCAAGTCGTTTTTGATAACCCCGGCTCATGCAACGCACGCACACTGCGCGAAAAGTTCGGCGTTGATTCATTCCCACAATGGTGCTTTTCAGAACAAACAACTGACCGTGTGATTGAATATGTGCATTCACACCCCAATGCCATTGGTGTTATTTCTCTGAGTTGGATTAGTGATGCCGAAGACAGTGTTTCACAGAATTACCGCAGACTCGTTAGGCCGCTGGGCATCGTTGACCCATCCAATGTGATTAAACCAGATTTACCGCGTCGACCATATCAAGCATACGTTTTCGATAAGAGCTATCCTTTGCGTCGCGATGTGTATTACATCCGCACAGGCTTGCGGGGGACGCTTGGCACAGGCTTTGCCAACCATCTCTCAGGCGAGAAAGGTCAGCTCATCATTCACAAAATGGGAATGGTGGCGGCAAAAACCCCCAACCGAACAGTTAAGATAGTAGATTAATGATTAAGAATAATTCCATCACCATGTATAAATCCTTGCTTTTCATTTGCGCATTAGTTGTTCTCAACTCAGCTGCCATGGCTCAAACCCGTGTTGAAGCCATTCAAAAAACTCTCAGCGAAAGATTCGAATCCGCTGAAACAGATCTCAATGCTATCATAGCCAAAGAACCAACAGTTGGCGACAATTACGCCGCTGCAGGTTACAACTATTTCTATTGGGGGATAAGCGATCAGGATGATGCTATAGATCTTGCAGACAAATTATCATCGGCCGAAAAGCTTTTCCGCAAAGGGATGGAGGTGGCCCCAACCAACCCACTCAACGCTGCAGGCCTCGCCAATCTCGCTGCATTTCGCAAGGATGCCACTGAGAGTGCTGCAAAGCTCGCCAAGGCTGAAGAAATCATGAATACCAAATCAAACAAAGTAGATAAGCTCACCAAGCAACAAGCTTATTTGAAAATGGCTGAAGCCTGTTTGATGGAAAACAACGTGCAGCTCGAGAAGGCAATTGTTTATTTGAATACTTCTATTCCGCTGAACGATAAAAACCCGGAGTGTTACATTCTATTGGGTGATTACTACCGTCTGCGTGATGGCATCAATCAAAGCAATGCAATCGCACAATACAACAAGGCATTGGAAGTCGATTCAAAATCAGTTCGAGCAATTTTACGCAAGGGCATGTTATATAAGCGTGTTGCCAACTGGGATGAAGGGTTGAACTACTACAATGAAGCCATTGCGCTCGACCCTTCATTTGCACCTGCCTACCGTGAGAAAGCAGAGCTCCTGAAAGATGCCGGGCGCTATCCGCAGGCAATCGAAGCTTACGCACGATACAAAGAACTCAACAACAATTGCCGCGTGAATCAGCGTTACGCCATGTTCGTATATCTCGCGAAAGATTACAAGGCAGCATTGATGGAACTGGAGAAAGCCCTGACATGCAATACCAACAATGAATACATGTATCGCGTGCTTGGTTACACTTGTTTTGAAACCGGCGACTATGCGAAAGGATTGGAATACATCAACAAATACTTTGATTTGGCTAAAGAATCAGGTCGTGCAAAAATCTCAGGCAGCGACTACGGACAAAAAGGGAAACTGCTTTCCAAATCAGGACAAGATTCATTGGCTGTTGAGTTCTTGAAACAAGCTGTTAGTGAAGATCCAACATACATCGATGGGTATAACGACATTGCGACGATACTGATGAAGCAGAAGAAATATGGTGAAGCAGCAAATTACTACCAGTTAAAAACCGAACGCGCAGAAACACCTGCCCCGTTGGATTTTTACTACTTAGGTCAGTCGCGCTATTACAATAAAGAGTATCAACTTGCCGATACAGCATTCGCACTAGCTGCTTCGAAATATCCAGACGCGAACTTCTGGAGAGGCCGTTGCAACAACCGTATGGAGGTTAATCCTGATCAACCGGTGGCGGGATTGGCCAAACCACACCACGAAAAATTCATTCGTCTTGTGGGTGGCGATGCCCGTTCAATTGAGGCGAACAAGAAAAACTTGATTGAAGCCTACAACTACTTGGGGGTATACTACAGTATCAACAAGAATTACGAATGCAGCAAGGCCGCTTTCAACAAAACACTGGAGTTGGATGCAACAAACAAAATTGCTACAACCCTTATTACCGATGTAAACATTGTCAATGCCGCGGGTACATGTGAGCTAATTCCTGCTCAATAAAAACACAACACCTCAACACATGAGGAAACAGTATAAGGGGCAAAGCGAATCGCTTTGCCCCTTTTGTTTTTGCCAGTGCCCTCTCACACTTCGTACTCTTGTTTGTCTAAATTCGCTGACTTCAAAATTTGAATTATGAGTAACACGGTGTCACCAGAAATATTAGAAAAAGCTACACTTTGGCTGGAGTCGAATGTGATTGATAAGGAGTCGAAAATCGAGATTCGACGGATGTTGCAAGACGACCACAATCTGCTCACGGAGTCTTTTTACAGCGACCTCGAGTTTGGAACAGGTGGACTTCGGGGAGTAATGGGCGTTGGCACCATGCGCATGAATGTATACACCGTGGGTATGGCCACTCAAGGTTTGGCCAACTACATTTTGCAGCAATTTCCCGACAGCACCTCGCGTGTAGCTATTGCATACGATTCACGCAACAATTCGAAACTCTTTGCTCAAACCGCTGCCGACGTGCTTTCAGCTAACGGCATTGAAGTGTTTCTTTTTAGCGAACTGCGTCCCACACCGTTGCTGTCATTTGCCGTGCGTCATTTGAATTGTCAATCAGGCATTGTGGTAACAGCTTCGCACAACCCTAAAGAATACAACGGCTACAAAGTGTATTGGGAAGATGGCGCTCAAGTATTGCCGCCACACGACAAAGGCATTATTACTGAAGTAAGAAAAATCACACAGCCGGATGAAGTAAAGTTCAGCGGCAATTCAGAGAAAATACATACGATTGACTCCAGTGTTGAGCTGGCATATTTCGAAGAAGTAAAAAAGCTCATTCAAGCACCGGAAGCCATAACCCATGCTTCCGATTTGAAAATTGTTTATACCTCAATTCATGGGGCGGGCATTACGATGGTGCCACGCGCGCTGCATGAGCTCGGTTTTAAAAACGTGCACGTTGTCGAATCACAAGCTACACCCGACGGCAATTTCAGCACTGTTCAATCGCCTAATCCGGAGGAAAAAGAAGCGCTTACACATGCGCTAAAATTGGCAGAAGATGTCCATGCCGATTTGGTTATAGGCACCGACCCTGATACCGATCGCGTGGGCATGGCCATTCGCAACAACGAAGGAGAGATGGTGTTGCTCAATGGAAACCAAGCCGCCTGTTTACTCGTGTATTATCAGCTCGAGCGCATGCATGAGAAATCCGCTTTCAATGGAAAACAATACATTGCTAAGACCATTGTAACCTCTGATCTATTGGAAGAGATTGCGAAGCTTCACCATGTGAAATGGTATGAAACCCTCACCGGATTCAAATACATCGCCGGTGTCATTAGAGAAAAAGAAGGAGTAGAAACCTTCATTGCCGGTGGCGAAGAAAGCTATGGTTATTCGGTTGGTGAATTTGTGCGCGACAAAGACGCGGTGCTTTCATCCGTTGTGTTGTGTGAAATTGCTGCCTGGTGTGCGTCTAAGCAACGCACGATGTGGAGCCTACTCATGGAAATTTATGAACGCTGCGGTTTGTATCACGAATCATTGTTATCAGTAACATTGAAGGGACTTGATGGATTGCAACAGATACAATCCAAGATGACGGCATTGCGCGAAACACCACCAAGCATGTTGGCGGGTTCTCCGGTCGTAGAGCTTCGTGATATTCAATTGCAGCGTGTAACTGACCTCCGCAGCGGGACGGTTACGAAAATCGATCTGCCATCATCAAACGTCCTCCAATTCATACTGGAAGACGGTAGTAAAATTTCTGCACGACCCAGCGGCACTGAACCGAAGATCAAGTTCTATTTTTCTATGAAAGCGGCTTTTCAAGGAGAGGCTAACTACAAGCAGCAAGTGCTGCAAATGGAAGCGCGCATGAAGACCATTCAATCAGAACTTGGGATGAGCTAATAAGCAGCGTGTGGAGTGTTTCAACTGAATTAGAATTATCTTCGTGACGGATGAAGAAATTTCTCGCCATAGCCATACTCAGTGTATACGCCCTGCTTTCAGTAGGTGTTCAAATGCACTTGCATTATTGCTGCGGCAAGTTGGCCGACATCCACTTGTTCAGTGACAACGATTGTTCGCATCACGACGACAGTCACCAGGATAGCTGCGCACACAAAAGTGATTGCTGCTCGTTTATCGACATCAACTTAAAGGTAGATGACAGTCACGAACTAACCTCTTCTATCCTCATCAACACCCCTCAAATTGCTGATTTATCGGGTGACCACATAGAGGTCATTTCAACACTTTCTAATGCATCATCAACGCCCATTTCGGATCCGATGAATCCTCCGGACCTGCGGCGCTATCTCCTTTTTCATGCTTTAGTTCTGTATGCTTAAATAGTGGTTTCAACCCGTGGTGACTTCGCATCAATGAGCTGATTTCGCCATGCTGCTATTTCAATCTAATCATACAATTCTCAACTCTCATGAAAAATATTCTTATTGCCTTCGGCCTATTGTTCGGCCTTAGTGTTCAGGCACAATCCATCGATAAAAAGCCAATTACCACTACCTTCTGGGTAGCCGGAGTTTGCGGCATGTGCGAGCAAACCATTGAAAACGCCGTTGATGTGCCTGGCGTCATCACTGCAGATTTTGTGCTTGCCAGTAATCAGCTCACGATTACATATAAGCCAAAGAAAATAACCGAAGCACAAATCCACGCACTGCTGAACGAGGCTGGATACGACACAGAGAAAAGCACATGCACCGCTGAGCAGTACAAGCGTGTACACGGCTGCTGCCAATACCGCGAACTCGAAAAACACTAAGCCATGAGACAAATTACACTAACACTGCTGATTTTATCGGCGTTACACAGCTATGGCCAAGGCGTTCAGGGAACAGTTCGCGGCCGACTCAGCAACGGACAAGAAGAAACCATTATTGGTGCTGTTGTTTTCTGGGAGGGAACGCGAAGCGGCACCATTACCAACGAAACAGGACATTACAGCATTGGCCATCCTCCGGGAGCCACGCGCCTGATTTTTCAAAGTATCAATTTCATTTCAGATACGATTGCATACACTGGTGTTAGCAATATCGATGTCACGCTAAATGAGTTGGTGATGAACGTCAACACTGTGAATGTGGTCGGAGAACGCGGAGCTACCTACATTAATTCACGCGACCCGCAGCAGTTTCAAGTGCTTTC
>CANHPZ010000111.1 GCA_947462725.1 Flavobacteriales bacterium
AACAAATCAAGTCTTTTGTAAGATTATAAGGGCTTTTTTTTATTCTCCAAAGCCACCTCATTTTGAGGTGGCTTTTTTTATTATAAAAAACTCAAGCAACATGCAATCTTTAGCGCCATCGGTAAGTCTTACCTCTGTGCTAACGGATGATTAATTCGTCGATAGTTGGTTTTGCGCACCTGAATACTGACTATTTTCACGGCGCGTTGAATTGAAAACGCCCTGCGTTTTGTTCAATTTTCGATGTTAATTAATACCACGATTAGCCGTAGTTCTGCAGTTTTCATGTGATATACTTGAGACCTTTAAGGACATGTCGATTAACCATATAAGACAAGGATTGAAACATTATCTCTACGTTTGGATCATAGGTCTGCTCATGCTTGGAGCTGGTTCCATGCGCGCATCCGTTTGCATGGGTGGAAACATCACCTGGGAATGTATGGGCGGAAACCAATATGAAGTATCGCTGCGCGTTTATTTCGATTGCTATGGAACTCCCGATTATCCTAGTACCCTCGACTTAATCTTCAATAGTTCCGGTTGCACCGGAGTCAGTTCCTTCTCTTCGCCCGCCGGCAATCCGATAGCTGAAGAAATTTCTGATTTATGTCCATCCGAATTATTAAACAGCTCTTGCGGAAACCCTCAAAGCTATACTACCGGCGTTCGACAAATCACTTATACCACGATTGTTACACTGGCGCCGGGTTGCATATGGACAATTAACTGGAACGAGTTCAACTGGAGCCTGCAGTATTTGAATCAAACACCAGTATTCAATCAACGGGCAGCCATACAAACAACTATCAACACCAATTTTCCTTGCGCCGATTCACCGGATGTTGTGTCTACTCCTGCAAACCCAAGTGTGCGCTATTTCTGTATGGGCCAACCCTACTCAGAAACCATGAGCTTGACCCTGCCGGTTGGAGTAACGGCCTCCCTGAGTTTGGCTTCCAATCCGCTCACTTATGATGTCATTAATGGCGTAATAACTAGCGTTGCGGGTTACAGCGCACCTGCCGGTCTAACCTATACCAACAATGGCAATGGAACAGCCAACATTGGTTGGACTCCACCCAACGGAATTACAGGATATTACATCATCCCGGTTCAAATCAATGTGATATCGGGCGGCAATACGATCGGAACCATTTTAGAAACAACAACAATTGTAGTTCGCAACTGCAATGCAATTCCCACCGTGTTTGAACCTGTGCCTGTAATATCTACCGGAACGGCCACTACCTACACCGACAACGCCACGGGTAATGACCAACTCAAAGTGTGTGCGGGTGATTCGCTAGTTTTTGCAGTACAAGCATCCAATTACGATGTCACCCTCACCGAGTACACGCCGCGAGCTATTGATATCACCTATGCCTTCAATCCGCCGGCTCCGGGCCTGAGCGCAATTGCTATGGTGCAAACAGGAACCAATCCTGCGGTAGCTTCATTCAGATTACTTACTACCGGCGCCATGGCCAGTTCTACTCCCTATGTTTTGGAATTGCACGCCGAAGACGACCTCTGCCCAATTCCCGGATTTGACGACATCACTCTTGAGATTTTAATTCAGCCAAGCGTAAGACTCACAAACAACGATACAACGGTGTGCTCCAATCAATCGGTAGCATTAAGCGCCTATGGTTTAAGTGCGTCCAATTACAGTTGGAGCGTGACTTCTGGAGATAATGCAGGAAGCCCATTCAGCACCAATCCTACGCAAAACGTTACTCCCGACAGCACTACTACTTATCAAGTTAGCGCTTCCGGCATCAGTGCCGGCTGCCCAAGTTCTGATCAAATTGTCGTGCATGTGCCCTTGCATCGTTTGCAAATCGCAGCAACCAACGAGTCATGCAGCACACTTGGCTCTATAAACCTTACTCCGCTTGGAGATAATTCAAGCAACCTCAACTACAACTGGACCGCAGGAGCCGGTGGTAGTGGGATTGTAGCCGGAGCGCAAGATCAAAATGCATTACAAGGAACTGTGGCAGGTGCCACGTATACAGTGATTGTAACCGATACAGACTTCGGATGTAGCAAAACCGCATCTGCGACTATAACGGAAACCATCGGTCCTGAATTTACGCTGAGCGCGCCCACAAATGCTTGTGAAGGGGGCCAAGCTTCGGTAACGGTAGACTTCACCGCAGGACAGGCGCCTTTTGATGTATGGACGACAACAGCACCAAACGCTGGACTAACCAACGCCGACGCCACTGATGTAGCTGATCCGTACGTTTTCCAAGTTGCTATGAACGGCAATACTTCAGCCGGTGTGCTTTACGTTCGTGATGCATCCGGATGTGTATCTGCTCCAGGCTCCATTCCTCCGCCCACAACTATAAACGAAAGGCCATTAGTGAATGCCACGTTTTCTCCGGTTACACCACTTTGTTTGGGTGATGCATTGTCTTTAGTTGTTGACTTCGATATTGCCGGCAGTTACTCTGTTGTGTACTCTATCGCCGGTGTCAATCAACCCGCAGTTACTCTTACGGATTTAGCAACGATAAATGTGCCCGACCCGACAACAGCCTCAACGGTGACCTACGATATTGAATCTGTTAGTTACACGTCCATACCGGCATGCCCAAGCACGGATGCAAGCAACACGTCTATCGACGTAGTTACTTACCCTAGGCCAAATGCGACTCTACCCAACAGTTCAGTTTCGGCTTGCCAGGGCAATTCAGCCATTGTACAAGTTACTCTTGCGGGAACAGCTCCGTGGACCATTACCTATACACGCGACGGTGCCGCGCAACCCGCTGTCACCGGAATCTTGACGAGTCCTTATACCTTGACGCCAACAGTTGGTGGAACATATTGCCTCACATCGGTTACAGATGCTCATTGTGATAGCACGATAACAGGCGAATGCATCGATGTGGTCATCAATCCATATCCAACACTAACAAGCTTTACAATCGATGGAGTGGCATCAACCCCGGTAGGTTCGGTGGATGTATGTCAAGGCGACAACATGGTTGTTGAGGTTGAGGTTACTCCTGCCGCAAACAACCTGACCTATGTGTTTATTGATACACCTGACTATGGTTTCGGAACTCTCAACAACCAATCTTCGTCGTATCAGCAAACATTCACTCCTACAGCGAATTTCACGCTTGAGCTCGATAAGATCTATTTCAGCAGCGCGCCTGCATGCTCCACACTAGTAAACCAGGAAATTGATATCAACATCAGAACTAATATCTCCGCAACTCAAACGGCTATCACTTGTGATAATGTGGCTGAGAACTATCAAATAACCTTTACACTTAGCGGAGGAGCACAACCTTATGTGACCGACGCCGGAAGCGGTGCAGGAACTTTTGCTGGGAATGTTTTCACTACGGCTAGCTTGCCCTCGGGCGGCACGGGTGGCACTTGGATATTCAGCGACAACTACAACTGCAACGACGTTACCATGACGAACCCAGGCCACACCTGCCCTGTTATCAGTAACGCCGGAGTTATGACAACAACTCCGTTGCTTTTGTGCTCCAATGGCACGCCTAACACGGCTACAGGCACTCAATCAACAGCATATACTGCTGATGGTAACGACGCTGTAATGTTTATTCTGCACAGTGTGCAAAATGATATTCTTGGTTCAGAGATTTCACGCTCATGCGGCAATGCTGTATTTGGTGATGCCGGAAACCCAATAGTCTTTGGTGCGGCAACCGGTCCCAACACCGTGGTGAGTGGCACAACCTATTACATTTCTTGTGTAGTTGGAAACGCCAACGCCGCTAGCTGTGTAGATGTGTCTCACATCAATACGCAGTTCTCGACCACACATCAGGCAGTGACCTGGTTTACCACAGGCAGCGCAGCACTTTCAGCTTCCGGCGCACTCGACGCTTGCGTAGGTCAAACTATAGATTTGAATGTAAATTTCACGGGCGCTTCTCCTTGGACTTTCATCTATAGCATCAACGGCACCAACCAAACACCCGTTGCAGTAAGCTCTACAAACCCATACACACTTTCGGCCTCGCAAAGTGGAACGTACGCTTTAGTTTCCATTACCAATTCATTCAATAATTGCAGCGGAAGTGTAAGCGGAAGCGAAACGGTAACTATACATCCCGCACCTATTGTTACCATGAGCGGAGACGCAGCCATATGCGGTGGCACTCAACATTGTTTCGACCTTACCTTTACATCAGGCACTGCGCCATTCACCGCAGTTGTGAATGTTCCTACTGTTACAGCAAACGAAACAGTAAACAATCTAAGCGCAACTGATCAGTATTGCAATTCATTGGAGGGAGCCTATCAGATTCTTCAGATAACAGACAACTTCGGGTGCACCGCCAACTCAACCGCTTCCTCAACACTATCAGTATACCCCACCGTGAGCGCAGCGTGGGCTTTGAGCGGCGAAAGCTATTGCCCCAATGAACCAAACATTACTGCAACATTCATTACCAATGGCGATGGTCCGTTTGTTATCGATTTGCAAGGACCGGGCGCTACTTCACCAACCATCACCTCCAATACCATCACCATTGATGCTCCGGGCGACTATACCATAGTAAGCATCGAAGACACGCATGGTTGTGTGGCAAACATCAACGATGTTTTCACTGCCGTTGAACTTACCGTGCCAACGGCTAATGCAGGCGCTGATGTTGCGCAATGTGCAGGATTGCCCATCCAAATAGGAACTCCGGCCGAACCGGGTCTAACATACTCGTGGTCGCCTAGCGGGGGAATTGGTGCGGGCCAACAAGATGATGCACAGCCGACCGTAACCATTGGCAGTATTACCAATAGCCCATACACGTTTACGGTAAGCGCAACGGATGGCTTCTGCAGCAATACCGACCAAGTTGTGGTGACCATAAATCCTCGACCATTCGCCAGCATCTCTGCGAATGATGACGTCCTTTGTTATGACGCCCCAAATAATGTTGCAACTATCACAGTGACCGGCCAGCCAACATATACTTACGATTGGGCTGCGTCTGCTTCCATCATCAGCGGGGTTGGCACCAATACAATTGATGTAGACCCGTCTGCCACGGAAGCATTTGACGTTACCGTGTCGGAAGATTTCGGAACAGTAGTTTGCTCAACGGATTACAGCATTACCATCGATGTTAATGAGCCGCTAGAAATTGTCAACTTGAATTATCCCGATCAAATGTGCGCAGGCACTTGCATCGCCGGAAGTCAAGTCGAATTTGATGTAACCGGCGCTGTAGGTTTATATACTGCGCTCCTTGATGGCAACAGTACATCACAGCAAATATGTTTTAGCGATCCGCAACAGCATCAACTTGTTGTCACAGATTCTGAAAACTGCGAAGCAACCGCTGATTTCACCATCACCGTGCGCAATGAAGAAAATGTCATGGTGGACACCAACCAAGGGTACCCCTTCTGCTTCAACGACAACGATGGCGCTGTGTTAGGTACAAATCCGGATGCTACCAACTATATTCTCAGCTTGAATGGTTTCAACGTGGGAGTGCTCAATGCTAGTCCTTTCTTGTTCGAAGGCCTATCGATTGGCACGTACGACTTGACCGTTAACATTCAACTCGCAGGAGGCCAGGTGTGCACCGCGGATACGACTTTCTCTTTGGAAGCTGATTCACCGGAAATATTCATTGATGTTAATCCTCCTGCTGCCCTCGGTTGCCTCAATCAGGATATTACGTTTGAAGCACTGCTCAGTGGTGGTAGCGGAAATTTCACAACCTATTGGAACAGCTGCCCCGACGTTACACCTTGTCAAATTAGTGTTGGCGATGTAATTAGCGTTTTGTTGAGCAGTGATACCATACTTTACGTTTACGGGCTTGATGCCATAGGCTGCTCTTCTGATACCGTGACTGCTGTTGGAACGCTCTCGACACCCCCTTCACTATTCGTTCAAAATGGAATTGACACCCTGCAGACTTGCCAATACGAGTGCGAGCAATTGACCGCATTTGCCATTGGCGGCACAGGAGCGCTAACTGTAGAATGGTATCCCTTAGGTAGCAACAATCCTTTAGCTGTTGCAGATACCATAGAACATTGTTTCCTTATCAACCAAACGGAGGCCTTCGAAGTGCATTTGCTCGATGGTGGTTGCAGCACCAGTTTATTGATTGACACACTTTGGGTCCATGTGCACGACACCCCCGAACCCATTATGTCAGCTGACGAGGCTGGCTCGTGTTACCCCGATACAATTGGACTCCAATATATCTTATTAGACAACGCTTACTCTGACCCAAGCCAATGCGTATGGAGCCTAGGCAATGGCACGTTTATCAATTACTGCGGAGATACCAATGTGGTTTATACCAGTGCCGGTGAATTTTATCCGACCATAACAATTACATCCCAGTTTGGTTGCTCAGCTTCTGATACACTTTCAAGTCCGATTATCATTCGCGGTTATCCCGAAGTTGATTTCACGTGGTCGCCGCAGCCTGTCGATATTTTGCACCGTCAAGTGCATTTCCAAAACCTCACTGCTGGCGCTGAAACAATTCATTGGGATTTCTATAGCGCCGGTGAAAGCTCAACAGCAAATCCATTCTGGACTTTCCCTGATATCGAAACCATTGCGCCATACCGGATTTGCCTGACGGCGGGAAATGAATTCGGTTGCAAGGACACCCTGTGCCAGGATGTCTATGTCGAGAATATTCTACAGGTTTTTGTACCCAATACATTCACGCCTGATGGCGATGGATTGAACGATGTGTTTCTGCCCATCGTAAATGGGGAGCTTGATGGCAGCTATCATTTCTGGGTGTTCAACCGATGGGGCGACATCGTATTCGATACCGAAGAGGTTGGAAAGGCCTGGACAGGCGGTTATGATGGCGGCACCTACTACATCCCGGATGGTTACTATCTATGGAAAATTCAGGTTGAATCGCTCGAAACAGGCAAGCCAGAAACGTATGAAGGCGAAGTCATCATTATCCGATGATGTGTGCCCGATAGTTCTTATTTCACTTTTTTTTCTACTCCATACAACTTTTCACCCCAAGCAGTTATCACTATCCTGCAATGAGAGATGACCGACCTTGAACTTGTTCGGCTATGTTTAGCTGGTGATCGGAACGCTCAGCAAGAGCTTTGGAAAACCTATTCAGGGAAAATGTACTCCCTGTGCCGCAGATATTTCAGCCGTGAAGAGGAAGCACAAGACGCTTTGCAAGAAAGTTTCATCAAGGTGTTTGGACATTTGCATCAATGGCGCGAACAAGGGCCGCTGGGCGCTTGGATCAGGAAAGTTGTAGTGAACACAAGCCTGAACTTACTCAAGAGCAAAGAGCGCGAGCGCATGCACATTGATGTTGAAAGTGTCTCCAACCTTAGCGCCGATGACGCTGATGCCATGAGTCAAATGAACGAGGAGGATTTAATTGCGCTTATCCGTGAAATGCCGGTTGGATATCGCACTGTATTCAATCTCTTTGCAATTGAAGGTTATGCGCACAAAGAAATTGCCGAGCAATTAGGGGTTACAGAAAACACCTCTAAAACACAATTTCTCAAGGCAAAGCATTGGTTAAAAAACAAATTGGATAATACCACTACAAAGAACATTGGAGCTTAAAGACACATACTTGCGAGAGAAATTGGCCAACAAACTGGCCAACCACGAGACACCGGCGCCCGATGCGATTTGGATGAAGGTGCTCTCGCAAACCGTTGCGGCAAGTCATGTCGGCAAAACATGGACTTGGTCTAAGATTATAGCTGCCGCTTCAATTGCGATTGGTATAATCGGCGTTGCCATTTTCATCGGATTAAACGCAGATCAACCCAAAAACAATTCGGAGCATATCGTTGCAGATAGCACATCGCAGCAAACTGCAATTCCCCCACAAGCTATACAACCCCACGAGCAACCTGTTCAAGTTGAAATGCCTGTGCTATCGAATAAAGAAGTGAAGATCGTTCCAGATAAACCAACTGTTACACCTCCCGAGGAAATCATCACTTTCGGGCCGGGAGTGGAGCACGCTACTAAGCATGATGACACAGATGAAGATACAAGCAACAGGGAAAGAAAAACAGATTCCAATGCCTCACCCACTCCACCGTCTGAGGCAACACCGCTCAATTTCTCAGCCATAGCTACCGATAAAAACGGACTGCTCTTCTTTTTTATTCCGGAAATAACTGATGCTAAATCCTACCAATGGAACTTTGGTGATGGTGAGTCGTCAGCTGAAATGAGCCCAAGCCATGAGTACGCTGATGCGGGCGAATATGAAGTGATACTTGCGATTGAGGGAGAGGGC
>CANHPZ010000112.1 GCA_947462725.1 Flavobacteriales bacterium
CCGAAATGATACGGATCGGTATCTCCGGGAAACATGAAATCAGCAGGTATGTTGATGTCGGCGCCGCTGCTCGCGGTGAGCGCGTTTCCACCGTAAGACATACGCTGGCCATTTTTCCAATAACCTCGCAAGTAATTGTAATAATGCACGGCCAGCTCGGGCGGGCCATTGGTGGATAGTCCTGAATTGTGGTATAAAAATTTGCGCATTCCAAATCGTTCATTGTCGATGAAGCCATCACCATATCCAATGCCTATTCCCTTGTATGGTATACCTTTTTGCGCATTGGCTAACTCAATATCGGTGGTCAGCGGATTGTCGATGTTATCATTATCCTGATATGGACCTTCGAAGAAATCAACGCCGACGGCCGGTGGATTTTCACCGTAGCCGAGTGATAGTCCGGTTGGATTGTCGAAAGCATCGCCATTGTAGCCATACCCCAAACCGCGCTGTACATCGCAACCGACGTAATCGTCGACATGTCCGCCAATATCGAGGTCTATCCACGTGCCGAAGTAGGTGTCTTGCAATGTTTGCGAACCTTGATTGATCAGCACATAGTTGTAGAAAGTCATGTTGTTGACTTCATCGTTGGTGCTAAATGCAAAAGCTTGAGCGCGTATTTCCATGCCTATGGCTTGACCCCCTGTTTCAGAGTGAATATTGCCTTTGTCGTTGAATACCCAGTAAAATGTTTGGTCACCGAAGAGCGGCACAATGTCTTCACGACGGCGCGTCTTGCAATTGATTTCGCGATTCAAATCGTACCATGGATAGTCACCGTTTTCAGGCTCATAAACACCGTTGTTGTCGTAATCATAAAATGGTGCGATGTAGAAGTCTTGTCCTGCGCCAACGTTACCATGCGCCGGATAATCTGCGAAATATCCAGGCATGCTGTATCCATTTGGAAACAGCTTGTCCATTTCACAATTGGGATCCTGCAAACAATCGTGGTACTGCCGATGCAATGCCGCGTCGGAACGCAAGCTCACGGCAAATTTGTCCCAAGTCATGCATGTGTTGGAGGTGACTTCTGCAGCGCCGTCGTTGCTCAAAGGACCCGGCCAATAATCATTGCCACTGTACCGATAAAGCAATGCGGCTATCTTCAGTTGCTGATCCGGTGAAACACCACCAAGCCACAATGATCCGGCAAACAAAACCCCTACGTCTCCGTTTTTTGGGGCGAAATAATGCGATCTGCCATTGGCGCGATCTTGCCACAGCGAGCCGCCTGTTTCGATTAGCGCGTCTATGTTGTTCCATTCTAAGTCGCGCAGTGAGGTTGCCGGAGCGCACGCTGCTGCTCGACTTTGTGGTTGTTCGATGGTTGCGACATGATCCAATTTGCCTGATGAAAGAAGGGCTTGTGGAACCTGTGCATAGTTTACCATAAAAAGCCCAAGAGCCAGGAACAAGGAAAGAGCAATGGATTTCATGCAAGTGGTATTCGTAAGGCTAGAATACGAACAATTATTGCCTCACACTTCCACAATTTCAAGTGGGTCTGTGTATACTAAAAATCCTTTCACAGGCTTGTTGTAAATCTGCCCGAGCTGCGATTTGTATGTCTCAATTTGAGCAACGTGCTTGGGTTGTTTCACACCTGATTTATAATCGATGATGGCAATGTCGTCGTTAGAAACCATGACGCGATCGGGTCTGAGAATTTCACCGCTGTCACTGCAAAACTCCTGTTCGCTAATCACAATGCCCTCTGCCGAAAACCAAGGGGCGAGTTGCGGGTGAGTAACGATGCCATGAACGTCTTGAGTGAGTTTTTCGATGGTCGACTGCTGCGCTTGTCTCCCTTGCAATGCGCGGTCAATAGCAGCCTGCAGCTCGGCTGTGTTTTGGATGTAGGATAAACTTTCATGCAATAATTTACCGTATGCCATCTGCTGTGTATCGGCCTGCTTGGGTGTAATGATTTTGAGTGTGGGGAAAAGTGTTTCCTCACCGTTGAATTGCACCGGAACAATGCGCTGATGTGTGGGCTTTGGTGTGTGCATTTCCCTTTTTCCCAATTCGAAAAATCCATCCTGTTGGTATTGCGGAAATAATTCACCAAGTGTTTGATCAACCAAATGGTTGAACTTGTTGCCTCCTTCTTCTCGAATGATATACATGCGCTCTGCGGCACGTGTAGTTGCCACATAGAGCACGTTTATGCTGTCGAGCATGATGCGGTTGGATTCTTTTTGCGTGAATGAGTTGTGTATGGTTTCGCCATCATCTTTCTTTTCCATTCCAGCATCAATTAAAGCGACAGGCAGACCTTGTGTCTGTTCATCAAGCTCCATCCAGATGTTGTTTTCAGGCGTTTTTGACGCTGGACGAAATAGCGGAACTATAGTAACCGGAAACTCTAGGCCTTTGGCTCCGTGAATGGTCATGATTTGAACAGCACCTTCATGCTGCGTCGCAATCACACTCAACTTTTCCTTTTTCTCTTTCCACCACATGATGAATTGTGAAAGTTCGAAGTTGCGATTGATGCATTGTTGCTTGATGAAATTGAGCATGTACTCAACGCCACTATCCGCTGGGATTTTAAGCTTGCGTAAAATGGCAGTAGCCATGTGAAAGACACTTTCGGCATGCATCAGGTTGGAAAGGTCTCCGAAGTAATTCTCCAGAAATCCACGCAAATTGATTTGAAGGCCTTTTTTGTCCTTGGTGATGTAGTCGCTGATGAACGTTTCCAATGCGATGTGCGGATGAATCTCACACAGGGCTTGGGCAGCGTCGAATGCTGCAAAATGGTGTTGAGGGAATTCATGAAATTCCATGTAACCCATCAGGGCGCGCACATACAGCGAACGCTTCAACAAGAAACTATCGGGCGTGGTGCATTCGATCTGATTAGCAGTGAGGAGCTCGGCGCATCGCATCGATTCTTTCGAGGTACGCACCAAAATGGTGATGTCGCCCGGTAAGTAGCCATCGCTGATTGCTTCATTAATGTTAGCCAAGATGTAGCTATTGGTTAAGGCTTTCTGCTCGGCGTCGATTTTTTTGTTGGGGTTGACTGTGACTTTAACATACCCCTCATCAGACTTCTTTTCTTCTTGCTTGAGTGAAGCATACACTTCGTTGTAAGCAGGAATTTTTTCTGCAAGGGTTTTATAAAAAACATTGTTGAATTCAATTACCGCGCGACTGCTGCGAAAATTGGTGTCGAGCACAATGTTGTCGATGTTCTCGTGAAATGTGCGCTCGGCCAGAGGCATGTTGAAGTCATCAGGCAGTCCTGGTAGTTTGATGAATTGCTCTACATATCCGGCGCGCCAGCGATAAATGCTTTGCTTGGCATCACCGACTACTAGACTTTCATGACCTTCGGCGAGTCCGTTTTGCAAGAGCGGAATCATGTTCATCCACTGTGTTTTCGATGTGTCTTGAAACTCATCGATCATGATGTGTTTGTACCTGCTGCCGATGCGCTCATAGATGAAGGGCGCGTCGTTTTCTCGAACGATGTCGTTGATCATTTTATGAAAATCGGAGAGCATAAGCGTGTTGTCTTCCAAGCGTATTTCTGCTGCGCTGGCGTGCATCCGATCGAGCAATCCTACGGTAGACAGGTTATTCAGAATTTTCTGGTTGAAATAATACTCGGTGTATGCTTCGTTCTCTAGCGTATGACGTATCGCGATCATTAGCGCCTCGAGTTGAGGTTTGATGGTTTCGAATTGGGCGCGTGTGACTTTGTCGGCTTTCGGGTTCAACCATTTATCGTCATCCAACGCTTCGATGTATCGCACCGATAGTTCTTTTTTGATTTCTCCTTTAGCGAGTTTTCGAAGTGGAGATATATATCCTTTTTCTTTGTATGGAATATCCTCTGTGGTGATGTTGGTGTCTTTCAATAGTTGCAGCGCTTCCTTCGCCTGCTCGATGATTTCATTCTCGAATTGCTTGACTTCGGCAGTTATCTTTTTTCGCGCTTGCTGAAACGCTTGTAAGTCAAAGCTCGATAATTTCTCAAGCGGCTCTGCGCTGTCTTCCTTGAATATCTGTTTGGCAGCCTTGATCAATTCCGAACGCGGATTCCACGACTTGCCATCGGTCAGTTTGTCTACCGTGAAGTCTTTGACATACTGCGTGAGTAATGGATCACTGCCCAGATCTTCAAACATGCGATCTACAATTTTTTCGCGGAAAAGCGATTCATCCATTTCCACGTTGAAGTCGCTGTTGATTTGTAAGTCTTTGGTGAACGAGCGTACCAAGCGATGCGTAAAACTATCGATGGTCATGATGCTCAACTCACTGTAGTGGTGCAGCATGCGTGTGTAGGTCTGCTCTGCGCGATGTTGCAGTTCAACTTTACTAATCTTAAGCGCTGAGCAGATTTCCTTCTCCAAATCTGCATTGCCTTTGCCGTTGGCAAATTCAGATAGTCGCTCCAATACACGCATTTTCATTTCACGCGCGGCGGCAATGGTGAATGTAATGGCCAGGATATGCTTGAAATAGAATGGGTCGTTGGGCCGCAGTGCATAAAGGAGGTAGTTCTTCACCAGCTGATAGGTTTTGCCACTGCCGGCGCTGGCTTTGATCACGGTGAAACGTTTGGTTGATGTCATAGGGGTGAATTGACGTGCGTTTCGAAGATCGAGCTCTTTTGGTCATTTTTGACATCCTGCGCTGCAATTGTCGGTTAATTTTGTATAGATTTGAAAATGAGTTTATCATGAACAAAGTATTCCTCCTCCTCGCGGTTATGATTGCGCTTGTGATTGCCTCATGCACCAATGAGCCGGAACAAACGGTCATTCCTGCATCCAAAGCAACCGTGCGTTTCAGCGCACTTTGGGAGGGACAACCATTCGAAATGCAACAGGTGTATACCGATGCTTTTGGTAATCGCTTGCGCGCCGATGGTTTTCTGAACTTCATATCCCTAATCACACTCGTTAAGGACGATGGGTCAGAGGTGTTGATTAAAGACTATGCGTTGGTGAATTTTTACAACGCCAACGAAATAACTGCTGAAGTACCTGCCGGAAAATACACGACATTGAAGTTTGGCATCGGCGTGCCACGCGACCGCAACAAGGATCAGGATCCGGCACAATACCCTAGCTCAAGCGTACTTAGTGTAGCCGGATCACAAGGCATGTTTTGGGTGTGGAATACCGGATACATCTTCGCAAAATTCGAAGGCAAGTGCGATACTACCGGCACAGATGGCGCTGAACTGCTTACTCCGATTGCCATTCACGCCGGCGATGATGCGAGCTATCGCGAGTTTGTTTCGCAGTCATTCAGTATCGACCTCACCGGCATTTCTAAAACATTTGATGTGAAGTTGAATGTTGATCAGATCTTTTCACCTGTGAATGGCAATGATGTGAACATTGCACTGCAAGCCATTACGCACACCAGCACCAACCCCGATTTGGCTACTAATTTCATGGATAACTATTTGGCTGCTCTGACATTCGTGCCATGAGAATAGTGGCGTTTTTCGTCCTGTTTTTTGGCTTAATCGGTTGCCGTGAATCGGTTCAACCCACCCTAGTCGACAAGCCTGTTGAAGTGCGTCGGCCACAGTCTTTTCCTCCGTTTGAATTTCCAGCCGATAACCGGCCAACGGCGTTGCGCATTCAGTTGGGGCGCCAACTTTTTTACGATACACGCCTCTCTTCATCGAACGCTATTCACTGCGGCTCCTGCCATGTGCTGAGCGCAGCCTTCACAGATGGCAGAGCTACCAGTCCGGGTATTGCGGGCATAGCCGGAAGGCGCAATGCGCCCACTTTGGCCAATGTCGCTTGGATGAAACGCTTCATGATGGAAGGAGGAGTGCCAACGCTCGAAACACAGGCGCTGGCTCCTTTGCATGATAGTTTGGAAATGGGGACCAATATGATGCGCGCTGTTCATCGATTGAATGAGGATGGCGATTTGAAAGCATTGGCCAAGGCTGCTTATGGGAGAGATAGTATAGATCCATTTGTGGTGACGCGCGCTCTGGCGTGCTTTCAGCGCACATTCGTATCGGGCGACTCACGCTATGATCGATTTCTGCTTGGACAAAAGGATCAAATAAATGAACACGAGTTGCGTGGTCGCGATTTGTTTTTCTCTGAGCGCACACAATGTGGCTCGTGTCATGGCGGTGTGTTTTTTACCGACATGGAATACCACAACATTGGACTGTATGCTGTTTATTCAGATGAAGGAAAGGCGCGAGCCACGCATCTGCCGGGAGATGTAGGTAAATTCAAAACGCCTACGTTGCGCAATATTCAGCTCACATCTCCTTACATGCACGATGGAAGTATTGCCTCGCTTGAAGAAGTGATTGCTTTCTATAATCGCGGCGGAGAGCCTCATATCAACAGGGATGTGCGTGTTCGTGCATTGCAATTGTCGAAACAGGAATGTGATGACTTGCTGGCCTTTCTGATGACTCTCACCGACTGGAACTTTGTTCAGCAAAAGGATTTATTACCTTTGGAGAGATGACGATGAAACAACTGTTTTGGATCGCACTGTTGGGAATTTTGGTGTTTGTTTCATGCAAACCCAACGAACCCGAACCACCGGATATTCCGTCCGCATTTTCAGCCACGCCTTATGATTTGGTTATACCACCACTATTTCCTCCAATTGATATTCCGGCTGATAATCCACTAACCGTGGAAGGAGTGCGACTTGGTCGTTATCTTTTTTGGGAAAAAAAATTAAGTGCAGATGCTACCCAAAGTTGTGGATCATGCCATTTGCCACAATTTGGTTTTGCTGATCCGAGTCGATTTAGCACGGGTATTACAGGCGAGCAGGGAAGCCGTCAAGCTATGGCATTGGTGAACTTGGGTTGGGCTTACAACTACTTCTGGGACGGTCGCGCTCACACGCTGGAGGATCAGGTGATTGAACCAGTGGTGAATCCAATTGAGATGAACAATACATGGGAGAGCGCATTGGCTGCTTTGCGTGCCGACCCTATTTATCCGCCGATGTTTAAAGCAGCATATGGAACTACCGATATAACACAAGACAAAGCTGCGAAAGCCATGGCTTCTTTCTTGCGCACTATGATTAGCGCAGAATCGAAGTTTGACCACGAACGCGCAGGAACCTACACCTTCACTCCGCTCGAGGAGGCTGGCTTCAATTTGTTTTTAACCGAAGGCGGAATGAACCCGAACACGGGTTCGCCTTGGGGTGGTGCAGATTGTTTCCATTGCCACGGTCCGGCAGGTATGCAAATGGGCGATTACCTGATGCACAACAACGGTCTTGATGCGCATTTTTCTGCTGATCCTGGAAGAGCTGCTGTTACGGGTAATCCGCTCGATAGTGGACGCTTTAAAACACCAAGTCTGCGCAATATCGAATTGACTGCACCTTACATGCACGATGGACGTTTTCAAACATTGCATGACGTGTTTGTTCATTATAACTCGGGAGGAGAAGTGAGCACTACGATAGATCCATTTATGGAAGCCTCCGGCGGTGGTTTATATCTGAATGATGTGGATGAACTTGCGCTCATTGCATTTCTGAAGACACTCACCGATACGTCGTTCATTCACAATCCCGCATTTAGCAATCCTCATTGATGGCAGAGCAACTTCCGGAAGGACTGAAAAAGCACCTCAACAAGGCTATTCAGTATAAAAAGGAGAATAAAAAGTTTCTGCAAAATCTTGGGCGCAGAAAGGATGTGGATGATATGTTTCACCCACTTCATGACGAAGCGTTTGAGCGAATTGATTGCTTGCAATGTGCGAATTGTTGCAAGACAACTTCACCCATTTTTCGTGATGTGGATATCGATCGTATCTCAAAGCACTTGGGTATACGGCCGTCACACTTCACAGAGCGCTACCTGCATATTGATGAAGACAATGACTGGGTGCTCAATTCAGCTCCTTGTCCTTTTCTCGGAAGCGATAATTACTGCAGCATTTATGAAGCTCGTCCCAAAGCATGCCGCGACTATCCCCATACCGATCGCAAGAACATGACGCAGGTTTTGGATTTAACTTATAAGAATACTATGGTGTGTCCGGCTGTTGCTTCGATTGTCGATAAGCTGCGCTTGGCGAGG
>CANHPZ010000113.1 GCA_947462725.1 Flavobacteriales bacterium
AGCCGCACGTTTTCTTCAAGCAGTGAATTACTATCGACAATCACCCGTGCCGATTGCAGCGCAGTGGCGTCGATATCGCTGCCAATAAACGACCATCCGTATTCTTTGCGACCTATGATGGGGTAAATGACATTGGCGCCAACACCCACATCGAGCACTTGAATTCCCGGGCCTGTGGGAATCGTTCCCTGGTTATGACTGGCCAGCAAATCAGCTGCGTAATGCAGATAGTCTGCGCGACCGGGAACAGGCGGACACAAATACCCTTCGGGTAATGTCCACTCACGGATGGAGTAGTCATGCGCGAGCAAGGCCTGATTAAGCGCAGTCACGGCAAGGATGTCTGAAAAGTCAATGGTTGGAATGCCTGCTGGGCTTGTCGTGAGAAAAGCTTGCAGAGCAGGAAAGCTAGCTGCCAACTTAGCCATGTCGTATCCATCGCGATGGCGATTGCGCTCGTGCATCGACGATTTACGTTTGGGTGAATTCATGGCTTGTGTAAACTAAACTTTACAGATTAATTGTTGGCGTGCGCTTCTGAGTGCTTCTATAGACGTAGGATCCCGCAATGTGCCTGCGCACAAATCGAGCATAGGCATCGGAGTTAACCATCTTGATGTAGATGTTACGCGGCACGCCGTAATATTCATAGATACTACCATCCATAAAATGAACGGTCAGAATTTGCTTGTCGTAATTGAAGTCAATGATGCCGCATGAAGCCAGTGTCACTTGATAATCGGCCTCCACTTCAGCCAATGTTTCGGGAGAAATGCTCACCAAAAAGTGATATGCCTCAATAATGTCCTTGCTTCGCGCCTCTTCGCTCAAGCGCATCTCTTCGTTGTCATGAAAATTATCCGGATGACACTCCTTCATTAAGTTGCGATACACCGATTTGAGTTCTTTCAAAGTGGCTTCAGGACCAACGCCCATGAGTTTGCGATATGCTGTAATGCGTTTCATTGATTTTCAATTGAGCGGCAAAAGTAAGCCTTAATTTATCCTATGCGTGAAAGCCTTGTATTCATTGGGTTTCATCGCTCGTGTGATGAGTGTCACTGCGAGCTGCGGCAATCGTCAATTCCAAGGTCTTACTCGTGCGATACCTATGCTCTTGCAAACCAATCGCTATGAATTACATTAAAACATTTCACGAAGTCGGAATCCATGACGTGCACTTAGTAGGCGGAAAAAACGCTTCATTGGGTGAGTTGTGCCAGAACCTAACAAGCCTCGATATCAAAGTGCCGTGCGGATTTGCAGTGACCGTCGCAGGCTTTGATGCCTTCGTAAAGAAGGGCGGATTGAATGCGCAATTGCACGATTTAATTGCCAAAATAGATTACGTTACACTAAGCAATTTGCAGCAGATTTCGGACGAAGCCAAGCGTCAGATTATTGCATCTGAAATGCCTGCGGATTTAAGTCGCGAAATTCTTGAGGCCTTCGATCATATGCTCAAGAAATATGGCCCGGATATTCATGTGGCCGTGCGCAGCAGCGCAACAGCCGAGGATATGGCTAACGCAAGTTTCGCCGGGCAATACGAGTCTTTTCTGAATATTCATGGTAAGGATGAATTGATTGCTGCCGTCAAAAAGTGCTACGCTTCGCTCTACAATGCTCGCGCCCTGAAGTACCGCATCGATCGCGGATTTAGTTTGGAGGATGCCCAATTGTCGGTCGGAATACAAACCATGATACGAGCCGATTTGGCTTCTTCCGGCGTTTGCTTCACCGTTGATCCGGATACCGGTTTTTCTGATGTAGTTGTCATTACCGGTGCGTGGGGATTGGGCGACAATATTGTGCAAGGCAAGGTGGAACCTGATGAGTTTCATGTATTCAAACCTTCCATTGTAGCGCGCAAAAACGGAATTATTCGGAAGCGACTGGGCTCAAAGGCGCTCACATTGGGGTATGCAACGATTGGTGTGGGGGTCGAAAATCGGAATACAACTGAGGCGAAGCGCAATAGTTGGGTGCTTACCAATGAGGAAATTGAGCTGTTGGCCAAATGGTCGATGCGCATCGAACAACATTATAAAATGCCCATGGACATTGAATGGGCGAAGGATGGTAACACCAAGGAATTGTATATCGTGCAAGCTAGGCCGGAGACGGTGCATGCGCATCGCGATCGATTGGTGCTTCATGAGTATTCGGTGGATACAAAGTCCGTTGCCATCTGCAGAGGACAAGCAGTGGGCACCAACATCGCTATGGGGCGCGCCCGAATTCTTGGTTCGATAAGTGAGGCACATCGGATAGAACCCGGTGATATACTCGTTGCTGAGTCGACCAATCCCGATTGGGATGTGGTAATGAAAAAGGCATCTGCCATTGTGACTAACCACGGCGGAAGAACAAGTCATGCGGCCATTGTTGCTCGCGAACTTGGAGTGCCGGCCATTGTAGGTTCTACCAATGCCACAGAGATTATTAGCGAGGGCGAGTGGATTACCGTGAATTGCACGGAAGGGAAAATTGGAAAGGTGCATCGCGGAAAAATTCCTTGGACCGTTATTGAACATCGGTTGGATAAAATACCGGCAACGCATACGGCCCCAATGCTTGTTCTGTCGGATCCGGATAAGGCCTATGAATGGTCGTTCTATCCCAGCGAAGGAGTTGGGCTCATGCGCATGGAGTTCCTGATTACAAGTGTCATTCAAGTGCATCCTATGGCACTGGCTTTTTTTGATAAAGTGGGAAACCCGGATGACCGCAGCAAGATTGAAATGCTTACGAAAGGGTACCCCGATAAGCCATCGTATTTCATCGATATGCTTGCTCAAGGCATAGCTACCATGGCCGCGGCCTTTTATTCAAAGGACGTCATAGTTCGATTTAGTGATTTCAAAACAAATGAATATGCCTCGCTACTCGGTGGAGCTGCTTTCGAAGAACATGAAGAAAATCCGATGATTGGTTTTCGGGGTGCATCGCGCTATTACCATGAACGCTACCAGGCAGGATTTGAAATGGAGTGCAAGGCTATTGATCGGGTGCGGCGCCATATGGGGCTTACCAATGTGAAGGTGATGATACCCTTTTGTCGCACTGTGGCTGAGCTCGTCAAAGTCCTTGGCGTGATGGGGAGGAATGGATTGATGCGCGGCGAGTATGGGTTGGAAGTGTATATGATGGTGGAAGTGCCAAGCAACGCGATTTTGGCTGATGCCTTTGCCGCCCATGTTGATGGTTTTTCGATAGGTTCGAATGATTTGACACAGCTAACCCTCGGTGTCGACCGTGACTCGGAGTTGGTTGCCCCACTTTTCAGTGAGCGCGATGAGGCTGTAGAATGGATGATTACACGCAGTATTGAGGCCGCGCATAAGCATGGAATTAAGATCGGTTTGTGTGGACAAGCGCCAAGCGATGACACCGGTTTTGCGGAATTTTTAATTGAACACGGAATAGATAGTATTTCGTTTAATCCGGATTCCCTGATACGCGGCATTCAGGCCATACACGAAGCAGAAGTAAAAACAGAAACAACTCAACACATAGCATTATGAGAAAACTAGAAAATAAAGTAGCCGTGGTTACTGGAGGCTCTTCCGGTATTGGTCGCGCAATAGCCATGGCTTTTGCCCGTGAGGGTGCAATTGTGGTCGTATTGGATTTGCATCATGCCAGCGTTTCCGCAGTAGTAGAGGAAATCGTGTCGGAAGGCAACAACGCTTGGGGGCAGGTGTGCGATGTAGGGCATGCACAAGAAGTGCGTGAAGTGATGACCCGCATTTTTGCCGAGGTTGGTGAAATTGATATCATGGTAAACAATGCCGGAATTATGGACGATTTTATGCCTGCCGCTGATGTGGATATGCAACAATGGCATCACGTGTTGAATGTTGACTTGCATGGCACTTTCTATTGCTGCCATGAAACATTGCCAGGTATGTTGGAGCGCGAGAAGGGTGTTATACTGAATATCTCATCCGTTGGCGGTCTGCAAGGTGCACGAGCCGGAGCAGCCTACACCGCTGCGAAACATGCCGTGGTAGGACTTACGAAGAATATAGCTTTCATGTATGCCAACAAGGGTATTCGCTGCAATGCGATTGCTCCAGGAGGAGTGAAGACCAACATCGGTGATCATATGCATCCCAATGCGTTAGGTTATGAGCGTGCGGTGAGCGGAAGTGCTACCATGCCGCCTTTGGCCAATCCGGAAGAAATTGCGCAAGCAGCTCTATTCCTCGTGAGCGATGACGCGAGTTTTGTGAATGGTGAAGTGCTTGTTGCCGATGGCGGATGGACGGCGTATTGAGAATTTTGTGGGATTGGATTGCTCATTCTCCATTCTCCATTCTCGTTCACCCTTCCACTTCCAACCTAAACCCAACCCCGTGCACATTCACAATAGCGATGCGCTCGTCGCTGCTGAGGTATTTGCGGAGCTTGGTGATGAACACATCCATGCTGCGGCCAACGAAGTAGCTGTCATCGCCCCATACCATGTTGGCGAGGATTTCCCGCTCTATAACTTGGCCTTGGTGCATGGCCAATATCTTCAATAGCTCAGATTCTTTCTTTGTCAACTTCTTTTTCTCTGTTGCATCGGCCAACTCGTAGTTGGCGGCGTTGAATGAAAAATTGCCAATTGTAAACTTGTTCTTATCGCCGGCGTCTTCCTTGAACTTCGGATTGCGACGCAAAATGTTCTTGATGCGCAGTATGAGTTCCTCACTGCTGAACGGCTTGGTGATGTAATCGTCGGCGCCCAGTCGCAGACCTTTGATTTTGTCTTCGGCCATCTCGCGCGCGGTAAGGAATATGATGGGCACTTCCTGATTCACCTTGCGTATGTCTTCAGCCAAACTGAACCCGTCTTTCTTGGGCATCATCACATCGAGCAAACAGAGGTCGTAAGGTTCTTTGTTGAATTGCATCAATCCTTCCTTGCCATCCTTACACAGGTGCACGCGAAAACCTTCGCTCTTGAGAATGTCTTGCACCACAAATCCTAAATTGATGTCGTCTTCAACGAGTAATATTTGTGCGCGATGTTGTTCCATTTCCATGCTTATACAGTTTTTAATTCAACGATAAAGGTGCTGCCTTTGCCCGGCGTGCTGCGCAAATCAATTTTTCCGCCGTGCGCTTTGATGATGGTCTTCACGTAGAAAAGCCCTAGGCCGTAACCCCGCACAGAATGCAGATTTCCGGTAGGTACTCGATAGAATTTTTCGAAGATCATCTTCTGATTGGATTTTTGAATGCCAATGCCGTTGTCTTCGATTTCGAGTATGAATACATTGTTTTTATTGATGGTGCGAATGTCAATACGTGGCTCATCATTGGTGTATTTCACTGCGTTGTCGATGAGGTTGTATATAACATTGGTGATGTGGACTTTGTCGCCTTTGATCTGATGCAATCCGGCCTGGAGGTGCAGATGAATGTGCCCATCCTTCTCAGCAGCCTGAACTTGAAAGGTTTCTACAGCGGTGTTGATGATTTCATGTAAATCGAAAACTTCTTGCTGCAACTGCACCTTCTTCGGAGATAATGCAGCAATCTGCAATACACGCTCTACCTGCGATTGCAGGCGTGCATTTTCATTTTTGATGATGCCGATATATTGCTTTACGCGCTCAGGTGAATTGCTCACCGCAGCGGTTTCAATTGCCTCAGCCGAAAGGCCAATGGTTGAAATGGGGGTCTTCAATTCGTGCGTCATGTTGTTCACGAAGTCGGTGCGAATTTCCGACAACCTCCGCTGTTGCAAAATGACATGAATGGTGTAGCTGAAGAAAATGACGATGAGGAAAATGACGATGCTGGAATACATCCAAAAATCCAGTTGCAACAAGATGAAGGATGATTTGTTGGGAAACACCACGCCGAAGTAATGGCCATCTGGTTCGAAATCTGTGATCTTGTGAATCTGTTTCGCTTGCTCGCGCGCAATACCCGGCTTGAATGAAATCTTGCTGCCGAATACGATCGAGTCATTGAAACAATCATAGATGCCATATTCGAAATCTTCCAGCAAGTTGGACCGCTGAAATTCGGTCTTTAGCAAGCTCTCCAGCAAGTAAGGTTGGGGCGTGTCGTTGATGTTGGCAACGAAATAGTTGTTGCCCACCTGACGCACAGGTTCTGTTGCCGCCGAATCTTTGTTCATCACGCGTATAGTCTGCACTACTTCGCTGATGGCCACAAATGCACGTCGGTTGAATTGCTCTTCCTGCAAGGCATACGCCTTCTTCACCCAGAATACTTGTCCGGCAATGATAAGCCCGAGCGAAATAATCGCGAGGGTAATTACGATGATGATGGTGCGTCTACTCATGAAAGTTGAATGCGGTGAAAGTAATATGTGACTGCATTGAGTTGCGCGATTTTAAGGTTCCTTCTCAATTGTTTTTGAACTTCAGTAGCGAAATTGACCGAGATGCTTTTGGAAGAGAAATTAAAAACTCAGTATTCTCTGCCACTATGCGGTTAAATGAAAATCAACATTCAATTAGATTTGCCCCAAACTTCAACACCATGAAAGCATACGTATTCCCTGGTCAGGGTTCTCAGTTCCCGGGCATGGCTCAGGACTTATACAACAGCTCGGCAAGCGCTAAGGCCATGCTTGAGCAGGCAAACGATATTTTAGGTTTCCGGATTACCGACATCATGTTTAGCGGTAGCGAAGAAGATCTCAAGCAAACACGTGTTACACAACCAGCGATTTTCTTGCATAGCGTGGTGTTGGCTTCGTGCCTCGGTGAATCATTCGCTCCGGCGATGGTGGCAGGACACAGCTTGGGCGAATTCTCGGCATTGGTCGCAAACAAGACACTTGCGTTTGAAGATGCACTGCGCCTTGTATATGCGCGCTCCATGGCCATGCAAAAGGCCTGCGAAATGAATCCATCGACAATGGCTGCTATTCTCGGTCTCGAAGATGAAGTAGTGGAACGCATTTGCGGTGAAACAGACGGTGTTGTGGTGGCGGCCAACTACAACTGCCCTGGTCAGCTGGTAATCTCAGGCGATAACGCAGCTATCGATGCAGCCTGTGCGGCCCTCACTGCAGCCGGTGCTAAGCGCGCGTTGAAGTTGCAAGTGGGAGGTGCTTTCCACAGCCCGCTCATGGAGCCGGCGCGTGTGGAACTGGAGGCTGCCATTCAAGCAACAACGTTTGCATCTCCAATCTGTCCGGTCTATCAAAATGTGACAGCTTTGGCCGTTAGCGATCCGGAGCAAATCAAATCGAACCTCGTGAAGCAACTCACCGCCCCTGTGCGCTGGACGCAGACCATGCAAAACATGATTGCTGATGGTTGCTCGGAAGTGATTGAGGTGGGGCCGGGCAAAGTGCTGCAAGGACTTTTCAAAAAGGTGAGCCGCGATTTGCCAACGGCTAGTGCCGAACTTCCTGCAAATGGCTGAGGAACTTCAACCCACGATGGCCTATCCGGCCAAGATTGTGTTGGCTTGGGCTGAAGCGATTTCAGGCAACAAGGACATTCGCGATTGGCTTATGCAAAATGGCTATCCGGAGCTGGCGCTCTTCGTGTTCGCATTGCACAATCAACCGGAACCCCGACAGTGGCTTATGGATAACGGATTTCCTCATTTGATGGCACTCATTCACGGTGCTGAAGGAAAACCAAACGCGATCCTATGGATGCGCAAGTACCAAATGGATATTCTCGAGAAAATGGCCCGAGCAGCCGACAACAGCGAGGAAGCTTTGTTGTGGTTGTTTGATAACGGTTATTCAGATATGGCTACAGTGGCACAACGCATGCGCAAGGTCAAAAACGATATCGAGGAAAACAATAGTGATGTGCACCGGATATCGGGGGTGTGAGCCAACCACTCATTCTCATTCCTAGGATTATAGGATAACAGGATTGTAGGATTATAGGGAGCTCCAAC
>CANHPZ010000114.1 GCA_947462725.1 Flavobacteriales bacterium
AAAGAACGGAAGCAGGGCTTGGAATGTAAGTGTTTTCAATGCCTACAACAGGCAGAATCCTTTCTATTTGTTTTACAGAGTAGACAGAGCAGACCAGCGAATTAAGCTTTATCAGCTTAGTATTTTTCCGATAATTTCTTCTGTGTCTTATACACGACAGTTCTAAGTTATTGTTACAAAATTTCTTGAGTCGATATCATCACTTAGTATTATAATGGGATTCAACTTGTTTTCAAGCAATAAGCCCGTAGGGGCGAGATAAGGTACAAAGTGCGATGTGCGATGTGCGGTTGCGGTGGCGCCTTTCGCTAGCGGCCGTTGTGCCGCTATCAGCCGCTCCTGCCGTGCTCCCCTCTCCACTGAAGAGGGGTTGGGGGTGAGGCCTGATAAGACCATATTACGGATTACGGCCAAGGCGCGCCCTCTCATTCTCTTTCTCTTTCTGCTCCTCATTCTAAATTTCCAGAAAGAGAATCAGAATGAGAATCAGAATGAGAGGGGGGAAGCGTTGCCCATGTGTCCAATTAGTCAGACCCAGTTCTTATCTTCGCTCCTATGCGCCTTCTCCTCTCCTGCCTAACCCTCGCCCTACTCGCCGGCTGCACCTCTTCCAAAACCCTTTTCGAAGAACACCAAAGCGTGGGTGAAGAACTGGAATGGTCGGCTAATGAACCGCTATCTTTTGTTATCGACATCAAAGAGAACAAGCATCCCTATGAATTGGCGCTAGCCGTGCGTTGTGCAAGCGGATATCCTTACGATAAGTTGATGCTGCATGTAACGGAAACCAATCCGCAGGGTGAATCGGTGCGCCGCGATGTCGAGGTTCCTATCCGGAATGCTAATGGTGATTTTTACGGCGAGAAGGGATTCGACATCATAGACATTGAATACGTCATTGATACGAAGAAAGAATTCCCGACCTTCGGAAAGTACACCTACACCCTCGAAGCCGCAATGCCGGAAATCGACCCGGTGGTTTACGTCATGGAACTTGGATTTATACTCAGGGATGTTCAGAAGTAGCATCCAAGTCGGAGCTGTTTCATGCAAAAAATGCGTCATTTCGTCCTAAAGGGCAACTATTTACTCGCTACTACATTCAAGTAAGCTAGCTTGCATGCATTAATCTAATTTGACTTTATGCGAAATCTTTACGTTGGCCTCTTTCTTATCACTTTAATTATGCAGGCTATCGATGCCAAGGCACAAATCGATTCATGCGCTGCTAACATTGGCCTGCCGTGCGATGATGGTAACCCCAACACCAGCAACGACATTGGTATTGGAGGATTTTACTACGGCCCGTTATTGTCGGCTGCAGGAAATAATCAAATTTTCCCTGAAAACATAGTTGCGGATAGCGGTGTTATTTCACAGTCTTTCATCGCTCCTTTATACACGAACATAAGTGCATTTCGCGTTGAGCGTATCTACGGTTTTGGCGGCATCATGACATGCAATGTAACAGATGCTCTGACTGGAGACACCATCGGTGTAGCAATGAATTCCCAGCCGCTAAGTATAGACGCCTTCAATGCAACTTTCTATTTTGCTGAAGCTCCCATTATTTCCGGAAGAGAATACCGTGTAAACATTACCCCATATTACGATGGTGGTTTTTACATCATGGGCAACTGGTATCCTTTTGAATCAGGTCAGGTGTATGTAAATGGTGAGCCCTTCACCAACGAATTCGGAGTCAACGATCTTGAATTCGAATTAACCTTTGATTGCGGTTGCACAGGTACAGCAATTTCCGCTGATGAGCTGGTAACCCCTATCAATGAATCGTGCTCCGATGCAATAAGCATCGCGATGAACAGCTCAGTAAACTTCAACACTAACTCTGCGGGATACACACAAGATCAGCCGAGTTGTGTATTTTGGAACACAGACCCTAACATAGATCGTTCACCCGATGTATGGTATTCATTTGAATATATCGGTGGCAATGTTGAAATCCGTACAACGCTTGACAGCAATATGGTTGACAGCTTCCTTTCCATTTGGGACTCTTGCGGTGGCACTGAAATTTACTGCAACGACAATGTTAGCGAAATGGCATTTAATTCTACTATTTTCATCCAAGAAGGATCTTTGGAGCCTGGCACATATCTCATACGCCTAGGCGGTCCTCCATTGTACCCATTTGAACGGGATAATCGCGGAACAGGAACCCTAACAATTACTCAAATTGCTTCCTTATCTGAAATCAATACTCGTTTAAGTGCCTATCCCAATCCGGCAGGATCATTTTTGAATGTGCAGATTGCCAATCCATCGGGACATGAATTGATTGTAACAGATGTGCTGGGCAAAGAAGTGATGCGTCAATCCATCAATTCCTCTTCAATTACCTTGAACACATCGAATCTAACCAATGGCATCTACCTGCTGCGCATGAATCAAAGCATCGTACGCTTTGAGGTTAATCAATAGACTTCCGTCCGGTTTTCGCATCTTTGCAACATGAGAGCGACGATTTCAAATAGCGTTCTAGATGCTACTGAGTTCTTAAATCGAGGAAAGTTGGTAGCCATACCTACTGAGACCGTTTATGGATTAGCAGCGAATGCGCTCAATGCCGACGCCGTAGTACAAATTTTCGAAACTAAAAATCGACCGCACTTCGACCCGCTTATTGTGCATGTAGCATCACCCGAACATGTTGCTGCGCTTGCTACAGACATTTCAGCTGCCGCACAGATGCTAATGGAAAAATTGTGGCCAGGACCACTCACCATTGTGCTGCGCAAGCGAGAAAGTATACCACACATCGTGACATCGGGAATGGATACCGTTGGTGTGCGCATGCCCGATCATCTGCTCACGCTCGAGCTGCTGCGGACACTCGATTTTCCTTTGGCTGCCCCAAGCGCCAATCCATTTGGCTACATCTCACCTACTTCTGCACAACATGTTGATGAACAACTCGGCGATTGCATTCCCTATATCTTGGATGGAGGAGAATGTCGCATTGGCGTTGAATCCACCATCATCGATTGTAGCCAACCAATTCCAACGGTTCTCCGCTTAGGTGGCACCAGCGTTGAGGCCATTCAAGAACTCATTGGTGAGGTACACGTGAATGCCTTAAGCACCAGTTCACCGAAGGCGCCCGGCATGCTGCACTCACACTATGCTCCGCGAAAACCTCTGGTCGTTGGCAACATTCACGAACTCCTTCACCAGCATGGCCAAAACGTCAGCATCTTAAGTTTCAAGGATAGCTTTCACAACTTCCGCAACATCCGTCTTTCTGAAACAGGCGATTTGCATGAAGCTGCGCGTAACCTCTTTGCCGCCATGCGCAAGCTCGACGCAGATCATCACGATATCATTCTTGCTGAATTTGTTCCAGACTATGGATTAGGCCGAGCCATTAATGACCGCTTGAAACGTGCTAGCTATAAGGGTTCGTTGATTAACGAATAACCTGAATGAAACCTCTTCGTTCAAAAGCGTTGCCTATACCGGTGCGATAGGATGCCAGATAGTTATAGATACCATTTGGAACAAAATAACCACCACCGGCTACATCTCCTAACCAAGGCTTTGAAGCCTCAGTTGAATGAAAGACCATATTACCCCAGGAATCAAAAATCTTGAGATCAAACGCATCCACATTCTTTACGGATGGCCAGTATTCATCATTAATATCATCACCATTGGGTGTGAAAGCCGTTGGCAAATACACAAAAGCGCTGCAGTCTTCAAAGGCTACATGCAGTGAATCCATACTGGTACCGCAAACATTCCCAACTATCAGTTGAAGATCGATAACCTCCCCCACATCAATTGTCTCTGTGCTATCACCTGTTGACCAAATATAATAATCAGCATGCTTGGTCCTAGCGCCAATTTCATAGACATTTTCAAGGCAATAGACTGGATCATAACCCAAATCTACAAATGGCAAATGGCGCATGTCAAGTCGAATGGAATCCCTTACGATACATGGACCTTCCTGCACCACTATGGAATAGTCGCCTGCATTCACGGCCGCATAAAGCGGACCGAATGAACCATCTTGCCATTGACCTGAAAGAGGTGACTCCAAGGTAAAGGTTTGTCCTTCGCAGAAAACAGTATCTGCTCCCAGATAAATAATAGGGGGCATTTGAACTTCGACATGCACCGTGTCGCGCTCATAGCATCCTTGCAGCTCATATTCGGCGTCAATATCGGATGTGCTGGTGGCACGGTATACAAGCCCTGTATAAGAGCCATTCCAAAGCACCGACACACCGGCATTAATAATGGCCGTATCTCCACTGCAAATCAAACGCTCCGGGCCGAGTTCAACATCAGGCAATACAACGTCATTGACGATGTAAGTAACTGAATTATCACATCCATTTTCTGTTACTGAAACGTCATAACTACCCGCTCCTGAGGTTGTCAAAGTTGAGCTTTGGCTCCCATCGAACCACGAGATTGACTCCCAATTATTGCCGATATCAAGAATCGCTTCATCGTAACTGCACTTCAGCACCGGCGAATCAATTACAGGTTGCGGGAGAGGGATTTCAGAAATTACCACATCGCTTGATGCCACGCACGACGACAGCGCAGAAGTAGCCGTTAGTGTGTAGGTTCCAGGCTCATCAACGTTTGCCTGTAAGGCATCTTGAGCGCTAATGAAATTACCATCCGCTGTTGACCAAAGCACACTCGCATCGGCTTGATTGCACGCGCCAACAAGCGTATATGATTCGCCCTCACAGTAGGAATCATTCAACCCGGCATTCACTGCGGGAGGATTTTCAATATTCACCTGAACGCAAGAGGTAGTTGCATTTCCGCAAACGTCCGTGTACGTGCAACAGTAATTTGTAGCCACCGCCGGTGTAGCCACTACCGACTGCAGCGTCGGATTGATCAAACCTGCAGATGGCGACCAGATATAGGTTCCTTGCGGATTTCCATTGGCATTTAACGTGGTTGAAGCACCGGGGCAAATAGTAACCTCGCCGGAAGTTTCGAAGGTATACTCCTCGGCTAAACAAACCATTTGCAAATTAGAAAGCCCACCGGTTGAACCCGTAAAACCCCAATACACATTCGTATTCCCATTGAACACAGCGTTGATCATATCCACGGTTGCAGAGAGTCGAAGCGCGCAATCGAAGTATAAATCGACATGTTGAGTCCCCGGATTCCAATCAATCTTAACACTATGCGACAATCCATCTTCAATATTGGCTGAGTTTGCTCTGGCAGGAACAGGTCCTCCCAAATTATTGATGCCATTGTGCTGAATGTCGCCATCGCGCTGATAACCGACGTGATCAGGAAACAAGTCACCCATATCTGAATTGTTGTAGGTATCGAACTCAATTCCGAAAGAGGGATTAAACCCGGCAAATCCCATCCCGGCACCTTGGTTACCAATAGCATTAGGACCAACCGTTTGCAGCACGAACACCATTCCGTCGGCCCCATTATCATCTTGCGAGCCATAGGTCATGTTAAACTCCAACGTGAAGGGCTGTGTCAAATTCAGCTGTTGCGTATACCAAACCGATCCGTTTTGCCAAAGCAAATTTGGTGTGATCGTAATGCAATTTCCTCCTGCAGATACAGCATTTCCATTCAACGAGTAGTTCTGACCAACGAGAAAATTTGCCATACTCAAGCAGAGCAAAAGACACAAGTGAAACCGTGGTTGGAAAAGCATTATTGTCAAAGGTACAATAAGAAAGGCTTCTGCACCTTCGAAGATTCGGTGTCCATCACTTTTATGACGTCTCTGTATACACTGCTCATGCTAATAATTGTGTGCAATCTAGAAAAAACTCACTGATACATGAGCCATGGTTTGAAATATGCGCCTGTTGCATTTGCGCTATCTATTGGGTGTAAAATCGCACTTAAATCGCGCAACAAAATATGCGGCTCAAGTATGGCCTGTCCGTGATAATCTGTTTGCTGCGCATTGCAATAAAAGACATGATGATTGGCATAGGCTCCAAGGCTTTTCAAGCGTGAGTCGCCCTCCACAATTGCGTCTACAGTCAATGGATTCGCCTGGTAGATTATTTTACCCCAATAATCGGCCTTTGCCGCTTCCGTAAGAAACGTTTCGAATGGCAGAATCAGGTTACCGGTAGCCGAAGTGTCGGTGAATAAATAACGGCCGCCGGCATCTCCAAGAAGTGAAGCCATAAAACTGTTTGCTGAAGGAACCGCCCAGCGATCACCATCCATCGAGGCTGTAAAAACAATGGGTCTTTGCGTTGTTGTCTGTTGGATGCTATCGCGCAAGTGCAAATACGATTTTACTATTCCGGCAAAAATGCTGTCGGCCTTGATTTCTTCACTTAAAAACACGCCGAATAATTTAATCCACTCTGCCCTGCCTAATGGATGGCGTTCAAGATACTCCGATACCTGCACGCAGCCAATGCCGCGCTGCAAGAACTTCTCATAACTCGGAGTGCCAAAAGGATATACAAATATCATTTGCGGCATCACTTCAAAGACGGCCTCCGGGTCGAGCTCATTGCCCGAAGTTAGATTAACGATATGACCTTTATTGAAACGCGCACTAGCTTCCGCGTCCATCAATCGATCGGCAAATCCAACTCCCTTCAAATCCTCCAATCGGTCCAATGCGCGAATGAATGAAACATGTGTGGTCGAAAGGCTGGCAATGTTGCTCAAGCGCTCCGGCTTCCAGCGGATCACTTGCAAAGTGTCGCCGGGAGAATCCAAATTGAACATTACGATGCGCCTGGTGCTGTCGGTTAAATAATCAATGGAGAAGCCCTCTGCGTAGCGTGGCCTCAACGTGCGCATTACGGCTGCATCGGGAATTTGAATAGCTTGATGCCTATCTCCACACGAACACATTGCGCAGCATATCCAACTCAATACAATCCGGCATATCAATGACTTGTTCATACTGGGCGCAAAGTATTCATATCCCGAACCAACCAATTGGTTTCGGGGTAATGTGCTTTTGGGTCAATCGTATGAATGGCATAAGCCTGACGTGAGCGGCCACTTGTATTGGGTTTGCTAAAGTGCGGCAGCGCGCCATGCAACACAATGCAGGCGCCCTTCTTCACTTCAAGAGGAATCATACCCTCCATGTCCCAAGGAGATTCGTCCAGGATTTCCATCTCTGTTCCACCTTGCTCGGAGCGTTTGAACCAGCTGCGCAAAGCCGTTTGATGTCCTCCCGGTTTGGCCCACATGCAGCCGTTTTCAATCGTTGCGTCCTCCAAAGCAAACCAAAATCCTACGCATGAATGAGGCTCTGTATAGAGGAAAGTAGAATCCTGATGCACGTCAACAACACCCCCGATTTTGGCGTGTTTAAAAATGAACATGCTCTGAATAATGACTTGCTCTGCCAATCCCAATTCCGCAGCAAGCGCCTTCATTTGCGGAGAGCGTGTAAAATCATTGAAAAGAGGATCAACATCGTGCATGGCATGTCCGATTTTATTCAATGAATGGAACAAACTCTGACGCAAGCCTTCATGCTCATCAAATGCTTCCTTTTCAAAAAAGAATGAAATGTTGTCACCTGAATTGAGGAAATAATCATCAGTGGTTTTGGACTGATTTGCCGTTTGAAAAATGGACGGATGCTCGCGCAGATCGCAACCATTCGCTAACTCCATGGCTCGACTCATCAGTTGATTGCAGGCCAAATCTGAATTAAACCCATCCAAAACAAGGTAACCATCCCGTTCCCATTGCTGCTTCCTATTCATTCGAATTTGATTATTTGATTGAGGGGCACAAATAACCGAAAATATGCTCCAACATTTCAGTCATTTCCTGTTTTCGCATACACAGCGAACATCATGGGTTGCAATTTCTTACTTTAGCCACTTTAATCACGCTATCAAGTGCACATGAAAAGAGT